>NZ_OY780933.1:0-321250 GCF_963676065.1 Maridesulfovibrio sp. | reverse complement strand
GTGATGCTTTTTTCGTCCTCATCAATCAGCGGGGTGATTCTTGTAAGATCAGTATCTTTCGGTATTCCGGGCCCTTCCATGATGATATGCCCGGAAAAGAAATCCGCGCCGAGGTCGATTTCTTCAAAATAGCCGTGGCTTAGGGTGCCGAAGGAGGGGATTCCGGCGTGCATAGCGAAAGATGCTTCCTGAACAGACAGCCCCTTAGCTGTATTGAGGGTCACGGAGGCGGTACTCGTATTCAGTCTTAGCATCCGTTTGCGCTTTTCGGAGGGAGTGCCGGATACTTTAAAAACCGGTTCCCGGACAGTTGCGCCGGCCTCAAAGGCGAGCTGTTCGAGTCTGCACATAGCGGAAGTGTATCTTTGTCCGGTGATGTGGGTTCGCAGGTCGCTGGACCAGCAGAAGCATAGCTCCTTCCATTTTTTTAAATTTTCGGAGCAGAAAGGAAAGTCCTGTTCAAGCCTGCGGCAGGTCGCCCGGCAAAGGGAATTCAGCTGGAAATCGTTACGTCCGCTGAGGGCCCAGCGGGTAATGTTGTATTTGCTTTGTTTTTTGACCGGGATAGGCTGACCTGCACAGCTTAAGTCCAGCTCATTTCCGCCGGATTCATGCTCAAGACCGAGCAGTGCATCTGATGGCAGGCGAAATTCATGTCCGCGTTCGCGCAGGGTTTTGAAAGCATGTTTTATCAGCTTCCATTCGCTTTCTGTTTCCTGCACAGCTTCATTCTTATAGCGGCGGGGCCGGAAATCAAAAATTTCCGCATCGTTACCGTAGATGGGCAGCCAGCCTTCTCCTGTTCCCAGATTTTCCACGTAGTCCAGATATTCAGGGAGTTCCAATTCCCGGTGGGCGAAGCGTTGCAGTTTTTGGAAAACCATGGATCGGCTCCAGATGACGGGAATGGATTCGCCGTTTGTGCCCTTGGCCCGTTGGGGGAAATGCTGGATGTGTTCAGGCCAGTCCGCGTAGCGGGCTGGATTGTCATAATCCATAAAGACTGCTTTGTAGCCGGCTTCAAGGTAATGTTTGACCATACCGGCGGACCATGCCTGTTCGTTGATCAGTGCGATGTGCGGCACCGTACCCAGAATTTTACTGCTGCTCTGTAGCCCGATAGCAAGATTGGCCCGGTTCACAGCAGGCGGGACGAGGGGACCGATAATCTGTCCGTAGCCGCTGCCGATAAATTCGACTTTTCCCGCATGGAGAAGTGCTTTAAAATCCTCGATCCAATCAGGGGCAAGATCGCGTATTATTTCAAGAGTGATTCCTGAAGCCTCTATGCCGAGGGGAAAACCGCTTCCCGCCAGATTGATAAGCGGCCAGTAACAGCGATTAATAACCTCGGCGCGGCTTTCTTCGGGGATGGATGAAAACATGAGGTTGAGATGAAATATGGCGAATATTTTCATTTCAACTACTCGGTGATTATTTTGATTAAGGCTGCTGCTTCTTCGGTAATTCTGATGGCTTCTTCGCGGTTTTCGGCCACGGCCATGATCACTCCGGCCCGTGCGGGATGGCTGGTTGCCGGGGAAATCTGTGCGCCCACTTCGGTGCGGATTTCCACCATGCTGATTCCATCAACTGCGCGTGCTTTTTCCACGCCCTCAATTGCAACAACTTTTCCCGGTTCGGGGAATAGATAGCGTTGGGAAACGCCTTTTTGAAATGAAGGGCTCAGTTCGTCCTGAGCCGGAATTTCGCCAAGTGCCAGCCGGATGGCCGAACCCAGCAGATCCACTCCCGTATTCCACGGGATCAGGTGGGAGCAGAAATAGCCCCCGGAAAGTCGGGCCGCCATTTCAATTACATACGGTTTTCCTTTATGAATTACCATGTCGCCTTTGAACATGGAATTTTCAATGCCCAGAGCAATCGCCGCCTGTCCTGAAAGTTCTTTTACCGCGTCCTGTGCATCTTGCGGCAGGAAGGAGGGCAGATCACCTCCGTTTTCAATGATGTTGGGCGCAAAACGGTCCAGAAATTCGTAATTGCGGTCGGAAAAACCCGGGCAGTAGGTCTTCCCGTTGATGATTACTCCCTCTGTGCTGAACTGCGGCCCTTCCAGATGTTTCTCCACCATGACCCGTCCGCTGGGAGATTCTTTCTGAGAGCATTCAAAGGCCCGCCGTGGGTCGGGCATACTGGGGGAACCGTAAACGAGGCGCAGAACTCCGCGCGCTCCCCGGCTGTCTACGGGCTTGATGACGAGTGTTTCCCGCCGTTCATCAATAATTTTTTCCAGTTCGGCGGGGGTGAAAATTTCCTGATACCACGGGATGGGGATTCCCCGCTCCTTTAAGCGGTCCTTCATGGCTTTTTTGTCTGTTGCCAGACGAGCGGTTTCCGCGCTGACCGCAGTAAGCCCGAAATGTTCCGCCACTGCCGCGACAGTACCCGGAGCATCAACTGCGGCGCAGATAACCCCTTGCGGTTTGCCGCCCTTTTTTGACCACTCGGTCAGGGCGGCAACCGTTACTTCCGGGGTGTAGACACAACCGATGACCGATTCGTCTGCATAGGCGAATCCGGGAGCCTGCGGGTTGGCATCTACAGCCACAATATGCAGTCCCATCTCAGCAGCTCTTTCGATAACCGGAATAGATTCCAGTCCGGCTCCGATTACGATCAGTCTTTTTTTCATGCAATCTCTTAGGATAATTTGAAATTACGAAGCGGATCAGTCCAATTAAAAGGTTTTGAAGGGATGGCAGCAGGGTATGCTAACCATTTGCAAAAGTTTAGCTTATCCTGCAACCGGGATAATTATTAACTCGCTTTACGGCAGACCATGAACGTATTCTGTCCCTTGGGATCATCAGGAAAGACGATGCGTCCCTGCTTGATGCCGGTGGTCTGCATTATTTCAAAATGGTCGGAACAAAGCCCTTTGATTTCCTGCAATGAAAATTCATGCAGGTGCTGGGAGTTGACCGGGATATGTCCGTGACTATTCTGGGGAGTGCTCAGTATCAGCAACCCTCCCGGCTTTAGCACACGCTGCATTTCCTTGAAGAAAGGCACCGGATTGACGTGTTCCACGGTCTCGAAGCTGGTGACCGCGTCAAAGCTTTCGTCCTCGAAATCAAGAGCGGTCGCATCAGCTGTCTGGAAAGTGATATTGTCGAAATACTTACCGGAGGAAGCCAGTCGCACAGTTTCAATATCGAGATCGGCTGCAACGACCTTTTCCGCAGTGTCTGCCAGCATCCTTGCTCCGTAGCCCGGGCCGCATCCGCAGTCCAGAACCTGTGCGTCCGGGGTTATATGATCGAGGGCCAGCTCGTAATGAAAGCTGAGCTGGTCACCGGCTGCGATGCCTGCATTCTGGCCTACATTCATATTGCCGGCGATATAGACCTGCTCGGCTGTTTCGCGGCATTTTTTCAGCCACTGTTCGTTTACAGTCGGATTTTCAATACGGGCGCATTTGAATTCTTCCGCTTCGCTGAACATAAAAAATTTTGGGTGGACACGATATGGGGCGCTGCTGGCTTTCTCTTCCAGCATGGCAAGTGCTTTTTTCAGCGCTGAGATTCTGTATACGTCGGAAGTAAGCTGTATAGGAAAATCGTCTTCGGTCTTTACGCAGTCAAGATTTTCCTGTTCCGCCAGTTGGAGCATAGTGCGGGCGTGGTCAGTAAGCCAGCCAAAATGGATTCCGTCCACACGCAGAACTAATTTTTCGTCCGCTGCATCTTCAACTGCTGCTATCATGCGTTCCAGCGGACTTTCATCAAAGCCGTAAAAAACGTTGACTTTGCTTTCCGGGAACAGTTCCGGGAGCTCGTTCAACCTGCCTCCACGGTCAAATTCCGGAGCAATAATGCGTATATCCGCTTCGGGAAATTCTTTGAGTGCGTTTTCAATGGTCAAAGCAACCACGCTGCGACCATCAATTTCGTTCATGCACCAGTCAGGTGCGCCGCTCCATGCCTTCGATGCCGCCTGTACCAGTATAATCGGATTATCCATCAGCTGTCCTTCTTCATGTTAAAGAGTTCGTTTGCATGCTTAAGCAGAAAGCAGGACTTTTGGTGTGCTTTAAAATGTGAACCTTAGCCCTGTTTCTCCCGATACGAAAGCAAGCGGAATGCAACTCCTGTTCCTAATTTGCAGCCAGTTGCCATACACCCGCCCGGATGCTTTTACTGTATGGCTTTCAGCAATTTTCTCTGTATCATGGATAACCATAAAAATAAGAATCTGCCAAGTTCTCAATGACTGATTTGCTAATTTTGGCAGACGATATTTCAGAAATGTTTAAAAATTACCTCATAATTTTCGCTTCATGATTCTAAGTGCCGCAGAAACGATGTTTTCAGGCATGAGTCCATATTTGCGTGCGAGATCTTCCGGCTCACCTGAACATCCGAAGATATCGTCAATTGCCACCCGTTCCACCGGAACCGGATAATTTTCGCAGACGATCTCCATTACAGCTCCGCCTAATCCCCCGTATTTGTTGTGATCTTCACAGGTGATAATGGCCCCGGTTTCTTTTGCTGCTTTTATTACAGCTTCTTCATCCATGGGCTTCAGCCAGCTCATGTTGAGGACCCGGCAGGAGATCCCTTCTTCAGCCAACGTGCGGGCGGCCTGCACAGCGCGATGGACCATAACCCCGACGGCCATGATGGTGCAGTCTTCGCCTTCGGAAAGAACGTGGGCTTTGCCGGGTTCAAAAACAGTATCTTCCGCAAAAACATCAGGCAGGGGACTGCGGCCGGTGCGCAGATAAAGCGGCCCCGTGCTGTCCAGCAGATGCGGCAGCACAGCCCTCAGTTCCACAGGATCGGCAGGGGCTACAACAGTCATGTTTGGGATGGCCCGGTAAACTGAAATATCCTCAAGAGCCTGATGGGTGGCCCCGTCCGGTCCTACATCCAGCCCCAGATGGCTGACAGCTATCTTAACATTGAAATCGGGGTAGGCAATGGAGTTGCGTATCTGCTCCAGCGCGCGCATGGCGAATGCCGCGTAGCAGGTCACAATGGGGATGATCCCTGATTCGGAGAGTCCTGCTGCTACAGAAAACATGTTCTGCTCGGCAATGGCACACTGGATGAATCGATCCGGGTAGGCATCGCGGAAATGATATGTTCCGGTTCCCATGGCCACGTCTCCGTCGAGAACTACAAAATCGTCACGGGTGGCAGCCAGTTCTTTAAGGGCCTTGCCGAATTCATCTCTCATATTCTGCATTAGTCCAGCTCCCCGCACCCGCATTCGCGAAGGGCGCATTCCCGTTCTTCCCCGGTGGGGCAGAGGCTGCCGTGCCATTTGGGAACATTCTCCATGTATGAAATTCCTTTGCCCTTTATTGTGTGGGCTATAATCATGGTCGGTTTTCCGGGAGTTGTGCGTGCCCGGAAAAAACTATTCTCGATCTCACGAAAGTCGTGTCCGTCAATCTCGATTACATGCCAGCCGAAAGCCTTGAATTTATCATTCAAGGGTTCAAGGGCGGTGATATTACCGTTGAAGTCATCGCTTTGCAGTTTGTTGTAATCAACTACGGCTACAAGGTTATCAAGACTGTAGTGCGCGCCGAACATGCAGCCTTCCCAGATCTGGCCTTCGTCCAGTTCTCCGTCACCGAGCAGCACGTATGTTCGATTGGAGCGTCCAGCACGTTTTGCTCCAAGGGCGCAGCCAAGTGCAAAGGAAAATCCCTGCCCCAGAGATCCTGAATTGAATTCCGCGCCGGGAATTTTGAGTCTATCCGGGTAGGCTTCAAGCATGCCGTCCACGTGGCGAAGCTTTTTGAATTCTTTTTTGGAAAAGAATCCCTTCTCTGCCAGAGCCGCATATAGAGTCAGGCTGGAGTGGCCCTTGGAAAGGATGAAGCGGTCCCTTTCAGGGTGATCCATATTCGCCGGGCTGAAATTCATTTCCCGGCAGAACAGCCAGCTGATTATTTCCACACAGGAAAGAGAGCCTCCCGGATGCCCGGAACCGGCGTAACAATTCATGGTAATGATTGATTTACGCAGTTCTGCGGCAAAATTTTCGAGTTCCTGATATTTAAACTGGTCCATTGGTTCTCCTTAGAAATACAATCCGCCGTTGACGTTGATGGTCTGGGCGGTGATGTAGGATGATTCATCGGATGCGAGATAGGCCACGCTGTCTGCTATCTCCGAAGCTTCGGCAAACCGTTTCAGGAGTACATTTTCGGCGGCTTTTTTAACCGCAGGATTCTTCAGGCTCGCATCCGCCATGTCCGAAACCACCAGTCCGGCGGAAACAGTATTGCAGCGGATATTCCACTCTGCGCCGAAGCGCGCCGCCACCTGTGTCATGGAAATGAGCCCGGCTTTGCTGGCCGCGTAATGGGCGGTGCGCGGTCCACCGTACTGCCCGCTGATCGAGCCGATATTAATCACACTGGCTGCTTTGCTCTTCTTAAGCAGTTCAAGGCAGCGCTGGGTACACAGAAAAGGTCCCTTCAGATTAACGGCAAGGATGCGGTCCCATTCTTCCGGAGTAATCTTGTCGAAATCCTGCGGGTTGTTAATGCCGGCATTGTTGACCAGAATATCAAGTCTGCCTTCATTCGCGCTGATATCGGCGACTACGCTGTCAACGGATTCAGCAGTGCTGACCTCAAGTTGCAGTATGCGGGAAGAACCGCCAAGCTTGGAAATTTCAGCCGTTGTTTTGCGGGCATTTTCATGGTCGTTTACCCAAGTGAGGATGACGTGGACTCCTTCTGTAGCCAGTTTGATGCTGATGGCCTTGCCGATACCTCGACCTCCACCCGTGACCAATGCCGTTTTACCTTGCAATCTTCCCATACGTTCTAATCCTTTTTGCCCGCCATAATTACGGTATGCCGTCCGAATCCGGCCTCGGCCAGACTGTCGTAGAGTTTGTCCAGCACGGCGCTATTGCCTGTGCGCAGCAGGTTCAATTCCAGTTCCATGCGCATGGCGTGGCATTCGCGGCCCAGTTCCGGTTCCTGCAGATAGTTTTTCCCCATTAGCAGGAACAGTTCCATGGGAAAGGTTATATCGTGCCGGAGCGGTTCAAAATCAAGCCGCCGTAACAAACGCTCAAGGGAAGTGCGGTCGAAGAAATTTATGTGATGCGGGGGAGTCAGCCACCAAGGTTTCTCGCCCATATCGTTAACCAGTATCTTTTGCAGTTTGTTGTAATCGTTTGGGACACCTATGACAATCAAGCCCCCGGGATTGAGCACCTGACGGCAAAGGTTGACCATCCCCGCCGGGTCAGGCAGGTGTTCAAGGACTTCCCAGAGATGGACCACATCAAATTTTCCGATTGATTCAGCGCATTCCTGATCAAAAAAAGCATGCTCAACATCCAGTCCCTTGGAGCGGCTGTATTCTACTGCCATGTCCGAAGGTTCCACGCCTTTGGCTTCCCAGCCCTGCTTGACCGCTTCATTTAGAAAAAAACCGGTACCGGAACCGACATCTAGAAGAGTTCCTTTCCGTTTTAATTGCTTTTCAATTGCTTCCAAACGGGCCTTGTTGGTCGCATCGTACCACTGCTGATCTTCCAGTTGATGCTGGATCATGAGCGGTTTATATTCGGCGTGGAATTGCCGCGTGTAAATGCGGGTCATTTCTTCTTCATCCGGGATGGGGATGATGTGCTTAAATCCGCAACTTTCGCAGTGAATTACATCAAAGCCGTCAACTGAATCCAATACGATTCCGCTGTGATCGACCCAGCATTTTCTATCACTCAAAGTGGTACTCCATATTTTTAAATCGCATCTACAATTCGGGCAGCAATGTTGATGGCTCCCCGCCCGATATTCAATCCGGCAGCTTTTGCAGCCATGGATCTTAGCGAATCTTTGCTGGAAATGAAATTTTCCAGCTTTTCAGCCAACTTCCGGTTATTGATGCGGTCAAATTTTCCCAGTGAAACCGCTGCTCCTGAGGCATGCAATGCCGATGCCGAGCGGGCATGGTCCTCGCTCAGCGCAAACATCATTTGCGGAACTCCGCAGCCCGCCAGCTCATAAGCGGTCATGCCAAATGATGCTATTGCCGCATCGGCTCCATGCATTGGAACGGACATGTCCTCTATATCATACAATAATTTTATTCTCTTACCATGCTCTACCGCTATCCGGTCGATTTTGTCCAGATTATTGAACATGGGACCGATAACAACTTCGGCCTGCCATTCTCCCGGCACATGCATCAAGGCGTTGAGAACTTTCAGGGTCAGTTCATGGGGATCGCTCCCGCCCATGGTGATCAGAATCTGCGGCGGCGATTGTTTTGCCTTCCGCTTCGGACTTAGGCAGAACTCTTTACGCAGGGGGATGAATTCCCATCCTCGGCAGACGGTCCCGCTGAATCCGTCCCAGTCAAGCTCATGAAACTGAGGCACAGGCGGATAGAAGACAAGATCGCAATGCAGCCTGTTAGGAGTGGAGTCATCAATGCTGATCAGCAATTTACCGGATTCCTTAGCGCGCCGGAAAAATGAATCGGAAAGAGGAACTCGCAGATCGAGGACTATTGCCGATTCCGTCCCTAACCGCCAGTCATTGAAGTTGCTGATGGCGACAGTCTTGAATCCGGCGGAATTGATCTTTTGCTCTGCCGCCGGGGAGCCTCGAAATACGAAAACAGATTCGCGTTCCGGTCCATCGCGCAGGGCTGTGGCGATAGCGAGACAGCGTCCGGCATGGCCGAAACCTGTTTGTGGTCCGGCTTCGCAGAAAAAAAGGATGGGGCCGTTATTTTTCATCACACATAAAAGCCTGATAAAGGCGTTCGGCGATCTGCCAGTCTTCTTCGGTGTCGATATCAACCACCATGTACCGGGGCAGGAAATAGGGCATGTTCAAGGCTTCGTTACGGTCTTCCGGGATATCCGTCAGTTCGGTCCAGTAAAACTGGGCCGCGTCATGGAAAAAGAGCGGGAGGTCCTGTGACCGGCAGGGGGCATATTCCGGGAAAGCGTATTCAACACCGCCGTTTTGGCCTTTCTTAAAGGAACGCAGGATTGGATAAGGAAATTCAGCCACGCCCAGCACGCAATTGGCGCGGTGCTCACGAAGCATTTTGTAGCCTCCGCGAATATTTTCCGCAGTGACAAAAGGATTGGCAAAGAACTGGCAATAGCGCTCCGGTTCGCCCCAATTGCTTTTGACCCAGTCCACAGCATGATCAATTACCGGTTTGGTGGGGGTGAAATCGTCAGCCAGTTCTGCCGGTCGCATGAAAGGCACTTCCGCTCCGTATTCACGGGCTACTTCGGCGAACTCTTCGCTGTCGGTACTGACCAGAATATGATCGAAAAATTTACTTTTGCGGGCAGCTTCAATGGTATAAGCGATCAGCGGTTTATCCAGAAAATGCCGGATGGATTTTTTAGGGATGCGCTTGCTTCCGCCTCTGGCGGGAATGATTGCTACCTGCATGATGCTGCCCTCCGACAGTGTTTATTGTGAGCAATGTCTGTTATATTTCAGTATCATCTTGTAAACAATAAATATATTTTTACACATTCCTCTTGAGTCAGCAATGAGCAGACAGTATCTATACTCCCATGAGAACAACAGCAGATAGAATTAGACATACTCTTTTATTTGAAATTATCGGACTTTGCACTTGCACGCCGCTTGCTTCATGGATGCTTGATAAAGATTTAAGCAGAATAGGGATCATGAGCATTACAATCTCTGTTACGGCTATGGTCTTTAATTATCTATATAATTTAGTTTTCGATAAGATTCTTGTAGCGTTGAATAAACCGGTACATGTTCGTCCGGCATGGATGCGGGGGTTACATGCGGTCCTGTTTGAACTCTCTTTGTTGACTATGACGGTGCCTTTTGTGGCGTGGTGGCTGGATATGACGCTTTGGAATGCTCTTATTGCTGACATTGGGTTTGCTCTTTTCTTTCTGGTATATGCTTTTGCCTACAACTGGGTGTACGATATTGTTTTTCCAATGCCGGTGCCGGAAAACGTGTAATGTCCTCTGCGGTCTTTCTCTCGGTGAATAAATTGCTCCCGTAGTATTAATCAAAATATTGCGGGAGTTTTTTGCTTTTATTTCTTGCGCCTAAACTTATCTTTAAACCTTCCAAATTTCTTGCCCGCTTTGTCTTTGATTGTTTCCGGTTCAGGGTCTTCCTTTTTGCTGCTGTATGATGAGGCAAAACGGGCGACTTTGCCCACTTGATCCGCTGAGTATTTGCAGGCTCTGCTAGTGGCTTGAAAAGCCCTGTCTGTTGAAGATACAACCCTCTTGGCCGCGCTGGCCGCTTTTTCGCCCGCAGCTCCGGTGATGGTTTTCAGGTAGGCGGAGGTGATGGTTCTGGTAGAGCCCATGGCGATGGAGAGAAGCATGCCGGCAGCCTCGCGAAGCACAGCCCTGCGGTATCCCGGAGAATTTTTCTCCGCATGAAAATTAAAATGACCACGGGTTATAATACCGACCCTGAGCGCCAGAAATGCATTGGTAGAGCCGTCCAGAATGGAGGCGGTTACGATGGATGTAAACCCGCTGGTTCCGGGAATCATGCCTAGTGCGGATCCCGCCAGAACCGGGGACATGATAGCTTCGATCTGGGCCTGAATATCCAGTTCTTCCACCGCGCTGGCGAAAAATGCAGTACCCGCCACATTGGCGTAAACCGAGAGCATATCGCGCATTGAAGGGCGCTGATTATAAATCTTGGATACATCCCAGACCAGCTTAGTAAGGGTGCCGAGTACGATGAATGAATCAAGCTGCCCGTTCTGGGAGATCGCCGTGGAAAGGAAGATTCGTGAGGCCACGGTTTTCATTTTTTCCGTGGAAATGCGGTCCAGATGCTCAAGGGCTATATCGAGATCTTCTGTTGTGGAAAGCTTCAACCCTGCCTTGCGGATATTTTTGTTTCTGCGCAGTCTTTTCCGCAGTCTGCGTATGAACTCCCGCTGCTGGGATGGCGTGGGATTATCCGGCATAACAAGTGCGCCGGGGCGAAAAAAATGAATCACCAGCGGACTCATGCAGATAATCAGGAATAACCCGCTGAGCCCGAAGAGCACGTAATCATAAGATGCAGGAAAATAGACTGCGCAAAGCTGGGCCAGTCCGGCAATCTGATTCAGCATGAACAGGATGAATCCGCCAAGCAGGAAAAACAGCAGGGCGGTAATTATTCGCGGCAGGATCTTAGGCATATATTTGAAACCTCACTATGAGTTGTTCTCAATAACTTTATCTAGCCGTAGGTTTGTGGTTTGGTCAAATTGAGAGTGGTGTTTATGGGGAGAGTGGTGTTATAATTCGGCTCAATGGGAATAGGGGTGCAAAGAAATAATTGTTGAAAAAAAAAAGTAAATCGACAACACTATCGCATAGTGCTGAGGTATAAAATTGTTCTTTCAAGCTAAAGTAGAAAGTATCGGTGCCTTTTTTATTTAAACTTTAACAAGACGTGAGTTTTCGTATGCCTGCCCCGCTGATCTCAGTATGTAGCTTCTGCTATAACCGCAAAGAGTTTATTCCTGATCTTATCTCCTCCATATTAAGCCAGCTTACTGATGAGTGCGAATTTATTATTGTGGATGACGGCTCCACTGACGGCACGGATGAAATCTGTAAGGCAGAGGAAAGGATTCGTTATTTTTGGCAGGAAAATCAGGGGCGTCCGGTTGCCCGTAACAAATGTCTTGAACTTGCAAGGGGCGAGTATGTCATATGGGTTGGCTCAGATGATCAACTTGCACCTAGAATCATCGCTCACTATCTGAATAAAATCAAAAACAAGCCCCAGTGTGATATTATTACCGGTGCCATTCTGGTTAGCAATGCTCGATTGCAACCGCTGGAACGACGTTCTGCTCCATTATGGGTAGAGCAGCCGGATCAATTGGTTCCGGCAATGGTTTTTAAGGATTGGATCTCTGATGGAGGCACACTTGTGCGCAGGGAACTGTACTCCATATATGGGGGCTATGATCCTGATTTCAAAGTCTGTCAGGATTATGAATGGTTTTCACGAATTGTCGGTAATGCTCGGATCTGCCATACTCCGGCAGATATGCTGCTTTGGCGTATCCACAATTCTGGGCGTGCCGGAGATAAGGATTTGAGTCCATATGAATCAGAAGTTTCTGCCAGAATTATACGCAGAGTCGGTTTGAAACGGGCCTGCCCTGACGTAGGTTGGGGACGCTTGCCGGATCATCTGGCAGAGGCGGCAGCCTGCCTGAAGCTGGGGATGCGTTTTATTGAATTGACGGATGCTCGTAGGTGTAAACGCTTGTTTAGCCATGCTGCTAACTTGGCTAAAGGGACTGATCTGGCTTCAACTGCTCATGAATTTCTTGTTCAGGCCTTGAAGATAGAACAGGAAGTTCCATCTAAACCGGAGGTTGTTGCTCTTCCTACCGATCCTCTTGAAAGGCTGATCCAAAACTAATTTTTACTTGTTGTTCCCCTGTATGTCGTTCAGGACTCCTGTGCCGATTTGTAAATGGTGGCCAGTTCATTGTGGCTGTCGAAGAGACGTTGTAATGGAGATTTTCCCTGCCCTTTACCGTGGATGATTCGCAGCATGCGGAACAGTCCGGGGTAGTGTAACGGTTCAGCCAGAGTCCGTTGCAGACAGCGTTTGAAAACATCGTGCCGGGCGCAGATCTGTTCGGCTGCTTCCAATACTACAGCGACATCTTGTGCATTACTTTTTTTATGGGCGACTTGAATAAGCATGTGCGGTAGATAACAGGCAAAATAGTCATCACAAAAACTATCGGCCAGAGAAAGTTTTTTATGCTGGGCGGCTTCATTATAAAAAATGTCTACACAAAGCAGATAGTCCAGATAATGACTGGCGGAATATACAGTTGTGGAGAGAGAATCAGTTCGTTTCATCCAGTAGTATACCGTATCATCAATCCAGACCATTCTTGAAATATGGAAAAACATGCGTATCAGAAAGATAATATCTTCCGCTGTACGAATTCCCTCTTCGTTAAAGATGCCTAAGCGTTGCACCATCTTTGTCGGGAACAGCCAAGTCCAGTGAGCACAAAGAAAGGGACTAACTCCGAATTTGGACGCTGCTTCGGCGGGATTGCATAGTTCTGGGAAGTTTACAGGTCGTTGCTCATTATTGATTATTTCTCCTGTGTCCGTGACTTCTTGGTGGCATGCGCGGACGATAGCATTATGTTTTTTGTAAGCATCGAAACGAACTTCCAGTGAATGTTCAGGCAGCAGGTCGTCCGGGTCAGCAAAGCATAAGGTTTGTCCTTTGGCTGCTTTTATTCCTGTATTCCGTGCCGCTCCGGCTCCCATATTTTTCTCATGACGGATTAAACGGAATCGTTTGTCTTTATTACATACTTTTTCCAATAGAGCGGGGCCGTTATCTGTGGAGGTGTCGTCAACAAAAATTACTTCAAAATTTTCAAGTGTCTGTTGCTGCATGCTCTGTACAAATCGAGGCAGGTGGGATTCTGCGTTGTACACCGGAACAACTATTGAGACATTTATCATAATGTTTCCCTAAGCAAAATTAGAGTGGTTATGTGCGGCTTAGAATGGCCTCGTATACCCGGCGGCAATTTTCACCGTCGCGCAGGGTAAAAAAGTCCTCTGCCCTTTTAGTGTAAATATCCTGCGGGATACAGTTGTTGTGAAGTGTCTCTGCTATCCAGTTCTTAATCTCTTCAGCAGAAGAAACCACAGGTCCGAATCCATGCTTTGTGTCATCATAGTAGTTTTTATCTCTGGATTGGCCTTCATTGAAATCAGGATATTCCGGGAATTGATAATAAGCTACGGGCTTGTTGATATATGCAGCATCAAATACAAGTGAAGAGTAGTCCGTAATCACCATAGCGCTGGCCACTAACAGATCCTGCACGGATTTAACTTCATTCCAAGACATTGCAGTGCAGCGTTCAGACATTCGAAAGAGGTGGATAAACGGCGCAGTCTCCGGGTGAGGAAGGAAAATAACTCTGGATTTATGTTCGCCGGCAAGCTTGGCAATAGTGGGGCTGGATGTAATTTTGTCCCAAGCTTTGAAAAAATCACTTTTTTTGAAAAAAAGGTATTTTTCATCAGTGCTCATACCCTGTATGCCTGTGCGCATCAGCGGTTCTCTCCAGGTCGGGCAGACTAGGATTATCTTGCCTTTTTTCCCAGATTCTGATTTGCGCAGAAGGGTGTCGTGACGCGGCAGTCCTGAGAGAGTAAGTTCGCGCTGCGTAAATTTATATTGTCCCTCCAGCATTGATTCATATTCAAGTTTAGCGCTTGTAACAAAACAGTTAATGCTGAATTCGTTCAGCCAGTTGGATAAGTCGTATTTAATGATTCCATGCTGGAGAAATGCTACTTTGTACGAAGGTTTACCGAAATCATCACGAGTTTGCATGGGATCTGTTACCGGCTTGTCAACATGGGAAGAAATGAGCCATTGCGCTCCGGATAAGGCCTGCAGATGCTCAATGCTCCCATATGACAGTAAAGGGAGGCCGTCTTTCTGGAGTCTAAGCCAGTCTCTGCTCTTTCGGTCGATTACAAAATATACAAGTTGATCCGGGTGCTCGCGCATGATCCAGCGGCAGAGGTGCTCGGCGTTATCATCCGCCTTGCCGACCCTATCCATAAGTATCCATGCATTGCGAAATTGTTCAGGCGGTTCATTGGAAGCAATCTCAAGGAAGTCTCGCAACCTAGAGGGGCATTGACTCGTAGGTGTATAGTATTTTTGTAGCACTTCAGTGCGTTCCAGGCTCTCCAGAAGTGCTTCTTTACACAGAACGGAGATATTTTCACCATCTACGTTCATCATGCGGCTAACATTGTCGGTCAGGGGAATCCAGCATTTGTATTCATGGCACAACGTAATGTCATTAAAGGTGATTCTATGCTGTTTGTCCCAGGTAATAGGTTCCGGTTCCGAGCCCCGCTGCAGTATGTACTTCGATTCATGTGTTGACCAATGGATCAGCAAAGCCTCTTTGCCATCTGGAGAAATTTCTTTGATTACAAACGGCATTCCTGAAAAACGGTTTCCTGCAAAAGCTCCAAGTATGGCTATGCGTGTTTTCAAATCAAGATTCGGGATGGCATAAAGCAGTATGCGGCGGGCTTCCACATGGCGCAGAACCAGACGGGTTAATTCAAAAAAGTCGTTCAGTTGTTGCGTACTTAGTTCACATGGGATGGTATTGCCGAGCATGCGCAACATATAGTCACGCATTTCGCTGATGATCAGATTCTGCACAAAGTCTGGAACAGTTCCGACTGAGCGTTGGTAGCGTTGCACAAGGTCCAGATAGCCGAACATTAGCTGTTCGCGGTAATGAGCAGGATCGGACCAGACCTCTTGCTCCTGTCTGGTTCGCATGCCCTGATAGCTTTGCAGGTAGTGTGCTTCCTGCACAACTCCCACTGAAAAAGAGCCTTCCGCAAGCAGAAGCAAATTGGCAAAGTGGGCACCGCAGAAAGAGGCTGGGACGCGTTCCCCGAATTGAACAGCCTGATCTTGGACAGATGAAGCTCGGAACAGGCATGCCGCAGCCGAGGAAATAAAACACTCCGGAGCCTGTTTCACATCCACGATACCGGAAGTCCGGCAGTTGATCGAACGTTCATGTTGTCCCGTTATATTGCCGCCGGCTTCATCATAACGCAGCCAGTTACCGCACAGAATTGGTCCTTTGTAATTTGAGTTTTCCAGAAAATAGCAAAATTCTTGGAAATAATTTGTGCTTATCAGTGTATCTGCGTCAAAGAAGGTAAGCCATTCGCCGCGGGCTTCAGCTATCCCACGGTTTCGGGCTGAAGGTACACTGGCGTAGGGCATGTCGAAATAAGTTATATTGTCCGGGTAGTTCTGTGCCCATTTCTGGAGCAGATCCTGTGCAACTTCAGATGAGCCGGTATCCACTGCAACGATCTGTACGTGTGAATGAAAACCAATGGTCTGTCTGGCTATCATGTCGAAGGTTGTGTTGAGCCTGGGACCGCTATTGTTGACGACAAGGATTACACTGAAAATGAACGAGTCTGTGCCTGTGTGAGAATGCTGTGTCTGCATGTTCGTGTTTGCTTTTTCAGCCTCTATTGGGTGCATGCTTTCTCCTCGACGGGGATATCAAATTTTGTTGCGGCCCAGATTTTGGCTGGATAGGCAGCTGTTTTGAACTTTGTGATTTTATAAAAGATACTTTTCTTTCATTTTTCCTAGGAGTCGTGCATAAATTCCAGAAGTACGTGTGTTGAAGAGCATAATTCTGGGGTTTTTTATAAGGAAATCTACTCCGGCGGCGATATATTCTATGGGGGCCTCATTAAGGATAAATGAGTATAAAGCCCATCCCGGTCCCCAGTATGAAGAGCCTAGACAATTTCGTTCCAGATTGACATCAAGACGTCTCTTGAACATTTTTGAAATCATCTGTGAAATCAAGCCTGAAATATCAATAGATGGATCAAGGAAAGGACTTGCCATATACATACCTTCCGCGATCATTCCTAAATGCAGCAAATCTTCCAATTGACCGTTTGAATATTGCCAGTTGTAGTCTTTGTGCAGGCTCCAGAAACTATTTCCTACCTGTCGTATCAGTTTTGCATCGTGTATTTCTCTTGAAGATTGAGCCAATTTTGACAGAAAACCAATGAATGACGGGGTTGTATTTGGAATGAAAAGAGGCTCCGGCAGCTTCCAGCTTTCATGGTCTCCATATAGGCAGCAGCCGTTTATTTCATTGAAACCTATGTGTTTAAAGAAGGATTCGCGCCACATTTGACAGCTATTCAATAATTGGATGTTTTTTGTGATGTCGTATGCTTCAAGGAGGGCTATGCACACGGAGGATGATATGCCTGTGTATGTAGTTGTTTCGGGGCAAGTTGACGGACCCTGCTCTTTAGATCTTATTTTATTTTCAAATGGTGCGCCCAGTCCCCAGCCGAAAATACCTCCTTTGTTTTGGTTGTTCAAAGCAAGAAGTAGGGAACTCAGATTCAGAATGTCGGGTAGAACGCTATGTTCTCCGCTTTTGTATATTGAGCAGAGGGCACTGAGATAGAAGGCGTGGCTGTCTGCGGATGTATGGGAATAGAATGTGTCATTCTCTTTGTACATCCAGACTCCTGATTTGTAATACTGCATCAGCATATCAAGCGCAGCCGCCGGCTTGGGGTTGGAGCCCAAGGTGAGAAAGGATATATTCCCTTTTGTTGTCTTGAATTGCTCTGCCAGGGTATTGAATGATAATTTTTTCGGACGATGCTGTTCTTTTTGTGCAGAAACAACGTGGTATACTTTTATTAGTCGTTCAATTTGTTTGTTCATGTCAATTGCCTCGATATTACTGAACGGGGCAAGCGGTTTTTCTTCCTTGCATATCCGGATGAAGTCATCCATGTCTTTTGCGTGATAGCCAAAACCATTTTTTTCGGCCCAGTTGGCCGTCGTACTGTTATTGATTACAATGGGCGTAATGCCTGCAAGAACATAGTCGAAAAATTTATTAGGGAGCGCCCCGTCCAGATAATCTTTAGTTATCTTTTCTGTGAGGTGGTCAAAGTTGAATCCGGAAAATCCCCATTGAAATTGGCCCATCTCATGGATGAGCTGGTCGTATGGCAGACATTTGTGGGGATGGAAAAAACGGGTTCTATTTTGCAGGGCAATATATCCGGGGAGTTTTTCCCATGTCGTATTAGGTGAGTGAAATACGTGAACATGTATGCCTGCTTCACAGAGTTTTTTGAAAAAAGGCAGGTAATATCTATATGAATATTTTGTATCGGGAGAATCCGTAATGGTCCCTTGGTATACAACATGTGTCCCTGAGAGTTTAGGCTTATTATTTTTTTTTGTTTTGGTGATTGCTGGGAAACTGGGGAGTACGATGGAGAGTTGCGGTCCGTATTTATCAAATGCTATCTTTTTCAACCCCGCACTTACGTGTACGCTGGCAGCGCAATTCTTAAAGCAGTATTCCTCCAGTTCAGCCTGAACACCATGGATATTGCTTCTTGCACTTGTCATGTCATGACAATCGTAAACTACCGGTCTTTCGTTACATGCTTCTATTGTTGATGCAATGATGCAATTGGGTTCATTATGGGCATGGATGACATCCCAGTCTTTATGCCTGTCTTTTAGAAAAGATCGTAGTTCCAGATAGTTGTTGTAGTAAAATACAGTCCCTACTTTTTCGGCTATTTCAGGGTGGCTGTTTATATTTGAGCATAGCAGGTCGATGGAGATGCCTTTCTGCCTAAGCGCATCCACTTCCTTTACAACTCTGATACACGGCGATTCGTGTACCATTAGGACTTTATTGTTGAAGGCAGTGATCTTTTCAGTCATGTCTTTACCTTTTCTTATGGCCTAAAGCGTGTGTTTTATTACTTCAACAATCTTGGCTGCCGCGTGTCCATCCCCGTAAGGTGCAATTTTCTGTCGAGGAAGAAACTCCGGTGTCTGCCATAATCTGTTGTAGCCGGCTTTTATGGTTTCCACCCATTCTGTTTCTCCCCTGAGTGTAACACATGGAATTTGCAGGAAAAAAGACTCTTTTTGCAGCCCTCCAGAATCCGTATAGAGGATGTTTGCATGCTGGAGAAGTTGGATCATGTCAAAATAGCCAACCGGATCAATTGTTGTTAATCCGGCAAGGGAAACTCCAAAACGCTCGGCTGCAATACGGGTTCTTGGGTGAAGGGGCAAAATGATCGGTTTGTTCCTTGCAGCTTCTTTAAGGAAAGAAATGACGGCTTCAAGAGTTTCTTTTGATTCGGTGTTTTCTGCCCGGTGAATTGTTGCCAGAGAATAGTTGTTTTGTTTTAGTTCCAGCTCTTCAAGTATTGTGGATATGTTTCCGGCTTTTTGTGATGCCATGAGACACATGTCGTACATCACGTCTCCAACTATGTGCGCTTTGCTTATAATGCCTTCTTTCTCCAAGTTACTCATTGCTTCCACCGAAGGGCAGAGCAGGATGTCGCTGGCATGATCTACAAGGACACGGTTTATTTCTTCGGGCATTTTACGGTTGAATGAACGTAAACCTGCTTCAACGTGGGCCACGGGAATATGCATTTTTACAGCACTCAGGCATCCGGCGAGGGTGCTGTCGGTATCTCCGTAGATAATGACCATGTCCGCTTTTAGCTGAGGTAGAATTTCATCAAGGGCTTCTAAAATGCGTCCGGTGAGCACTCCATGGGTTTTGCCGTTGATACCGAGGTTGAATTCAGGAGCCTGAATACCCAGTTCTTTGAAGAAAATTTCCGACATGTTGGCATCAAAGTGCTGTCCCGTATGGATAAGTCTGTGGCGAAAGTTTTCAACTTTAGCCAATGCCATTCCCAGAGGGGCTGCCTTGATGAATTGAGGCCGCGCCCCCACTATAGTTACAATGTTTTTCATTTGCTTAACTTTATTGGGGTTTGGCGATTCCGTTGTCTTCTTTTTGGTATTGCATATTGCAGGATTTGCAGCACAGTGTGTCGTCAAGCTTTACTCCGCAATCACATACCCATCCAGTTTGACGGGCCGGGGTGCCAACCATCAATGCATTTGGTTTTACATCTTTTGTTATAACTGCTCCTGCTCCGATCATTGCATATTGTCCGATTGTGACGCCGCAGACAATTGTGGAGTTAGCGCCGAGTGTAGCCCCTTTTTTCACTAAAGTCGGCCGCAACTCGTCCATCCTGCGGATGTGCGCCCTAGGATTGAATACGTTGGTAAAGACCATACTTGGGCCGCAGAAAACATCCTCTTCAAGGATCACTCCCTTGTATACGGAGACGTTGTTTTGAATTTTGCAGCCGTTGCCAATGGAGACATCCGGCCCGATAACAACATTTTGCCCTATTGATACTCGCTCACCTATAGTCACTTCGCCGAGAATATGTGAAAAATGCCATATTTTAGTGTTGGCGCCGATGGTAACGCCCGGATCAATAATAGCCGTTTCATGGGCATACCACTCTCCTTTTACCGGTTTGGGGGAGAGGGTTATTGCGCTGCCTTTTTCGTTCATAGAGCGTTGCGCAGCATTGAGCACTTTCAGGACATTGAGACCTTCTTCGCCGTTGGTGTAGGGTTCTTTTCTGCTTGCAATACAGTCCATAAAATATGCGCATTCTGAGCGTAGAGGCTCTTTTTCTTCGATGATAATTTTATCAGCCTCGACTTTATGGGGCACAGGAGAACCGTCTTTCCACTCAATGGAGTGTGGGTAGACTAGGAGCTTTTCTTCCCATGGCAGTGTGTCGTCAAACACAGCCATTTTCTTATCTCCCACAACAACCAGTTTCTGCTCTTTGAAGGGATGCAGCCACGAAACAAATATGTGGGCTTTTAAGCCGGAACTGAAATCCAGATGTGTAGTAGTTACATCCGCGATTTTTTTATGTAGGTAGTTTCCACCTGTTGCAATGACTGATGCAGGTAATTCTCCGGCTAAGGAAAGGATCATTGAAACATCGTGAGGGGCAAAGGAAAAAAGGATATTTTCTTCCCGGCGTATTTTTCCGAGGTTGAGCCTGTTAGAATAGATGTAGTTGATACGGCCAAGATCTCCTGCTCTCGCCATTTCTTTAAGTCGGATAAATGCCGGATGGTAGTGTAATAAATGGCCGACCATAAGTATACGTTTTTTTTCTTTTGCAAGTGCGATTAGTTTTTCGCCGTCTGATTCATTTAAAACCAAAGGTTTCTCTACATAAACATCTTTTCCGGCTTGAAGAGCCTCTTCCACTAGCTTGAAATGTGTTTCAGCAGGGGTGGCTATAACGATGCCTTCAACGTGATTGTTCTCCAGAATATGTTGGTAGGAGGTAGTTGTTTCCACTCCTTCATATTGTTTAGCCATCGCGGCGAGAGTGTCGGGTGTATTGTCGCACATTACACGCAGGGAGCCGAGTTGATAAAAATTACGAACAAGGTTTTTGCCCCAATATCCGGTCCCGATTACGGCAATATTCTTTGTCACTGTTTCTCCCCCCAGAAGAGGTTACCGTTCATTATGTCTAGTATGTTAGATTAATCAGCACCGTGTATTACTATTACAAAATGGACTATTTATTCAAGCATTATGATATTTTCTTGTCAACCTGTTTAAAATTAGCGAGGATTGATCCGAGGGATATGTTAATGGGGGTGTGCTGTTTGAGATTTTTTGGTTATAGTGTATTTTTGGGGCTATCTGCAATTGAAGTGCCCCGCAGGGAGGGGGGACAGAAACTGGGGCCACCGGAGATAGAAATGGTTTGCTAATAAAAATTAGAGTGTATAATTATTTAGTAATAGGGAGTAATAAACAGCTGTGTTTAATTTGTATTTCCCAAAAATGAGGGCCTATAGTTATGAGCCGTTCGAGATTGGAAGATGGTAGTTTTTTTATACACTGTATTCATATTAACCCAAATAAAGTAAAGTCTGAATTATGTGCGGGGTAGTTGGCTTTTATAATTTTTCCGGCGCTCCTGCCGATCTGGGAGTCGTTGAGCGTATGGCTGAAACTATACGTCATCGCGGGCCTGATGGTTTGCATGCTGTATCGAAAGGGTCGGTGGGCTTGGGACATGTGCGCTTGGCAATTCTTGATCTCACTGAAGCCGGTAAGCAGCCAATGCAGACAGCGGATGGCTTATTCAGTATCGTTTATAATGGAGAAGTATACAATTTTGCTGAAATTCGTAGAGAACTTGTCTCGTTGGGGTATGAATTTCAGTCCAGAACTGACACTGAAGTTGTTTTAAATGCTTACCGCGAGTGGGGAAGAAAATGCGTCTCTCGTTTTAATGGAATGTTTGCTTTCTGCATTTTGGACAATGTTCGCCAAGATCTTTTTTTTGCACGTGATCGCTACGGAATAAAACCTCTTTATTATGGTGTTTTCAACAAAACACTTCTCTTTGCTTCTGAAGCGAAGGCTTTTACTGTGCATCCTGCTTTCAGTGCTAAATTGGATCTGCATGCCTTCACAGAATATCTTACTTTCCAGAATATTTTAACTGAGCGTACTTTTTTTGACGGAGTCAGTGTTTTTCCGGCGGGATGTACCGGCGTCTGTTCGATGTCCGGGGATGGGACAGTTGAAATTTCCCGCTATTGGGATTTTGATTTTTCCGAATCAGATTATTCTTGCAGTCAGGAAGAGGCGAAAGAGGAATTGGATTTTCTGTTTTGTCAGGCTGTCCGCAGGCAGCTAGTCAGTGATGTTGAGCTGGGAGCTTATCTCTCCGGTGGGATTGATTCAGGCTCAATAACAGCTGTCGCTGCAAAAGAATTACCCTGTATGAAGTCTTTTACATGCGGTTTTGATTTGAATTCGGCCTCAGGTATTGAACTCGGATTTGATGAAAGAGAGCAAGCTGAATTCCTGTCTTATCTTTTTAAAACTGAGCATTATGAAGTTATTTTGAAGTCTGGAGATCTGGAACGTATAATGCCCAGACTGGCTTGGCACATTGAAGAGCCGCGTATCGGGCAGAGTTATCCTAATTTTTTTGCGTCAAAACTGGCTTCGCATTTTGTTAAGGTTGTTTTGTCAGGCTCCGGGGGAGACGAGATCTTTGCAGGTTATCCGTGGCGCTATTATCGTGCTTTGCAGTGTGACGGTTTTGAAGATTATATTGATCAATATTACACCTTTTGGCAGCGACTTATCCCAAATAACAAACTGCGCCCCTTGCTGGCTCCGGTAGAGAGTGAAACCCGTCATATCTGGACCCGGGATGTATTTCGGAGTGTCTTTGGCCCTCACACCTCAAGTCCCCAGACTCCTGCGGAAAGTATTAACCGCTCTTTGTATTTTGAGGCTAAAACATTTTTACACGGGCTTCTGATGATCGAGGATAAGCTTTCTATGGCTCATGGGTTGGAGTCCAGAGTGCCGTTTCTTGATAATGACCTTGTTGATTTTTCACAAAAGCTCCCTGTTCATTTTAAACTACAGAATTTGACTAAAAACGTTTTGCTTAATGAGAATGAACACTCTAAACCCAGAAAGTTTTACCGTAAATATAAAGATGGGAAATATCTGTTGCGTAGTGCCATGGAGCGCCATGTGCCTAATAGGATTTCTACGGCAGCTAAAAAAGGTTTCTCCGGTCCGGATGCTTCATGGTTTCGCGGTGAGAGCCTAAAATATGTGCAGGATTTCCTGCTTTCCCGTGAAGCTCGTGTTTGGGAGTATCTAGATTATAGTACTGGCACGGAATTGGTAAACGAACATCTGTCCGGGGTTGAAAACAGGCGGCTGTTTATTTGGTCTCTTCTCAGTATTGAGTGGTGGCTGCGTACTTATTTATAATATTGGAGTTTGTTATGAATTTCCCAAAACGTATTACATTGGAGTTTACCAATTTTTGTAATTTGCGTTGCGTGTTTTGTCCGCGAAGATACATGGAAAAAGAGACGGGATTTATGGACGTTGAGCTTGCCCGCAAGCTGATCTCGGAAATAAGTTTACATGCTCCTGTCGTCATCGTCCCTTTTTTTCGTGGAGAGAGCCTGACTCATCCCCACTGGGATACTTTGTTTGAAATGCTACATGAACATGGTTTAGACAAAATTCAAATGGCTACAAATGCAAGCCTGCTTACTGAAGAAAAGGCAAAACATATATTGTCGCTGGGCGTAGAAACCCTGTCTTTTTCAATGGATACATTAAATCCTGAACTGTATCGGAAGCTGCGTGGGTGCGATTATGACGTCAGTCTTAATAATGTGTTGCGACTTTTGGAATTGAGAAAAGCGGTTAAGGGTAAAAAACATATTAAGACAGTACAGGTCTCCGCGGTTAAAACTGTCGATAATGCACATGAAATAGATGATTTTATTTCTTTCTGGAGCGATAAAGTGGACCGTGTGCGTATTTACCCTGAGCACTCAACTGACGGATGTCCTGGCAGCCTTCCTAGTAGGAAAGATGTTGATCGTAAACCATGTAATAAGGTATATGAAGATATGGTGATCTATTGGAACGGTGACATAGGGTTATGTAACCATGATTGGACGAGATTAGTGACTGGTCAGCATATCGGTTCTGTAAAAGAAAAGTCTATTCAGGAAGTGTGGCAGTCTCCTGCATACAAGGCTATACGTGAGGCCCATGAGTCCTGTGATTTGCGGGATGTGTCTCCTTGCGAGCATTGTCAGCATTGGGTTGATGAGCCGGTAGGGCTACTTGTCGAGAATGCTTGATAAATATTAGCTGGCTGTTCTGGTTAAAAAGTGTCCTTTCAAGTGATCGGACACCATAATGAAAAGCCCGCTTAACGCTTTGTGTTTTTCCGTTGTTATAAGAATGATGAAAGCCTATGTGTTGGAGTCATGTGGAAGCATCAAGTGGCAACTTTGAATTGGCCCTTTTAGGTCTGTATACAAAAGAACGGGTTTGATTTCGATTTAAAAATTTTGGATATTGAAAATTTTATTGGCGTGCCGTTTCGGTCTTTATTCAGCTCAGTGTTCTCTTTTGAGAGCTGAATAATGACTGAACTGCAGTTTTAAGTAGGTTCACTACTCTTTCTTGTTCTTGAGGCAGCATGCCACTAAAAAGAGGAAGTGTGAGACATTTATCAAAAGCCTCTGCACTCCCAGTCATCGTGTCAGCTAAACGACATTGTTTATGGTTATGGAAAGCAGGTTGTGTGCTTAGCTGATAGGTCCCTATCTGCACTTCAACACCCTGAGTCCTGATCCTCTCTATAATTTTGTCACGATTGTCCACAAAAACACAAAAGCTCTGGTATGAATGCAGGCCATTAACCGTAGTCAAAGGAAGCTGAATGCCTGGCTCCCCATCAAGAAGTGATATGTAGTTTTCCGCCAATAACCTGCGCTCGGACAATAGTTCTTTTATTTTTGCCATCTGTCCCAGCCCAATCGCCGCCAATACGTTTGAAAGCTTGGCATTTGTGCCCACTCGTTCAAAAATGACCTTTTCGCGGCTATCCTGAATGTTAGCACCGAAGTGTTTAAAGGAATTCATCCAGGAACCCAGTTTATCAGAGTCAGTCGTGATAATTCCCCCTTCGCCAGTTGTAATAAACTTTCGGGGATGCATACTGAAAACACTGATATCAGCAAATGTTCCAACTTTTTTGCCCTCGTATTCTGCTCCCAGTGAACATGCTGCATCTTCTACAATAAAAAGGTCGTGCTTCTGTTTAATCTCGTTCAGTCGCTTCCAATCAAGGGGGTTTCCGAACAATGAAACAGGTAAAATTCCGCGAGTTCTAGGGGTTATTGCTGCCTCGAGCGCATCGTAATCAATATTCATAGTGGCAGGATCTATGTCGACAACAACAGCGGTGGCACCTGTAAGGAGTACTGCAGATCCTGTTGCGGGATAGGTATAATCGGGAACAATAACTTCATCCCCCTCTTTAATTTTTAAGGCTCGCAAGGCAATTTCAAGTCCTACGGTACAATTAGTTACCGCAAGAGCATGTTTTGCATAGGTGTACTCGGCTATAGCTTGTTCAAATTTCTTGGTTATAGATCCCTCTGTTAGGTAACCTGAATCAAGTACATCTAAAACTGATTTTTTAATATATTCATCTAAAAACGGGCGTATTAATGGGATGTCATACATATTTTAACCTTTGCTGTATAAGAGTGGCGTAATACCACCTTGCAGGTTTAGTTTCTTGAACATGGAGCAGATATAAATTCGCATAAACCGGTACATAAAAGTTACGGTCTGACCATACATTCAAGCCGAAAAAGTGGAATGAACAACAGCATCCATAAAAGCAATTATTGACATAGATAGCAATTAAAACTATTTTTTTAAGCACTTACAATGTATTAATATTATGGTGTTACTCTTGTTTTTGGTAAAAAACAATTGTTCATTTACTTTCTTTTATCATGTTTTTGAGTAAGTAATTAATAAGACGGAACAAGCACTTAAGGTTTTCAGCCCATAACCGAAATAGTAGCATGAAGCTGATCGAAAATGACTAAAGGAGACTCGAAATGAAAAAGAAAATTTTTATTGGTACCAATAATATAGGAAACAATATTTTCGCACTCGCTCAGGGGTTTAGAGAGCTAGGCTTTGAGGTCGGAACAGCTTCAACTATTGCAAACCATAAACTATACGGTTCTGGATTTGATTTTGTTTTAGATTCGTTCCAGCAGGAATTTAGAAATAATCCTGACCCTGAAGTGTACCTGAAAAATTTATCCGGGAATGACCGCAGAGTTCTTGACTTCGATATTTATATATCCATTGCGTCAACTTCCCTGCTGCCGGGGATGCTTGATTTTCCAATCCTCAAAAAAATGGGTAAGACCATTATAAGTTTTCCCTGTGGATCTGATATACGCCACAATCAGTCAGCAAAAATATTCAACGCTCACTTCGGCCATGGATATCCGAAAGAACTGCTCACCAATGAAAGGAATTTATCTAAAGAAATTCTTCCTCTTGCTTTGAAAAGTACTTATGTCGATACCTTTTCAAAAAAAATGTATAATATTCGTATGGCTGAATGTTATGCTGATTTGATTTTGTCTGCCCCTTGTTCAAACACACTGGGGATCAGACCATATAATTCTACTTTTATACCTTTTGATGATAAAAAAACTACACCTAAAATCTGTGGCAGAGATAAACCGGTGGTTTTTCATGCACCTACATCTCGCTACGCTAAGGGGACCAATTTAATTCTAAAAACACTTGATCAGCTTAAATCGGAAGGGGTCCCTTTTGACATTATTATTGCTGAAAATTTGCCTAATGAAGAAATATTAAAATCACTAACTGAGTGTGATGTTGTTATAGATCAGATCGCGTGTGGTAAAAACGGTCTTTTAAATCTTGAAGCAATGTCCAGTGGATGCACTGTGTTGGGACCAAATGATGAATACTCGAAACCTATACCCTTTAATATTCTGCCAATTATACGCATAACTAAAAATAACTTATATGGCACTCTTAAAAAGATTCTCACAGATAGGCAGTTGCGTATCAAAACAGCAGAAGAAGGTCTTCGTTATATGAATAGAGGGTTGCATACTCCTAAGAATGTTGCAAGGTATATCCTGAAATCACTCACAAATGCATCACAAGGTGCGTGTGATTACTATCCGACTTTCTTTTTTGAACATGCTTACATACCTGACGGTGAAATTATACCCGAGGCCCTGTTTGCAATGACTAAGTCTATTTTGCAAGAATACGGGACTAGTGAGGATATACTCCAAGGCGACACTTTGACTAAATATTTTGGTAAACATCTGACTGAGTCAGAAATGTCAAACATCCCAGTATGGTCGAAACCTTTTAGGAAAAAATGTGTGTGGGGTTGGTGGAGTGACATCCACACAGGAAAGAACGACCGATACATCAACAGCACAAACAATGAATAAAAACAAAACGATACCCCATAGCAAGGCATGTTTTACAGAAAAAGACCTTAATGCCCTGACACGAGTTATCCAGAGCTCTATGGTTGCGCACGGCAGCCTTGCTGAAACTTTGGCCGCACATCTCGCCGAAATGTATGGAGGATACGGGGGGGTATCCGTATCCTCAGGATCCATAGCCCTGCTTATAGCTCTACAATGCAGCAAAATACCTCATGGTTCTTTAATTGCTTGTCCTACTTACGTTTGTCCAGAAGTTCCCAATGCAATAAGTTTAAGTGGCTACTCACCCTATTTTATAGATACGACAAAAGATTTTTCAATAGACTTACAGCAGGCAAAAAATGCGGCGAAAATTTGTAATGGAATTATTTTACCTCATTTATTGGGGATTTGGCACGACTATTCTCAACTAAAAGAATTCTATCCATATATTCTGGAAGATTTTGCTCAGTGTCTATATCGCCCTTGTGGAAAGATGCTTCCGCTACAAGGCAACATAGGAATATTTTCTTTTCAAGGGACCAAGCCCATCAGTTGCGGTGAAGGTGGTGTCATAATTGCTAAATCAAAATCAGAATTGAACGCACTTATAAAAAGCCAAGTTATTAGCAAAAGCGAATACAGGAATAATTTGGCACCGTTCTCAGATTTACAGGCGGCGCTTGGCCTGTCTCAACTTGAACAATTAGAATCATTTTCTAAGAGACGCCAGGAAATTGCCGAATTTTATCTTTCAGAACTAACCGGAATAAGCAACATTGACCTGCCCTCATGTCAAAACACATCATGGTATCGTTTTCCTCTGACAACAAAGGAACCGATAACAAAACTTATCCACCGCTTTGCTGAATACGGGATCGCTGTACGAAGACCTTGCTCTTTGTTGAGTCATGAGTTCTTTACAAATTCACAAGGGTCGAATAATTATCGTGGGGCAAAAAAAATATATGACCAAACTTTTTCTATACCTATTTATCCTGCGATGAATGAGAAACAGGTGCGGCAGGTAGTGAAGGTTGTAAAAACTATATTTTCTTAATAACACTTACCAATAATGCTGAAAATAAAAAGAAATTTCACAGACAACACACTTATAGAAAATTGCGTTAACAATTCCTCTGAAGGTATGGTTTATCACCTGCCGGGATATGCACGCTTTTTAAGTTCCGCAGTTGGTGGCGAAGAACGTATTCTTTCGGTTTGGAACGATAGCGATCTATTGGGCTTTATGCGCTATTACAGGAAATATCATCCGCAATACGGAACAGTATACAACAGCTCTCCGTGGTTTGGCAGCCATGGGGGATGCGTAATAGCGGACGGGGCTGGGGAAGAAATTCGTGACATTCTTATAAAGTCTTTTGCTGAAGACATGCAGCAAGAGCAAGAACTTCTTTTCGCCAGTATAAGTCTTTCACCTTCTGAATATTGGCATCAGGAAATATATTTTGCAAACTTGCAGGACTGTACTTTGGAGCCGCGAACAGCACAAATACTAGAACTTCCACAGCAAAGCGATAATGTAGAGGAACAAGTCTTTTCAATTATGCAGAGTAAAACCCGCAATCTTGTACGCAAATCACTTAAACAAGGGTTTACGCGCCGCATAGCCAATGATGAAAAGGCATGGTCTTTTCTCTTGTCAACCCATAAAGAGAATATGCGTGCCATAGGCGGAACTCCAAAATCAGAACAACATTTTAAGGCCTTACGAAACGAACTGTCAAATAGCAGTCAGCTATCTCTTGCTTTGTCTGACGGCGAACCTGTTGCTGCTCTCCTCCTGCTTAAGCATAAGGGATGGGTTGAATACTTTATCCCAGTGATCAAACATGAATTCCGCCCTAGACAGCCCATGTCTTTTTTAATCTTCCATGCATTATGTGAGAGCGTTCGGGAAGGCAAAAATAAATGGAATTTTGGAGGTACTCACGCAAAGCAAAAGAGCTTACATCATTTTAAAGCTGGCTGGGGAGCCTTAAGCCATCCATATGGATACATTATTTCTGCCACTTCAAAAGGCAAAGATGTTTTACGATCAAATGAATCAATATTTGAAGCTTTTAAAGGCTATTACCTTTTCCCTGTGAGACAATAATGAGACCCGACCCACACCGCAGAATAAGCAGCAAAGATGAGTTTGCGTATAAGCAAGGTGAAGAACTTTTCCTGAATGCGATGAATATTGGTTTGCAAAAAATAGAGCTTCCACCCATCCCGCAGAGAGTTGATTTGCCTTTAATCTATATTGTGGGCGCACCTAGATCAGGAACAACGTTATTATATCAATTATTGAGTAAACATCTCGATGTTGGGTATGTAAGCAATATAATGGCACGTTTCTGGGCACGTCCTTCAGTTGGAATACACATAGCAAATGCTGTGTTAGGAGACAATCCTGATTCTGCACCTGTTTTTGAATCAACGCAGGGCCAAACTCCTGTTCCCGCCGGCCCGCATGAATTTGGATATTTCTGGCGATACTGGCTCCACTTAGATAAGAATTTAACACATCATTTAACCAAAGAAGATTTAAGCAGGGTCGACAAAAAAAAGCTGACCCATACCCTTAGATCTGAAATTTTGGGGGCAAGTGGAAAAAGCTTCGTTTTTAAGACTGTCATTGCCGGTTTTTGTGCCAGATTTCTAACAGAATTGCATCCCAAATCACTATTTATCCATATCCACAGAAATCAGCGTGACATTGCCCGATCATTATTGCGCTGCCGCAAAGACAGATATGGCAATTACCACACATGGTGGTCTCTAATCCCTGCGGCCGGCCCATTCAAGTGTAAAAATCCGGGTGAAGAGGTCGGATTACAAACAAGATATTGCTGTGCTGAAATGACTGAGGAATTGGATACTCCAGGTGTTAGTAGCATTTCAGTTAACTATGAAGATATTTGCGCTTCTCCAAAAACTATCATCCAACAAATACGCACTGCCCTGTCTCCGTGGGGAAATGTTCCTGCTATAATTAGGAACGACTTCTCTTCATTTGAAATACACAGGGAACCGCCACTCTCTGCCTCATTGGAGGAAGGTATAAGCAAAGGGTTAAAAGTGGATTAACTTTGTGCTTGATTTATACTTTTGATTTACAACATTTAACCATACATTTTTATGGATAAAGCTAGATATGTTATAACACTAGACACTGATTGGGCCCCCCAATTTATGATTGATTATGTAGTCGATTTGCTTCAGGAGTTCAAAATTCCTGCAACCATATTTTGTACTACGCCATATTTTTTTAAAAAAAATCCTCAGATTGAAATTGGACTCCATCCAAATTTGATGAATGATTCTACCCAGGGAGATTGCGAAGAAAACAGACTAAGTCATGTAGCCTTACTTTATCCCAAAGCAGTAGGATGTCGTACACACAGGCTATATTGGCACAGCAATTTAGAGCAACTATTCCTAAAACATGGGATCAAATATGATTCTTCAGTATTAATCCCATTCCAAAGTGACATAGAGCCGATTCGATTCATGAAATTGGTCCGCTTTCCTATCTGGTGTGGAGATAATTTGTATATGCGCATTAATCCAGATACAGCGGTTTTCAATCCTAGCGGTTTTAATGATCCTGGTCTTAAAGTTTTAAACTTCCACCCTGTACATATCTGGTTTAACAGCAGAACAATTGATGAAACCTTATCTGCTCTTAACGGACACATTTTGCCGCAACTCACTGAACAAGAGACACATAGTATGCGTAGGAGGGGGAATGGAATGGAAAAAATTTTCATAGATGTTTTATCTCAACTATCTAAAAAAGAGAGGGTTAGTACCCTGAAAGAAATGCTATGATATCCGAGGATTTCACAAATATATTTCCCGGTGCCATTCAAAGTCTGAGTGTAAAATCTGAGCGAGTGTCTGGATCTGTATGGGATACTAACTTACCAAAGTTAATAGGTGCAACTTTTTTTGATAGTGCACGATGGCAAGATACTTTTAAAAGTAAAGTAGGGGAAATTCACTACATTCATTTTAAGCATAAAGGTAAAATTATTTCCGGTTGTTCATTTGGGGTCGTTAGCTCCCCTCAACAAATTATATTCAAAACACCTTTTACTTCTGCCTATGGTGGGATACTCGCAAAACAAGACCTCAGTTTTAGCCTATGGCATGAGAGCATCGGAGCCCTTATTGCTTACTGTCAGTCTCATGCGGGGAATAAAGACTATAGAATAGATTATGGTCGGCGTAGCCGTTGTTGCCTTGGGGGAGAAATTCACGAGGTCGAGGACTTCTCTCTTCTGCATTGGGGATACAAACTTGATAATATGCAGTGTGAATTTTATATTAATCTTGCAAAAGAAATTCAGCTGAAAAAGAATAATCAAACAATGATCCGTAAAATTGAAAGAGATAAAACGTTCTCCTTTCTATCTGCTGATGTTGATGATTTTATCCGTATCCGTAAACAGTTAGTTACTCAGCAGAGCAAATCAATTACCGTCCCGGATCCGGAGATCATACTGGGAAGTGACCTCTTTAGTGATAATATTTTTTTTCACAAAGTGATCCATGAAAACAAAATCGTTGCCGTAATGATTTCAGACAGAATCAATCAGCATTGTTGTATAGCCAGAAATTGGTTTGTTGACCGAAATTCCCCCGAACCTAATGCTAACCTTTTTCTTGTATGGCAATGGCTTGTATTGCAGAAAGAAAGGAGTGTTCGTTTTGCCGGTTTTGGCAGCAGTGCTAACACGAAGAAAGCTTTAAACAAAGGTACTATTTTCTTTAAAGAACGATTTTTCCAAATTATTCATGATTCTAGAAAGCTATATACATTCTATAAAAAACAAGGAGATTAAATGTCCCTTCTGGCACGAGAATTAGTTTATGATCTAGGTGAAATTGAACCCAATTTTTTTGTATCGTCAAAGACGCCTTCATCTGACTGGATGAAATTAAACATTAACGGTCATGGCTCTACTCTACGTGACCGAGCTGATATTGCTTTGACAACATCCTCGCTTGATATTGAAGTATACCGCAGATTACTGTCCGAAACTCTGAACTTGCTTCCACGGGCGTGTACAGTGCTGGAATTAGGAGCAGGTGACGGGCGAATTACCCACGAACTTTTAAAACTGGGATTCACAAATATAATAGCAGTAGAATGTCACCCGGAATCTGCAAAACAACTATATAATTCTTTAAGCCCTACGCAGCGTAAATTTGTCCAAGTGGTTTGCGCTGATGTCTTAGATCTTAACATCCCCGAAAATAGTATTGATGCATTAGTAAGTATAGAAGTGCTCTGCTATCTAAATAAAAAATTTGAAAAAAGATTAGAGCACTTCGCAAAAGCCCTTGCACCTAATGGTATCATAACTCATTCTGAATTAATGCAAGAAGGAAATTTATATTACGCTATTGCTTTTGAAGATAAAAATAAAATAGAGAGTCTGTTGCAAAAAAAATGGGCTAAATCAAATGTCACGATCAGAGTTTTTACTAAAGATGAAATGCAATATATTTATAAACAGTGCGGTCTAAAGATGTTAGAATCTCATCCTATTTCATCTTTGCACGGCTTTTTGTCAGCAGCAAACCATAGGCTTGGCAAAGATGATGTTGAAGTAGAGCAAGCTCTCCTAAAAGCATTTCCGTTATTAAATGGAGATTGTATGCCAAGAGCCATGTATTTTTCCGGAAAAAAGCTGAATATCAGTTTTAAAAGCAAAGATACCCTTTAATTGTGGTACAAAATAAAGATGTTAAGTGGTTTAACCCTGCAGGGATAGCAGTTGCTACAAACCACTTGTAGAAATAAGTACCTGTGCTGTGGTTGTCCCCCCTTTCTTAGGGGGGCCATAAACCACCCCCAGAAGGCCGAATTTTTCTAAATTAGATCGGTACAGAATAGGGGAAGATGTCATTCTATGAGTCTGCATTAACCCTTTACCCACTACCCAATCCATCCTACAACCCCTCACATGAACAACACCTCTTCTAAATACGATGTAATTATCCTCGGCGCGGGCGCGTCCGGGCTTTATTGTGCAATGCATGCTGCCGCGCGCGGGCGTAAGGTGCTGGTGCTTGACCATTCAGGAAAAGCAGGACGTAAGGTCCGTGTTGCCGGGGGCGGCAAATGTAACTTTACCAATATGGATGTCTCGGCGGAAAATTATGTTTCGGCGAATCCGCATTTTGTTAAATCCGCGCTGGCACGACATAATCAGTGGGATATAATTTCATTTGTTGCCGAGGCGGGAATTGAATACGAAGAGCGCGAGGCCGGGCAGCTCTTTACCATTGACGGGGCCGGGCAGATTGCGGGGTTGCTGGTTTCCAAATGTCATCGTGCCGGAGTGGAAACGCTTATGAATCGTGAGCTGGAATCAATCAGCGGCGAAGGCCCGTTTGTAGTTACAAGCGGCGGTCAGAATTTTGAAGCACCCGCGCTTGTCGTGGCGCTGGGCTCTCCGGCTTGGCCGCAGGTGGGGGCTACTTCATTCGGGTACAAAATCGCCGAACAATATGGGTTGAATGTTTTTCCGGTACGTCCTTCGCTGGTCCCGTTCACAATCAGCGGCCGTGACGGTAAGTTTTGTAAAGAGCTCAGCGGCAATGCCCTGCCGGTTTCCATCGAATGCGAGGGCCGTGTCTTCCAGAGCGATATGCTTTTCACCCACAAAGGAATATCCGGTCCTGCGGTGTTGCAGATCTCCAACTACTGGCGGCGAGGCTCAGCACTGACCATCAATCTACTGCCCACTCACAATATTTCAGACGAGCTGGAAGCCAGTCGCACTGAGAATGTCGCTCTGCGTAATTTCTTCGCCCGCTTTTTCACCCGCAAGATGGTAGATCTGTTGCTTGAGGGGCAGGATTCTGACACCGCAGTCAGCCAGTTGACCAAAGAACGCAGGATAGCTCTTGCAGGGCGTATTCATTCGTGGGTGGTCAAGCCGCAGGGGACTGAAGGCTTCGCCAAGGCCGAGGTCGCTGCCGGAGGTGTGGATACCGCTGAGATTTCATCCAAGACCATGGAAAGCAATAAAGTTCCGGGCCTTTATTTCATAGGTGAAGTGCTGGATGTCACCGGCTGGCTGGGTGGATATAATTTGCAATGGGCATGGTCGTCAGGATATGCGGCGGCGCAGTTTGTGTGATGGCGCCTGCGGCCTATTTAACTGGTAGCTTTCTTGATAACTTCAAGCAGATGGTTGAAATCAAAAGGTTTGCATACGTAGTGTTCGATGCCGGCTTGTCTGAGTTCGTCAAGGGCATCGGTATAGCAGTGGCCGGTCATGGCAATGATTGGAGTTTTGGATTTTTCACCGAACACAAATTCATCATGTATCCGTGATATCGCTTCAAAACCGTCCATCTCCGGCATCTGAATGTCCATGAGAATGCAATCGAACTCCGATTCATGCAGCTTATCCAGTGCTTCCAGTCCATTCACCGCAACGCTTACAGAGAATCCCTGTTTCTCAAGCAGTCGGGATGCAGATAGAGTATTTATTTTTTCGTCATCAACGAGCAGAATTTTCATGGTTTCATAATAGTGGAAAAAAAGGTTTACTGTAAAGTTAAAGACGAAATAAAACCCCGCCCTTGATTCAAGGACGGGGTTCTTTTTTGATCTTATCCCAGTCAGCTGGGACCGGAAACTACATTTCGTTAGGCAGTTTCTTAAGCTGTTCGTATGTGTAGACGGGTCCGTCCTGACATACATAGCTGGTGCCGATGTTGCAACGACCGCAGATGCCGATACCGCATTTCATGCGTTTTTCAAGTGTGGTGATGATCTGATCATCCTTAAAACCGAGCTTGGCAAGGGCCTGCACAGTGAACTTGATCATGATTGGCGGTCCGCAGGTAACTGCGAATGCGTTTTTGGACGGAGGTTTGATGTCCAGAAGCACGTTGGGAATCAGCCCTACGTTATGCTCCCAGCCTTCATATTCCGCATCAATTGTCAGGTGGGTGTCGAGGTCGTCCCGCTCCAGCCATTCAGGCAATTCATACTGGTACGCCATGTCCACGGGGGATCTTGCTCCGTAGAGCAGGGTGATTTTGCCGTAGTCTTTGCGGTTATCCAGCATGTAGTAGAGCAGGGTCCGCAGGGGAGCCATACCGATACCGCCGCCGACAAAGACGATGTCTTTACCTTTCATGGCTTCGTAAGGGAAATGGTTACCCAGCGGAGCGCGTACGCCGATCTGGTCGCCCGCACTCAATTTATGCAGCTTTTCGGTCACTTCCCCGGTGCGCATTACGCTGAACTGCAGGTAATCCATGCGGGTGGGGGAAGAGTTGATTACGAAAGTGGATTCACCGATCCCGAAGGCGGACAGCTGTCCCACCTGACCGGGTTCAAAGGTGAAAGCCTTTTTGGTTTCCGGGTTATTTAACGTTACCCGGAAGGTCATGATATTGGGAGTTTCCTGAATGACCTCCTGAATGGTGGCCATTGCCGGAAGATAAGGATTGCTAGTCATTTGCCTTCTCCTTTGCTTCATATGCAATAGCGTTCAGGACGATTTCACGGATGTCAACGCCCACGGGACAGCTCTTGATGCAGCGTCCGCAACCGCAGCAGGATATAACTCCGTCGTGCAGGTCCGGATAGTAGCTGAACTTATGGCCGACCCTGTTTCTGAGGCGGTGAGCCTTGGTGGGACGCGGATTGTGACCGCTGGCCTCCAGGGTGAACTGGTTGGACATGCAGTTGTCCCAGCTTCTGATGCGCTGGCCTGATATGCCGTCGCTTTCATCAGTGATGTTGAAGCAGTAGCAGGTGGGACAGAGATAAGTGCATGCGCCGCAGCTCAGGCATTTGGAGGACTGTTCTTCCCAGAAGTCCATATCGTTGAAAGCTTCGAGAAGCTTTTCGGGAGCTTTGGTCAGGTCCTGTGCTTCGCTCATGGACTGGTCGGCGCTGGCGCGGAATTCATCGGCAGCGGTCTGTTTTGATCCGCCGTCTTCCAGCAGAGAGCTTTCGAGCAGTTTTTCACCTCGATCGCTGACAGCTTCCAGAAAGTAACCGCCGTCTACAGGGACCATGAGTACATCGGAGCCGGTAGGATCGGAAGGTCCTGAACCCACCCAGTTGCAGAAGCAGGTGGTTTCACCTTTTTCACACGCGAGGGTGATGAAGCAGGTGTTTTCCCTGCGGGCTTTGTAATATACGTCCACGTGCTTGCCGTTCAGGTAAACACGGTCGAACATGGTGAATCCTCTAGCGTCACAGGGACGACTGCCGAAAACAACCCATGATGAATCTGGAATGGTTTCCTTCACATCAAGGGCCACTTTCTCGGGATTCTCAAGATCTTTGATGTGGCTGAATTCAACAAGGGTTTCACTCTGCGGGAAGCAGGCTTTTTTCGGTGGAGCGGTTGCTTCACGTTCGATGTTGAAACCTTTTTTGGCATCGTAGGGTTTGAATACGATTGCGTCACCCTCGTTACGCGGGGCGAGCACTTCGTGTTTCTTACCCAGCTCTTCCAGCCATGCCGATACTTGGTCGGATTTGATGAATTTTGCCATGGCTACCACTCCTTCTCCTTGATAGTCGGTTCTTCAACTTTGAAGGTCTGAAGCGGAGGAGTTGCCTCAGGATCAAGTCCGGCTTCGTAGTTGAAGACTTCCTTGATTTCCTTGTTGAACTTCTTCTTGAAGAGCAGGATCGGAATGTCTACCGGGCAGGCGCGCTGGCATTCACCGCATTCGGTGCAGCGTCCGGCGAGATGGTAGGCATGGATAACCTGAAACATCCACTTGTCGCGGACGTGGGCTTCCTGACTGAGCCAGTGAGGATCACGGGACTGGGCCACGCAATGGTCGCGACATACACACATGGGGCATGCGTTGCGGCATGCGTAGCAGCGGATGCAGCGATCCATTTCTCCAAGCCAGAAACCGAATTTTTCTTCGGTGGATTTGGCCTCGAATTCCTCAAGGTCTTTGTAACCGTCTTCGAAAGAAGCGTTGGTTTTGACCTCTTCACCAACAAACTGATCGGAAAGGACCGCGTTAGGATAGCGGCAGGTTCCGCATTTGTCTGCGAGAACGTCAGCCAAGGGCAGTTTGTGTTCTTTTCCTGCAACGGTAAGTTTGACTTCGTTGTCGCTCACTTCACATGCTTCGAGCATTCCTACATCACCAACTGCGCGGCGGATCTTGGTCTGGTCAACAACGCCGTCGCAACCGAAACCGAAGATTGTTACGTCTTCACGTTTGATGAGGTTTTCCTGCAGCAGTTCTACAACGGAACGGCTGTCGCAGCCTTTGACCACGATACCGACCTTTTTACCTTTCAGTGAGGGCAGGTAGGTGGCGAGGTTGTGAACGCAGAGCGCGTCCACTTTCAATTTATCTATGTCTTCTTCCCTGCGTATGAAATGCGGGGTGGCATGCAGCGGGTCGAAACTGTCCGACCAACCGATGACCACATCCAGCTCCGGCAGGGCATCCTTGATTTGTTTTTTAAGATCTTCCAGATTTTTCACTCTGTTTCTCCTTGCGTGGAACTGCCCTGCCTAGAGGGAGGCTTCCATCAATTTGAGTGTCTCCTCAGCATCCGGGCCTTCAATCTTCCGGGCCGGGCCGAGTTTGTGAATCTGTTCGGTGAACTTGGTCACAACTTCCTGCCAGCGCTGGCCTTCTGATGCAGAAACCCAGGTGTAATCGAAACGTTCAGGTTCAATTCCCAGCATGGGTATGAATCTTTTGAGCATTTCGAGCCTGCGGCGGGCATAAAAGTTGCCCTCAGCATAGTGGCAGTCGTTGGGGTGACAACCGGACACGAGCACTCCGTCCGCACCGGACATGAGTGTCTTCACAATAAACAGAGGATCTATTCTTCCTGAACAGGGAACCTTGATAACTCTTAAGTCAGTCGGCTGAGTGAACCTGCCGACGCCCGCGGTATCCGCGCCGCCGTAGGAGCACCAGTTGCAGAGAAAACCGACGATTCTGAGCTCTTTACCTTCTAGAACCGGCATACTGCGTTAACCTCCGCAAGAATCTGGTTGTCAGTGAAGTGCTGGAGCTGGATTGCACCCTGCGGACAGGTGGATGTGCAGATACCGCAGCCCTGACAAATTGTTTCAATCACCTCAGCTTTGGGCTGCCCGCGGAAGTCCATTTCTTTAATGGCTCCGAAGGGGCAGGTGCTGATGCATTTGCCGCAACCGATGCAGCGTTTGATATCAACTACAGAAACCGCGGGGTCACTTTCCAGCTGGTCCTTGGAGAACATGGCCAGAACCTTTGCCGCAGCCGCGCTGCCTTGCGCGACGGAGGAAGGGATATCTTTGGGACCCTGACATGAACCGGCGAGGAAAACACCGGCTGTGTTGGTTTCAACGGGTTTCAATTTGGGATGGCCTTCCATGAAGAAACCGTAAGCATCGTAAGAGATACGCAGTTTCTTAGCCAGATCGGATGCGCCGACAGCGGCTTCAGCACCGACGGCGAGGACAACGAGATCCGCGTCCACTTCGACCTGATCACCCATCAAGGTGTCAGCACCGCGTACAACTAGTTTGTCCCCTTTGGGGTAAACCATGGATACGCGTCCGCGGATATACCTCGCGCCGTATTCTTCCTGTGCTCTACGTGTGAATTCGTCGTACATCTTACCCGGAGAGCGGATGTCCATGTAAAATACGTAGGACTGTGAATCCGGGCAGTGGTCTTTGGTCAGGATGGCCTGTTTTGCGGTGTACATGCAGCAGAAACCGGAACAGTAAGGACGCCCGATGGATTTATCACGGGAGCCTACGCACTGGATGAAGACCACATTTTCCGGTTCCTTACCATCGGAAGGACGCTTGATGTGACCTTCGGTTGGTCCTGAAGCGGAGAGCATTCGCTCATACTGCAAGGAGGTGATTACGTCGGGGTACTTGCCTCCGCCGTATTCGCTGTACACAGTCCAGTCCACGAGATCGAAACCGGTAGCCGCGACAACTGCGCCCACTTCTTCGACCACAAATTCATCCACCTGATCGTAAACGATGGCTTCAGAGGGACAGACCTTGGCACAGACGCCGCATTTATCGCGTTTGATTTTTATACAGAAGTTGGGATCAATAATCGCTTTTTTGGGGATGGCCTGTGGAAAGGGAATGTTGATCGCGGTAGTTTTACCCAGTTCTTCGTCAAAGGGGTTGTCAGCCTTTTTACTGGGGCATTTTTCCATACAGATGCCGCAACCGGTACATTTGTTCCAGTCTACATAAGTGGCTTTTCTTTTTACCTTGACGGAGAAGTTGCCGACATAACCGTTCACTTCCTCAATTTCTGAGCAGGCGTAGAGGGTGATGTTGGGATGCTGGGCTACATCAACCATGCGGGGGCCGAGGATACAACTGGAGCAGTCCACTGTGGGGAAAGTCTTATCCAGTTTAGCCATCTTACCACCGATGGAGGAAGTTTTTTCAACGAGGATAACCTCTAGCCCGCCGTCAGCACAGTCGAGAGCCGCCTGAATACCGGCAACACCACCGCCAACGATCATGACCCGCTTGTTCATGTCAAAGAATTTGGCATTAAGCGGTTTGTCCTGAAGCAGCTTGGCAGCAGCCATGCGAACCAGATCGACAGCTTTGTTGGTGTTTGCCTCACGGTCTTTACCGATCCAGGAAACGTGTTCCCTGATGTTGGCCATCTCGAACAGGTAGCGGTTTAAGCCGGCTCTTTCCAGCGTTCTGCGGAAGGTCGGTTCGTGCATTCTGGGGGTACAGGATGCGACAACCACACCGTCGAGTTTATGTTCCTTGATTGCTTCTATTATCTCGTCCTGTCCGGGTTCGGAGCAGGCGTACATTGTATCTGTTGCGAAAACAACACCGGGGAATTCCCGTGCGGCTGCGGCAACTGCAGCGGTGTCCACGGTACCTTCGATGTTTGTCCCGCAATGGCAGACAAAGACTCCTATTTTCATTTAAGTCTTCTCCTTAGCAGGGTTTCCGCTATTTTTTCTCTTCTTTGCCGATGGCATTGAGTGCGTTGCGGGGGCTCACGCAGAGCTTATCCATTCCCATTTCTTTTTCACTCAGTCCAAGGGCGATACCCATGAGCTGGGTGTAGTAGAAAATGGGCAGCTTATGCTTGGCTCCTGTTGCAGAATTGACCTGGGTTTGACGCAGATCAAGGTTCATCTGGCACAGGGGGCAGGCGGTGACCAGCGCATCAACTCCGAGATCATCCGCAGCGTCAAGCAGCTTGCCGGACAGGTTCATGACCACATCCTTACGGGGGATACCAAAAGAGGCACCGCAGCATTCAACCTTTAAAGGATAGGGCAGTACAGTGGCGCCCATGGCTTTCATGATGTTGTCCATGGCCATGGGGTGTTCCGGATCGTCAAAGTTCATCACTTCCGGAGGGCGATTCATGATGCAGCCGTAATAAGCAGCAACTTTAAGGCCCTTGAGCGGTTTGACGGTGCTTTCCTTCAGCGCTTCAAGGCCGAGGTCTTCGACAAGAATCTGCAGCACTGATTTTGTGGCAACCCCGCCGCTGTAGGGGCTGTCCAGCAGTTTGTTGACCTTTTCGCGCATATCATCATCTTTCATGCGATGTTCTGCGTTCTTGAGGTTGGTCAGGCAGCTGGGACAGGGGGTTACCGCTGTATCCAGATTCATATTCTCCACCAATTGCAGATTGCGGGCGGAGAGAGCGCTGGCCAGGGTGTGGTCCACGGTGTGAGCCGGGGTAGAACCGCAGCAGCTCCAATCCGGGATGTCGGTGAACCGGATTCCCAGTTTTTCACAGACAGCCCTTGTAGACATGTCATATTCCATGGAAGTCCCGGAGCCGGAACATCCCGGATAGTATGCGTATGTTAAGGAATCACTCATTTGCGGGACTCCTCTTGGAATTTTTTGAAGATTTTCTTGATTTCATCCTTGCCCTGTATCTGGTGAGGTTTAAAGTGCATTTTGCCTTTGGGCAGCACTTTCGGTCCCAGATCAAGATCGGTCCAGAATCTTCCTGTCTTGGCTACATAAGCCGCGAGCAGACCTACTTCAAACACTCTTCCGTTGTTCTCAACGGAATCGAGGAAGCTGTCCCAGAATGTCTTGACTGTGGGAACTGGAGCATATCCTTCCCGACGGGCCATGTGGCGCAGCACATCCATGATGTGGGCCACGTCAATGTTGTTCGGGCATCTTGTGGTGCAGGATTCACATGTCGCGCAAAGCCACAGAGACTTGCACTTTAGCACGGTATCCTTTTGCCCTGCCTGAACAAGACGCATGATTCTGCTTACAGGGATGTCGTACGCGAATGTGTACGGACATCCGGCGGTACAGTTACCGCACTGGTAGCAAAGCGACATGTTCTGTCCGCTTTCTTTTTCTACCTGCTTAACAAAATCGGCATCGTAAGACTTGGTAATGTTAACTATTCCCATAAATGAGTAGCCGCCTTCCGCTTTAAAAGTCCGGTGGAGCAGACTTTCAGTTTCCGTAGATTGGCTTAAAGATTAATGACAGAGTATGGATTCTTAAGAGGACGTATTCTGCCAGAAGTTTGATATGTACGGCAAGTGGTAATCACGTGTTTTATGGAGCTTTCTTGGGTGTGGCACTTTTAAAATACAGCTGCTCAAAAATAATTCAAAAAACAAGTCCTCTTATATTAGTTGCAATTGGAGTTGATATAAATATAAAAAAACTTAAGTGACAGGATAAATATGGTGTTTGATGTGGGGAACAGAGGCTTTTGTGTATAAAAAGAATCTATCCGCTTTGAAAAAGTATGTGTCTTTTTGTCACGGAATGGCCTTCTGTTTATGAATTTAAGCTTCACATAGTGAGTAAAAGAGCGTAGCTAAAAAAAGATTATAACTAATATTCGATGCTGTTTTATAAGTGGAGGATATTGTTTTAGGGCGATGTATAACAGGTTGGGTCTATTGAGGTAATCAGATCCATAAACAAGCGGGGTTATGTATGGGTGCTAAAAGAGGTGCCGTACGAATAGGGGTATTCGTTGCGGTAATGGTTCTCTATAGCTGTGTGGTAACCGAATACGGTATTACTGATTCAGCTGTTTATGTGGGGTCCGGGGCATGCAAGGAATGCCATGAAGTTGAGTATAGCAACTATAAAAAATTTTCCAAGAAAGCCCATTCCAGTGAAAGCGTGAAGATAATGGCTTCAGATCTGGATGATGATGAACTTAAGGAGTGCTTCGCATGCCATTCTACAGGATACGGTAAGCCCGGAGGATTTGTCTCCTTTGAAGAGACTCCGCAACTTGCCAATGCCGGCTGTGAAGTATGTCATGGTCCGGGGTCCCTGCATGTTGAGGACGGAGATCCGGATTTGATCAAACGTAAGATGACCATCAAAGAGTGCGAGGTCTGTCACAATGCGGAGCGTGTTAATAATTTCAACTTCAAGCCGCTGATTTTCGGCGGAGCACACTAGGGAGGCTGCATGAAATTTATCAAAACTTCCCTGGGCAACAAGGTTCTGGTTCTGACCTCACTGCTTACCGCATCAACATTTACCATTCTATTTCTCGCCAATTCATTCTGGCAGCAAAATACAATGATGGAAGATATTGAGAGCAGTGCTTTCAAAACATCTGATATGCTTCAATTGGCCATCCGTGAGCCAATGGCTAAAGGTGATAACCGGGGTACTACGGAAAAATTTTCTATTGTTTCGCAAAAATACCCTGATGTTGATATTTACCTGACTAATTTTAAGGGGAACATCACATACTCAACAAATAAAGATGATATCCGTTCTGAGATTGACAGTAAAATAAGTGATCAAAAAATAAATGATCTTGTCACACGCAGTCTTAAAAACCCTCTCAAAAAAGGTTTGCTTTCCGATCTGGCCGGCAAGAAAGTGTTTGTTGAGGTGGAAACCATCAAGAATGAGAAAAAATGTTATCACTGTCATGGCAGACGGCAGCCCGTTTTAGGGTCGCTGGTAATGATTCAGGACGTTTCTCCTCAGTTTGCTGTATTTCATGAATCCCAGTTTAAAGGGGCGATACTGTCTTTCTGCGGATTTATTGCACTGCTGTGTTCTCTTCTCTTCTTCATGCGCAGATCCATTGTTAACCGGATACAGCTTATCTCCAATGCTACCAGTGAGTTTTCTAACGGTAATCTTGATGCTCATTTTGAAGTGGATAGCAGTGACGAATTAGGCTTGCTCGGTGATCATTTGGGCGAAATGGCCCGTCAGATTAAAGACCAACTGGTTTATAACCGGGGGGTACTTAACGGTATTACCGTTCCCATGATTGTTACTGACGGTGATGATAAAATTGATTTTGCCAACGAGCCCATACGGACAATCCTTGGTATGTCGGAATCTGAACTATCAGGTGTTTCTGTAGGGGACCTGCTCCATATTGACGGCAAATCACTGACATCTGAAGCCATAGCAACCGGTGGATGCCCGGAAGGTCTGCTTCGTTTTAAAAGGAAAGACGGGGTTGAATTTCCCCTGCGTTACCAAGTCTGTCCCCTGCTGAATGCAGAAGAGGAAACTGTCGGAGCCATTGCGGTGATGGTTGACCTTACTGAAGAGGAAGCCAGCCGCCGGCATATTGAACAACAGCAGGAAGCGCTACTAGAAGTGGCCAATGAGGTTACCGAGGTATCAAAAAATCTGCTTGTCCATACAACCGAACTCTCCCAGCAGATGAATGAATTGACTTCAGGCGTTGATACCACTGCCATGCAGACCGGACAGGTTGCTACCGCAATGGAAGAAATGAATGCCACGGTTCTTGAAGTTGCCCAGAATACGGGTGAAACCGCTGAAGCTTCCGACAGGGCCAATTCTGTCGCCCGTGACGGCGGACAGGTTGTGAGCAATACTGTATCTGAAATTCACATTGTAACCGAGACCACGGATAAACTGTCCGATATGCTGGCTGATCTTTCAGAACGGGCCATTAATATCGGTGAAGTAATGTCTGTGATTAATGATATCGCCGACCAGACCAATCTGCTGGCTCTGAACGCGGCCATTGAAGCCGCCCGAGCAGGTGAGGCCGGACGAGGTTTTGCCGTTGTTGCTGATGAGGTCCGCAAGCTGGCCGAGAAAACCATGGGCGCAACCAATGAGGTTGAAAGTGCTATCTCTCTCATTCAGCGGTCTACCGATGAGGTTGTATCCGAAATGGGTGGCGTGCGCGGAAGGGTTGAAAATTCAGTACACATGGCTGAAGGAGCCGGCGGTGTCCTTGAACAGATAGTCCACGAGTCCGAAACCATTGCGGATATGGTCCGGGCAATCGCCACAGCAGCTGAACAGCAGACTGCAACCAGCGATGAGATCAATAACAGCGTAACCGAAATCAACGGCCTCTCACAGTCGCTTTCCGAGGGAATCCAGAATGCGAATTCCAGTATTCAGGAAGTAGCTGAGATGGCTCAGAAACTGAGCCATCTGGTAGAAAGCTTTAAGTAGTTTCCGGTTTTACATTGCCAAATGAAAAGGTCTTTCCCGCAATAGCGGGGAAGACCTTTTTTATGCCTGCTCGATTGAGAAAGAGAGGATTTTGCTTCTTTGCCAGCGCCTAACAGCTTGGGCTCTTGAAGTTTTTATCAAATGTCGAGGGCCATTCGGCCTGCTATTGGTTATGAGCGGAAGAGCAAAATTAAAGACCGAAATATCTTTCAAGATATAGCGGTCTTAATTGCGAGATATTTTGCAGTTTGATGGGGAGTGAAGTTTCCAAAACATATTTTGAAATATTTTCCCCGAAGAAAGGTCGAAATTAACGCCAGCCTTTACCGTTGTTGCTGAAAATTTCTGTAATGCGAATGTTCTTAACAGGTTTGAATTTATTCGCGCGTGCTCCCTGCGGGGTCTTTCCGGTACTTTCGTAAATGGTCTCAATATATTTAAGTAACCCGACCAGTCCCTTACTTTTGGCGCTGGTTCTTTTCACTTTACAGGAGATGGAGTCCGGGGAGATAGCATGGTAGCGGGCAAGGTAGCTGCCATCTTCCTGCACGAGGATTTCCATATGGCTGAAACCTTTCAGGTGGCTCTTGTTCAGCTTGACAACCCATCCGATTGCGAAGTTCCTGAACTTAGTCAGTTCCTGCTGTGTTCCGGGTTGGGATGCGGCTGCCGAGGAGCATATGATCAGGCAGATAAATAATGATGTTAAAAGTTTGCGAACAATTTTCATCAGGTACTCCAAATTGAGAAAAGGGTGGAAGGTCCAAGCCTTCCACCCTTTGTGTTGTGTTCAGATTCTTATTCTTCTACGTCGATTTCAACGCGACGGTTAAGTTTGCGTCCTTCTTTGGTCTTGTTGTCATACTTGGGATTGAGTTCTCCGTATCCCTTGACTTGCAGACGTTCAGGAGCAACACCGTTAGCTGCCAGCCAGTCGGCGACAGACTTTGCTCTGCGTTCGGAAAGGCCCTGGTTGTACGCTTCGGAACCGGAGGAGTCTGTGTGACCTCCGACCATAACCTTGAGGTTCGGGTATTCATCCAGCATAGAGGCTGCTTCGGTCAGTGCGGGGACCATTTCATCAGTGATTTTGTACTTGTCGAAGCCGAAGTTGAAGTTACGGAAAACGATTTTTTCCTGAACAGGAACAACCGGGGGAACAACCACTTCTTCAACTATTTCGACGATAAGTTCTTCTTCCTGAGTGTAGAAAACATCCTGTGCGAACTTGTCGAGAATAGCTTTGTCGGCAAGATCGGTAGCGTCAACATATACACCGCAAGGAGTCATGCTGGAAAGATGTTTCAGATTAGCCTTACCACGGGGTGTGTCTGCAACACTGATAATGTGAAGGCAGAAACGGTCGCCGTATTTTTTGACCATGTCGGAGACAACACGAGCAGGGTTGCGTCCGCTATTGGTCAGACCGTCGGAAACGAAGATCACAGCGAATTTGCCCTGCCATTTTGCAACGACTTTATCAAGGTTGGCAAAGCCTTCGCCCATGGGAGTGGACTGGAAGAAAGGCAGGTCGCTGGGTATAGATGCAAGTCCGCTGGCCATTGCGGATCTGCTGAAAGTCGCTTTGGGGGAATAGGTTGAAAAGTCGGGCATTGCGTAAAGAGCAGAGTCATAACCGAGCTCAGGAACGACGTTGTTCAGCCTTTTCAGTGCATTAAGCCCTGCAATGATTTTGGGGCTTCCGGTAGAACCGTATGACTGTGACATGGACGGGGATGTGTCCACGAAATATGCAAATGAGTCAATTTTTGGTTTTAATACAATTTTTGATTCTGCAAATGCCATTGAGCCGAAGGCCAGAAGAATAGCCAAGGTAACGGTTAGGATTAAAGTGGAGTTTCTGTTGTGCATTATAAAAGTCCTCCGGTAAGTTGGGTTGAAGGTTGTTGTAACTTTATACTCTCTAAAATTTAAGTTATTGGCAGATCTTAATCAATAGTTTTGTATTATTTTTCTTGGTAAGTGTCATGATTCTGCGGTGGCAAAGTGCTTTTCCAACATAATCTTCAGGATTGTTCTGTCCGTATCAATCATGCCCTGAGTGCTTAAGGTGCCGATGTTCTGCATTGTTTGCTCGGGGGAAGATCCTATTATGCCGTCAGTGGAATGCACATTTACCCCGTGAATGGCGAAAAGAGCCGCTTGAACCGCTGTTCCGGCAGCTGTTGCCAGTTTGAGGGCGCAGCCGCATTTGGCCCCGTCGCAGATTATTCCGGCCAGATCCTCGGTAAGGTTTGTTATCGCCCCGGCCATCTGGGGCGGAGTTCCTCCCATCAAGTAAGTGATGCCGGCAGTTGCTCCGGCTCCTGCTGCTACTGAACACCCGCACACAGCTGACAGTCGTCCTGTCTGGGCCTTTACGTATGCGGTAACAAGGTGACTGAGGGCTATCGCCTCCAGTACTGTCTTTTCGGAGCAGTCAACATAGTCGCTTACAGCATGGATAGGCAGGATTGCTGTTAAGCCGTGGTTTCCTGATCCTCCGGAACTCATTGCAGGAAGTTTGATACCTCCCATACGGGCGTCAGACGCCGCAGAGGTGATGATCCTTGCTTCAAGGATCATGTCCCGGTTAAGAATTCTCATGCGGGCCAGTTTCTCTAAAGTTGCGCCTACGCCAAGGCCCGATCCGTGTTTCAATCCGTGGTCGGCAAGCCGCATATTGTAAGTGATGCCTTCTTTTAAAAAGGAGAAATCATCTTCGTCCAATTCGTAAAGCATATCTACCAGATCGCTCAAGGAAAGGGTCTTGATATATTCCTCAAGCTTGGACATGTCCGCTTTCTGGGCCTGTTTTGTTTTTACCAGCGAAGAGTTTTTGACTGTCTCACCGTCAAGGGTCAGCGAGATGATGTTGTCATGTACACCTTCGATTATCGCTTCCACTTTGTTTGATTCGTAGGTAAGTAGTGCCCGGACATAAATTCCATGCCTGTTTTCAAGTAGATTAACATTAACAGGTTTGTTTGCTTTGTATTTGCATGCTTCTTTGGTAGAGGACTCGTCAAGCGGTTCCAGAACTTCCAGGCCGAGTTCCGGATCACCATAGAGGGCACCCAGTGCGGCTGCGGTATCAAGGCCGCTCAGGCCTCCGGTTCCCGGAATGATGACGGCCAGACCGTTTTTGTAGATGTTCGGGTCGACCCATACTTCTATTTTTTCAGGTCTCTTGTCAGGTATGACTGAAGCCGCTGCGGCAGTGGCGAGTGCAATCGCAACCGGTTCGGTGCAGCCCAGTGCAGGGGAGACTTCAAGGTGCAGGATCTCTTTGGCAGAATATTTCATGGCAGTTCCTATCTTAATATGTTGTAAGCGAGCTGTACTTTTGTGTGTAATCGGATTTAAACAACGATTGTAAATAAAGTCTAGAAAAAATCATAATAAAATTAAAATAAATATAATTATAACATTAAAATGAAATGAAGCAAGAGCCATAGGTGTTATTTCTTATATTGAAAGCAATGTGGTTAGTCTTCTTTATGTGAAAATGACGTCTTTTTTTGTTGTTTTTAACAAAGATTCTTTATCTACGCAGTGCCTTTTGTTTTAAAAAAAAATGTTTTTGATCAAAAGTAATGTTGAAAAGTTGCTTTTGCTTAATTTCTTGTGCAAATCGGCTCATTCTATTTAATTGTAGTTGAAAAGTGTTAGAAAAATAAGTAACATCCGGCAACTTATATTGTGTAATAGTATTGTTTGATGTTCGCATCTGCTCAAAATAGCTGGAGAAATTATATATGTATATTGTGACTGGCGGCGCCGGTTTTATCGGCAGTGCCATGGTCTGGAAGCTTAACCAGATGGGAATCGACAACATCCTCATTGTCGACAATCTTGCGAAGACTGATAAATGGAAGAATCTGGTCAATCTTCGTTACGAGGATTATGTCCACAGGAATCAGTTTTACAAGCTTATCCTTGAAGGGGATGATCCCTTTGAGACCGATGCCGTGATTCATATGGGCGCCTGCTCTTCCACCACTGAGCTCGATGCTGATTTCCTTATGGAAAATAATTACCGTTACACTCAGATGCTCTGCCGCTTCTGCCTTAACCATGATGTACGTTTCATCAACGCATCCAGCGCCGCAACCTACGGAGACGGCCGCTTCGGTTTTGATGACGACCATGAGGGCATTGACCGGCTTCAGCCCATGAACATGTACGGTTACTCCAAGCAGCTTTTTGACCTCTGGGCCAAGCGCGGAGGCGTTCTGGACAAGTTGGTAAGCCTCAAATTTTTCAATGTATTCGGACCAAACGAATATCATAAAGACGACATGAAGAGCGTAATCTGCAAGGCCTTTCATCAGATTGGTGAAACCGGGGAGATGAAGCTTTTTAAATCTTATAAGCCTGAATACCCGAACGGGGGACAGAAACGCGATTTCGTTTATATCAAGGATTGCGTGGATGTCATGTGGTGGTTTCTGCAGAATCCCGAAGCAAACGGGATCTTCAATATCGGAACCGGACAGGCTCGTGAATGGAACGAACTGGCAAAGTCCGTTTTCGCGGCTATGAATGTGGATCCCAATATCAGTTATATTGAGATGCCCGAATCGATCCGCGATAAGTACCAGTATTTCACTCAGGCAAACATGGCCAAGCTTGTGGCTGCCGGGTATGATAAGCCGTTTACTTCCCTTGAAGATGCGGCCAAGGATTATGTGCAGAATTATCTGGCTCAGGAAGATCCTTACCTCAAGAACTAAAGGGCGGGTTGTTTTGAAATCAAGGTTTGCCATATTCGTAGTTTTACTTTTCCTCTGTCTACCGGGTGTTTCGCTTGCGCAGCAGCAGATGACCGTGCCCATGACGGACAGCAAGGGTGTGGAACAGAAAGGGGATCAATGGAAGTTTTCCGCAGATAAGCTCGTTGTGGAAAACGACAGCGAGTATCTACAGGCATACGGCGATGTGACCCTGCGAAGCGGCGATAACTATATTAAAGCTGATTTTGCCCGTTTCTATCAGGCAACAAAATGGATTTACCTGCGGGGCAACGTAAAAGCGCAGATCAAAGGTGATTTTTACGATGCGGCCGAAGCCGAATTCGATCTAAACAATATGGTCGGCTGGCTTAAAAAAGGTCGTGTTTTTGTTGCCAAACCTCATGTATATTTTGAAAGTGAGTTTATTGAGAAGCATAACGGAGCCACCTACAGCTTTAAAGATGTAAAAGTGACTGCCTGTGATGGTGAAAATCCCTTGTGGTCTTTTGAGTCCGGCGAGGGGGATATCACCATTAACGGCTACGCCCGACTTTGGCATTCCAAGGTTAAAGTTAAAGGCGTGCCGGTTATGTATACGCCGTATATGGAACTGCCGGTGCAGCGCAAACGCCAGTCCGGTGTGCTTAATCCCGAGATCGGTAATTCCGACCGCCTCGGTAATAGAGTAAACCTTCCGATATACTGGGCCATTGACGATGAGAAGGATATGACCTTCTATCCTGAATATTTGAGTAAACGCGGTTTTCGCCCGGGGGTTGAATTCCGTCATTCCGAGGATGTAAACAGCAAAGGATCGTGGCGCGCTGATTGGCTTTTCGACAGCAAAAGTTACGATAATCCTGATGACGCCAGTTACTCCTTCAGTGATACCATGATTCGCCCCAACCAGAACCGTTGGTGGATCAGGTCTAAATACAACGGTTACGTGGGTAATCCCGACTGGCAGACAATCTTCGATATGGATCTTGTCTCCGACCAGGATTATTTGAGAGAGTTCCGTTCCGGGGCCAATGGTTACGAAGCTACTCGTGATGATTTTCTTGATCAGTTCGGGCGTGATATAGACACCGCCGACTCCAATGAAAGAACCAGTACCGCTCTTATTGCCAGAAGCTGGGATAAATATTCTGTTTCCGCCTTTGCGCAGTTTACGGAAAATCTTCTTTACCGGAACGGTAATAACCCGGCCACCAAGAATCCCACCCTGCAGACAATGCCGCAGCTTTCCGCCTACGCATTCAAGGATAATTTTTTCGGGACTCCCATTGAATGGGAAGGTGAATTTCAGGGCAGTTATTTCTGGAGAGAGTTCGGAACCACCGGTGGACGTTTTGATATCAAACCGTCGTTCAGCATGCCTGTACGTGCGGCCGGGATTACCTTTATCCCCCATGCCGGAGTTAGGGCGACGAACTATATTGTGAGCTCCTTTCAGAACGCAAGTTCCGAAGTCAGCCGTGATACCACCCAAACCAGAATTCTTGCCGATGCCGGAATCAGTGCCTCTTCGGATATCTATCGCATATTCGAGCTTGAATCCGCGCCTGTTGCGACTGAGGAAAATATAGGTCAGTCCGGATGGACCCGCATGAAGCATAATTTCATCCCCCGCCTTGAATATTCATGGGTGCAGGATGATTCCGCTGGGCAGGCCAAACTGCCATACTTCGATGCCCGTGACCGTATAACCGAACAAAACGACATTGTTTTATCGTTAACCAACGTATTCGATCGTAACAGGGCAACCGTGGTCATGGGTGATGACGGCACTCCGGTGCTCGAAAACGACTACCTCGAATTCCTGCGTGTCCGCCTTGAACAGGGCTATGACATTGACGAGGAAAATCGTTCTGTAGAGCTCAGCGAGTATGAACGTCGTCCGTTCTCTGATTTTATGGCCGAGTTTATCGTAACGCCGTACAATTTTGTGAACCTGACTTCACGCACATGGATTTCCCCTTATCAGGGAGATGTCACCGAGCATGAGAATATTCTGAAACTTTTTTATGACGAGTACGCAGAATTTTCATTCGGCTACGACTATCTGCGTAAGATTAATGAATACAAACGGCAGCAGGACAACGACATGCAGATTGTCAGCTACGGTATGAAAGCCAAACTGCCGTGGAACATGCAGGTCGGCGGTAAATTCCGCTCGGACCTTAATTCCGACCGTGATCTTGAAAAAACAGCGTCACTCGGCTGGAATCATCAGTGTTTCTTCATGGAATTTATTGCTTCAAAAACTACGGTTGATGAACGTTACAGTGTTAACTTCAACCTGATAGATACGAGTCTCTTCTAATCTGATAATTCAGAAAGTAAGCAGGTTCTGTTCTTAACGACGCAAGTTTACCGTATTTAATATCCGGTGTATTCTTATTGATCTTTGCAACCGGTATTTTGGGCTCTTTGAGAGCTGGAAAATTATCACAAGGCCCCCCGCCGGTATGGACGGGGGGCTTTGCTTATTGTAAGTTTGATAAAAGCTAAATCCAAATAAATAAATTTAATAATTATACAGAATAGATACATATGAGCATTCCTGAAATTCATGTCCTCCCTGCTTCTCTGCGCAATCAGATTGCCGCTGGTGAAGTGGTGGAAAGGCCGTCCAGTGTTGTTAAGGAACTGGTGGAAAATTCCATCGATGCGGGCAGCACGCAGGTCGATGTGGCGGTTGAGCGCGGAGGTCAGGGTTTTATCTCTGTCAAAGATAACGGATTCGGCATTGCCGCGGATGAATTGATACTTGCCGTTACCCGTCACGCCACCAGTAAAATTTCTAATGTGGATGATCTTACTTCCATCACCAGTTTCGGTTTTCGTGGTGAGGCTCTGCCCAGTATTGCTTCAGTTTCCCGGTTCAGGATGAGCTCCTGCCGCAAGGGCGCTGACGAGGGCTGGGCTATTCATGTGCAGGGTGGTGATGTAATCGAGGAAGGCCCGGCAGTTATCCCCGGAGGTACCTCGGTGGAGGTGCGGGACCTCTTTTATAATGTCCCTGCCCGGCTTAAATTTCTGAAGACTGAAACGACTGAGGCCCGGCGGTGCAATCAGGTGATGTTCAAGATTGCTCTTGCCAATGTGGATGTCGGTTTTTCTTTTCTATCCAATGGCCGCGAACAGTTCCGCCTTCCGCCGCGACAGTCCCTGCCCGATCGACTGACTGTTTTCTGGCCGCGTAATATTTGTGAATCCCTGCTGGAATTTTCACACGAAGCCGGGGAGATGAAGGTTCACGGTTGTGCGGGAATTCCCGGACTTGCTCAGGGCCGGGGGGACCGCATTGTCATGTTCGTAAACGGTCGCCCGGTGCAGGATAAATTGTTGCTCAGTGCCATCCGGGGCGCGTACAAGGGACGATTGATTTCCCGTGAATATCCGCAGGCTGTGCTTTTTCTGGAGCTGCCGCCGGAGCTGGTTGATGTGAACGTGCATCCTGCAAAGATGGAAGTGCGTTTTCAGGACGAGAGGGCGGTCTTCGGCATTATTCGTAATGGTATTGGGCAGGCCTTGTCCCGCTATGAACTTGGCATTGTAGAAGGTGCCCAGCATCAGGAAAGACAGCCTGAGTTTCCATTGGAACGCGAAAAGCAGGAAAAGCAGTTATCGGAAAGTGTTTCTCTTCCGATAGAACCTGCTGCCAAATTTTCAAGCTGGCAAGAGTTTAAAAACACAGATTTTACGGCCATGGATGACGGCTTGGAAGGATCTTCCAAACTTCCTGATGTCGGTCTCAGTGCATCGGAAACGGCTAATAAATATGATCAGAATGTCGTGCATGAGCAGCATGGGGAGTATCAGGCGGATGACGTTCGCATACCTGCACCTGAAAAATCACCGCTGAACGGCTCCGGTCCCATTTACGTCCCCGGTTCACGCATTGAATATCTGGGGCAGGTGGCTGAAACTTATCTTGTGCTGAAGTTGCCTAACGGATCTCTGGGGTTGCTGGATCAGCATGCCGCCCATGAGCGTGTTATTTATGAGAATATGCGCAGTCTGCGCACCCGTGGTGAATCCCGCCCGCTGGCCCTGCCGGTGGAGCTTGTGCTCCATCCGAGTGAAGTGCAGCGGGTGCAGGAAATGTGGGAGGAATTGCATGCGGCTGGTTTCATGCTCGCTCTTGAATCAGGACTGACACTTTCCATGCGCGGTATTCCCCCGGGACTTGAAACCGGTGAGGCAAGAGAGTACTTAAAGGCAGCGGTGGACGGACAGGCCAAGACTCTTGAAGACCTCTGGATTATGCTTTCCTGCAAATCAGCCATTAAAGCCAATCTTGCGTTGGCGCTTGATGAGGCTTTATCCCTGCTTGAAGCGTGGGTTAAATGTCCGCAGCGGGAGTATTGTCCCCATGGTCGTCCTGTATTGATCAGCTGGTCCTCGCTGGAAATGGAAAAACTTTTCAAACGCAAATAGTTCCTCTTAATCTCAACCGGAGTCTGAAATGACTATCGCATATAATACTTTTGAAGTTGAAGTTGATTTAAATGCCATTCGTCACAACTATCGATTGCTGCGTGAAAAAGGCAGCAATGTCTACGGAGTGGTCAAGGCCGATGCCTACGGGCATGGCTTGTTTGAAGTTGCCCGCGCGCTTGAGGCAGAAGGCGCGGATACATTTGCTGTCGGTACAGTGGGTGAAGGAATGCAGCTAAGAAAAAGCGGCTGCTCAAAAAGAATAATTTCTCTGCTTGGACCGCTGAACGAGGAAGATTGTTTTAATGCGTTCCAGAGCAGCATCATTCCGTTCATAGGAGAATTTGAGCAGCTGGAAATGCTGACCGGCGTGGCTTCTGCACAAGGACGTCGTGTTGAAATCTGCCTTAAGTTCGATACCGGCATGTCCCGGCTTGGATTCGGTGTTCACGAAATTGATGACCTTATTGACTGGCTGAAGAAAAATCCGGAAGTCAGTCCGGTTCTGGCCAGTTCTCATCTTGCCACTTCTGATGATCCGGCTTACGAGGGATACATCTCCAAGCAGGCGGGAACTTTTTCAGATATTTTGCAGCGCCTTGGTAATGCCGGTTACGAATTGGAGGCTTCACTTGCCAACTCCGCCGGAATACTTGTTCATGATCAGCTTCACTATTCCGCTCAGCGCGGAGGTATCGCCATGTACGGCTCCAACCCTTTACTGGGAACAAAGTGGAGTGAAGCGGGGAACGATCTGAAACCTGCCATGCAGGTACGCACCAAGGTCGCATCTGTACGCAAGCTTAAGAAGGGACAGGCCATCAGCTATGGCTGCACCTACACAGCAGAGCGCGATATGACTGTGGCAGTTGTTTGCGCTGGATATGCGGATGGATACAGCCGCGGGCTTTCCAATGCCGGGCAGGTCTGTATTCATGGGAAACGGGCCAGGATTCTTGGCCGGGTCTGCATGCAGCTGTGCATAGTCGATGTAAGTCATATTGAGGATGTGAAATTCGGTGATTCTGTTTACCTGCTTGGCGGCGAGGGCGAAGGACGCATCAGCGCGGAAGACTTGGCCGGATGGTGGCAGACTATTACGTATGAAGTTTTTTGTCTTCTGGGGATGAATCCGAGGACATATAAAAAATAATAAACGGGAGATATAACATGTCGTGGAAAGTAGCAGAAAGTCATCCTCTTAAGGATGTTGATCCGGCAGAACTCAGGAGTAAATGGGTGGAAGTGGCTATGGATATGGCCCTGATTCCTGAAAACAATATCCGCGTTTACATCGAAGACGGTATCGTCCGTATTGAAGTGAGCGAAGAGCTTTATAACTGTATGGCCGGTATCTAGCCGGACGTTCAAAAGGCGGTCCTTGGATCGCCTTTTATTTTGCCTCAATCTGTTGGCATTGCAATAGCGGAGATCTACATGAAAATATTCAGGCTCATCCCGGTACTTTCTGTATTGATTCTTATCCTTTGTTTCAGCGCCGGATGCTCGAAGGATAAATTGGCCGGGGAATTCAAGGTCGGGATAGTTGCGGTCACCAGCGGAGAGCTTTTCAGAAAGGGCAATTATATAGTTACCGCCGCTCGCTACGGAGCAAATAAAGTCAACCGGGACGGAGGACTCACGCTTGGCGGCCGATCATATACAGTAAAACTTATTCCGGCGGATAGTAACGGAGATCCGGTAATTGCCGCCAAAGTCGCAACCCGGCTGATAGAAAAGGATAAAGTCTCAGCTATCGTCGGAGCGGCTAGCAGTAAAGTGGCTTTGGCTGTCGCAGAGGTGTGTGAGCAACACAAGGTTCCTTTCATCACACCTGTAGCCGGAACCAACAGGCTTACATCCTTTAAATATTCTTTCCGTGTTTCCTATACCAATAATGTTCAGGGGCAAGCACTGGCTCTCTTTGTAAAGCAGGATCTGGGGCAAAAGGATGTAGGAATACTTTTCGCTTCCGCCAGTCCCTACAGTTCTGAACTGGCCCGTATATTTAGGGACGATTACCAGAATAGCGGCGGACGGGTCGTGGCATTTGAAAATTTTAAGAGCGGTCAGCGTGATTTCTCTGTCCAGCTGAAAAAGATAATTGATTCCGGTGCCCGGATTCTTTTCCTTCCGAATAATACCAAGGCGGTTCAGTTACAGGTCGCTCAGGCTCGCAAACTGGGATTCAAAGGGATTCTCATGGGCAGTGATTCGTGGGACTCGATAGAATTGCAGCGAAATCCTCTTTTTAAAAACAGCTACTACACCGACCATTGGATTTTGAATTCGCCCATTCGCGGTGCGGCTTCATTTGAAAAAAGCTACCGAAAAGAAAATGGGGCCGATCCAACTGAGCTTGAGGCCCTGACTTATGACGCGGTAACGAGTCTTTTTGCCTCAGCCAAAATAGCCGGGTCGCTTAATCCCGTGGCAATCCACGATGCTCTGGTGGATATGCCGCCATTTCAGGGAGTGACCGGAACTTTCGATTATAACGACAACGGTGACCCCGATAAAGATGTGATCATCTCGACTTTCCGTAACGGGAAGATAGCTGTACAGAGAGTCATCGATCTGAAATAGATACTCTAAAAATCAAAACAGCCTGCAGGATACTCCCACAGGCTGTTTCGGTTCAAGATGTACGGTAGATGTACTTATTTCTTTTAGTGATCGCAGGTGTTAGCACCTGTTTCAAGGGTGCCTGCGAGGTAGCTGGAGACAACGTTTTCAGGTGCTTCAGCAGGAGAACCGACAATGACTTTCACGCCGGCATCAGTGAATAGGGACTGTGCTCTGGATCCCATGCCGCCGGCCAGTACCAATTGAACGCCTTGATCGGCGATCCACTTGGGAAGTACGCCCGGTTCGTGGGGCGGGGGAGTTTCCATGTTGGTTGCGACGATACCCTTGGAGGCAACATCCACATCCATGATAGCAAACTGCTCACAATGACCGAAATGCATGCAAAGCTTACCTGCTGCAACGGGAACTGCGATGCGCACCATGCCGTTTTTGGCTTCAAACTCATCGGGTTTAGGCATTTCATTGTTCTCCTGTAATGTTTCAGTGAGATTCAACATCGGTTTGATGATGGTATTCAATGCCTTGCCGGTAGGACCTTCATGGTCGGTGCGGATGATTGGGTAACCTTCATCACCGGAACGTCCCACTTCCGGATCAAGAGGAATACGTCCGAGGAATTTTACACCGGTTTCCTTGGCAAGTTCTTCACCGCCACCGGAATTGAAAATATTATGTATGCTACCACAGTCGGGGCAGACGAATCCGCTCATGTTCTCAACAATACCGAGAACAGGGTTACCGACCTGCTTGCAGAAGTTTACAGAGCGACGAACATCATCAACCGCCACGCCCTGAGGGGTGGTCACGATAACAGCCTGAGCGTCGGTTCCAAGGGTCTGCAGGGCGGAAAGAGGTTCATCTCCGGTTCCCGGAGGGCAGTCTACTACGAGGAAATCTAGGTCGTTCCAGGCTACGTCCTGCACAAACTGCTTGATCAGGCCGATTTTTACCGGACCGCGCCAGATGACCGGATCATCTTTGCTGGGCAGCATAAAGCCCAGAGACATGACCCAGAGATTGCTGGACCAGGAGATGGGTTCAATCACTTCATGGCCGATGTGCGGCTTTTCGTTTTCAAGACTGAGCAGTCGGGGAACACTGGGGCCGTGTACATCAACATCAAGCAGTCCTACCTGTTTCCCTGCGAGGGAAAGAGCCACTGCGATGTTTGTTGCCACAGTACTTTTACCAACTCCGCCTTTACCGGAAATAACCACGATCTTGTGTTTAATTCTGGAAAGGGCTTTATTCAGCTTCATATCTTCAGGGCTGCATCCTTCAGAACAACCGGAGGAACATCCGGACCCGGAGGAAGAGCAGCTTCCGCATGCGTGATCGCTCATATATCAATCTCCTGCCCCTCGTCTTGAAGAGGGGGTTGTCATTATAAAAAACAGATTTTTTCAATCTGTTACAGTAGACATTTCATGGTAAAATAAGACGTGAACCAGACTTGTCAATGCTGGTAAATTGTTCAGTCATGCCCGCAGAGCAAGGGAGAGGAGAAAAGACATGACTGAACGGTATGTGGAAATTTTACCAGTGCCCGGGTTTGTCGGCATCGGCGGCAGCTTCAAGCTTACCGGCTTTGAAATCTGCCAGAGCCTTGGCGACGGTTCCTTCTTCAATGAGATAGACCTTGATTGAACCTTTATCGAGCGCGGTGAAGGCTTTAGGGCCAACATGTCCGGTCAGAACCGCCTTTGCTCCTGTTGCAGCTACGTTTTGAGCTGCCTGAATTCCGGCACCCTGAGCGGCGTTAAGATTTTGAGTGTTATCAACGTATTCCTGAGTATCGGCATCGGTGTCGCAGATCAGAAAACCTTTTGCGCGACCGAAACGCGGGTCGATTTCACCATTGAGATCGTTGCCCTGACAGCTGATGGCTATTTTCATATTATTTACTCCTTTGCTACCGAGTTCAAGGACGGTCCGCCGGGATTAATATTTTCCTGCGCGTTCCTTCTGCCCCTGACTCCTCTGTTTCCCTGTCCGCATCTGCCTCTGCCTCGGCAACCGGGCATTACAAGATTTTCCAGACAGTTCTGTTGATAGGCCGTGAGCACATCATCGATCATTCCGCTTATCCAGGGAATGACTCTGACTCCGGCCTGTTCCATTTCATTCATGGTGCAACCGCATATTGCGCCACATATTAAAAACGTTGCCCCGCAGGTCATAATGGCGGATGTCCTGTCCTTTGGGTCTTTTGAGGGAAGGGATAGGTAACCTGCGGGGCAAATTTTATTGTCTTCCATCCGGAACAGCTTAAGTTCCGGTGCATTGTCGAATACGGAGGCCAGCCTGTCTCCATAACAGGCTAAACAAAGCAGTGTAGAATTGTTATCGCGTCCTTCGTATCTTCTCATGGCAATACAATAGGCATAGTCTGTGCCATGAATATTAACGCAAGTTAATTCAGTATATTATCTAATGGTAGAGTGAGAGGGGAAGCGTGTTTCGGCTCATATTTAGCCGAAAAGATGAGATGACGGACTAATTATGCGTCCAGTTTGTCGCAGCGGGAGATGGTGCGCCGCAGGGTGTCTTTGGATATTCCCAGCTCGCGGCAGGTTGCCATTTTTTTCCCGTTATTGCGTTCTAATGCACGGCGAACGGCCATACATTTTACTTCTTCCATGGTCATGGGCATATCGGCGTCTGGCGTATTGTCTTTGGCTTTGGGTTGTAGATATTCGGGCAGGTGTTCTACCTGAATAAAGCCGGAAGGGCAGAGAATAAAGGCGAATTCAAGAATGTTCTCCAGTTCGCGAACATTACCGGGATACGGATGGCGCATGAGGATATGCAGGGTGTCTTCGGAAATGCCGTCGATATCCTTGCCCTGCAGGGCATTAAGTCTGTTGACGAAATGGTTGATCAGTAGAGGGATGTCTTCTACCCGGTCTTTGAGTGCGGGGAGATTCAGCGTAACAACATTTAAGCGGTAATAGAGATCCTGCCTGAATTGTCCTTGGTCCACCAGGTCGGCCAGATTTTTGTTGGTGGCGGCTACAATGCGTACATTAGCCTTCACGCTTTCGACCGCGCCCAGAGGTTCAAAGGTTTTTTCCTGCAACACCCGCAGCAGCTTCACTTGCAGTTTAGCCGGCATGTCCCCGATTTCATCAAGAAAGATGGTACCGCCGGCGGCCAGTTCAAAACGACCGGCTTTATCCTTGCGGGCATCAGTAAAGGCTCCTGCTTTGTAACCGAAAAGTTCGGACTCAAGAAGATTGTCGGGCAGGGCGCCGCAGTTTACTGCAACAAAGGGGCCGTGCTTGCGTTCACTTAAATTATGGATAGCCCGGGCGAACAATTCCTTACCGGTGCCGGATTCACCTAGTAGCAGAACCGTTGCTTCACTTTTGCTGACCTGCGGCAGTATGGTGAAAACTTTGCCAAGTTTTTCGCTTTTACCGATGATGTCTTCAAAGCGCCATGAGTCCTCGACTTCACGGCGGATCATCTGGATATCCGTCAGGTCCCGGAAGCTTTCCACTCCACCAAGTGTGCGTCCCTGTGCATCAACGAGCGGTGCGGCGCTGATGGATACAGGCACCTTGCGGCCATCCGCGTGAATGAAGAATATGGATTTGTTGGAGATTCGTCCGCAATCGTTCAGGCAGGACCGCAGGGCGCAGTCCCCGTCGCAGAGACTGGAGTGGAACACATCCCAGCATTTGGCCCCCACTGCTTCTTCGGCGGGAATACCGGTAATCCGGCTGGCCGCTTCGTTGAAGAAAGTGATGTTCCAATCCCGGTCTACCGTGAAGACCCCGTCTGCAAGGGAGTCAAGGACAGCAGAGCAAGGCAGATTACTGGGGAATTTCATGATATCTATTCCTCCGGCGGCCAGAGGGGAAAACTTATGTATAAGTTTTTTCCCTCTGGACTCCCTTTTGCAAAAAGCTCTAAAACCCCCGGCAGGGCCGCCGGAGGCTTTTATTATTTCTTAGCTTCGCGGGCCTTGCGGAGCCATTCGTACCACCCTTCCAATCCTTCGCGGGTGCGGCAGGAGAGGGGGAAGAGGGCGATGTCGGCATTGAGCTTGCGCGCATGCTGCTGCGCTTTTTCAAGGTCGAAATCCACGTAGGGCAGAAGATCTATTTTGTTGAGGATCATCACTGATGAAATGTGAAACATGAGGGGATATTTCTCAGGTTTATCATCCCCTTCCGTTACAGTAAGCAGAGTGATTTTGTGGTCTTCACCTACGTTGAATTCGGCGGGACATACGAGGTTGCCCACATTTTCTACGAAAAGGATATCCACCCCTTCGAGATCAATCAGGGAAAGAGCTTCCTTAACCTGGCTGGAGTTGAGATGGCATCCGCCTTCGGTGTTAATCTGTACAGCCTGTGCTCCGGTAGCGGCTACTCTGCGAGCATCGTTATCGGTTTGCAGGTCTCCTTCGATAACCGCCATCTTGAATTCATCTTTGAGGTCCGCGAGGGTCTTTTCCAATAGGCTGGTTTTACCGGACCCGGGTGAGCTCATGAGGTTGAGGCAAAGAATATTTTTTTCTTTGAAAAACTGTTTCAGTTCATCGGCAATTCTGTCATTTGCTTCCAGAATATTGCGTACCACAGGGATTTCACCCATTTCCAACTCCTTAAGGTTAATCGTCAATCTCAATGCTTTCGATTTGCAATTCCTTGCCCTGAAGAACTTCATGACCAATTTCCAGACCGCATTCCGGGCAATTCATGTAAAGTTTGTCTTCGGGGAAAAATTCGTGTTTACACCCGCCGCAGCGGACTTTGATGGGAATTTCGTTTACTTCCAGAACAGAGCCTTGCAGGGATGTTCCCACGGTAACCGCTTCCCAGCCGAAAGTAAGAGCATCAGAGACTACTCCAGCAAGCGCTCCGTTACCTACCACAACTTTCTTGAGGCTGGCACCGGGTTGCTTTTCCATTTCCTCTTCAATGATTGCAAGTATACTTTGCGCTATTGACATTTCGTGCATGGATTTTGGACTAACCCAAAAAATTAACAGGGGCAAGGTGCTTTAGCGCATAAATGTATAACTATGGTGACACGGTGAACAGCATTTATATTTCATCTATATGATAGAGTGTTTTTGGTCGTCGTTATGATAAAGTAAAAAATATCCGCAGACGAGGGCATTCCTTGCAAGTGCGCGAAAGCTTGGGTATGGGGTGTGGGTATTTCAATTAAACTTTTTTACGCACCGGACTATTGCCGGACTCTGGAGGACATGCAGATGTATGTGGGACTGAAAATGCTCAAGGACTTTGTGACCGTAACCCCTGACACTCTGGTAAAGGAAGCGGACAAAATTCTGGAAGACAATCAGTTGTGGATGCTTCTTGTCAAAGAGGGCGACGACCTCGTGGGCTATGTCACCAAAGAGGATGTCCGTGCGGCCCTTCCTTCAGTGATCAGCTCATTGGACAAGCATGAACTGAACTATCTTCTCAGCAAGCTGACCGTCAGAGAGGTGGTGCGTAAAACCATTACTACCATTCCTCCGGAAACTGAGATTGAAGCTGCTGCGGATCTGATGTTTGAAATGAATCTTTCAGGGCTGGCTGTCGTCGATGAAGCAAAAAATCTCATCGGCTACATCAACCGCAACAAAATGCTTGAATTGCTGGTTGAAGAAATGGGCCTTAAGCAGGGCGGCTCTCGTATTGTTGTAGATGTAGAGGAGCGGACCGGAGTGCTTTATGAAGTGGCCGGTATTATCTCTAACATGAAGTACAGTATTATCAGCACCGGTCTTTTTCACCATAACAATCGCAGGATGGTGGTTGTGCGTGTGGACACGGAAGATGCCTCTCCCATCGTGGCGGCTCTTCAGGAACGCGGCTACATGGTTGTCGGCCCTGAAGATTTCATGTCTGAGTGGACAGGAAAATAAATTTATCAGGTCTTTTTTGAAATTGTCTTAATCTTTTGAAGCCGGAAACAGGATTACCTGTTTCCGGCTTTTTAATGCAAAATTTAATAGATCCAAAAAAAAATAGTGTGGCGGTTGTTTTTAGCTTTCAGTCAGGTTATATTTAAACAAAATCCTGTGCGGCAATCAAAAGGGGCTGGCTGTGGTGAAAAGTTTTTTTTATGTACTTTTTTTAGGATTATTAATCGTTGCGCTGACTGATTCTGCAACGCGGGCAGCGGACTGTAATTTAAAAATTATTACAGAGTTAAGTCCTCCCTCCGCTTATGAAGACGATGAAGGTGATTTGATCGGGTTCGGAGTGGAAATTGTCGAGGCCATAAAAAAAGAACTTGGTTGTGACACCCCCATTGAAGTTATGCCGTGGGCCCGTGGTTACAAATTTTTGCAGACCCAGCCCGATGTGATGCTTTTTTCCACCAGTAGGACAAAGGCAAGGGAGGCTTTGTTTCAATGGGTAGGTCCTGTTGCCTGTTATAATTGGGTTTTCTATGGGCGAAAAAATGGGCGAAAGCTAAGCAGCCTGAGTGAAGCCAAAAAGGTATCAGGGATAGGTGTGTATCGTGATGACGCAAGAGCTCAATTTCTGAAAAGTATGGGCTTTACCAATCTAGAAGTTACCGACAGCCAGAAAATTAATTTTAAAAAACTTGTCCGCGGCAGGATTGATCTGGTGGCAACATCAGACATCGGAGTTAAAGAGTTTCTGAAAAATGATAAAGAATTGTTGAACAACGCCGTTCCAGTTTTATCTTTTCGCAAACTCAAGCTGTATATGGCTTTTTCAAAATCAACTGACCCCGCAAAGGTCCTGCTTTGGCAGAAAGCCTTTGATGCCTTGCAAAAGCGTGGAGTCATCAAGGGTATACAGGAAAAGTGGATTCAGCCCTGCCCGGACTGATCCACTCTCTATATTTATAGGAAATTAAGTTCTTCAGTCAGGGATGCTGATTTGGCTTTCGGTGTCTGCGATTTGAGCGGATTTGCTTCTTCTTTGGGTGGTTTCTTGAGCAGTGAATCAATGATATCGCTGCTGTCGCTCTCTCTTCCAATTATCTGATCCAGCGTGCAGTCTTCTATAAAACCTTTGCTTTTGAGAAACTGCAGGAAAACGCAGGCTTCTTCGAGTTCCCTGTTTATTAATAATGATTGGCGCAGGTGTTCGAGGCAGGGTTTTATTTCCCCGGCTTCAAAATAGACGCGGGCGATATTCAGATGCAGGTTTTCATCACTCTGTACCAGATCGATTGCTTTGAGATAATATGCCAGAGCCTGCTGGTGCATGCCGTTTTTACGCAGAGATATACCGAATTCGTTGAACAGGTGTTTATGCTGCGGTTCGAAACTGCCTTCCAGACAAACAAGACGTTTGAAAATATTTTCCGCACGTTCAACTTCACCACGGTCGAAATAGGTCAATCCCAGTCCGAAATTCACGCGCACGTTCATTTCATCAAGGCTCATGGCTTTGTTGAATTCATACTCGGCGCTATAAGTCTCACCGTTAGCACGATGGCTTTCGCCTAAAGATATTGATTTTTCCAGCTTTTTCAGGTTGGGAATGACTTTTTTTACATATAGTTCCGGTTCAGGATGGTAGTCTTTTAAAAAAAGTTCCATTTCCACTGCCACGACCGGTCCGGTGGGAATGTAGTTATCGTTTATAGCTTGAACTTTCAGGACACCGTTTTCTTGTTCTTCGGCATACCAGTATGTAAGTTGCTTAGTCTTTTTTTTGGTTGTTCCCGTTCCGATTACGGACATTCTCTGGGCTGAAAAAATACCTTGGATTCTTTCCCGTTTCCTCACTTAAATCTCCACTCTGTTAATCAACAGGGTGATCATCTTACATCTTGTTTCAGTTCTCTGCAAAATAAAAAATGTTACAAAAGTGATAAAAAAAGTCGCCTCCGAAGAGGCGACCATTAAGCCGCTAACGTATTTTACTGCAATGTAAAAGCTTTTTATATTAGGCTGTTATCTAGCCACAGCTTCCAGAGCAGGAGCCGCATTCACCACCACCGCCAAGCTCGATTTTAGAGTCAATCACAAAACCGGTATAGCTGAGGTCAACACGGAAAGGGCTGCCTTGTTCATTAAGGTCTTTATCCAGCAGGAAAGTGAACCCTTCTATTTCAAAATTCACATCGTTATCTTTTGGCTCATCCAGAGCCAATGCCAGCCTGGGGCCAGCTCAGCCACCTGTGGCCAGGTAGATGCGGATGGGAGTCCTGTCTTTATCTGCAAAATAGTTTTCAAGCTGTTTTTGTGCAGCTTCAGTAATTTCTATCATGATTTCCTCCTTATAGGATTTATCTATCTAAAATAAGTTTTCTATCAGGTTTTGTCAATCTAATCCGGTTGACCTCATCCCTTGCATGGGGTAATTAATTCAGTTTAGAACGAGTGTTAGTAATCAGGCAAAAAGTTTGATAAAATATTTTATAAAAATGATTGAACATGGGCGTATGGGCGCTCAAGGGAGACCGTAAAATGAAAACCAAGGACATCATCCTCGCAACAGCCAAGGAAATGATTTCAGAGGTGGGTTTCCATAAGGCCACAACTGCCAATCTGGCTAAAATGGCAAATATTTCGGAGGGTACTATCTATAGGCATTTTGAAAGCAAGGAAGATATTCTCTTGCACATTCTCGATGCCCTTGAGGAGCAATTCTCTTATTATATAGAATCCATCCGTCAGAAATTGGACCGTGAAGAGTGCTCTCTTGAAGAGATCATGAATGAGTATTTCTCTTTTGTAGAAGCTCATGAAGTAGATATGAAAATCATGCTTTCAACGTACGGTCTGCTGGAATCACCAAAACGGCTTATGGCTGTTTTTATGAAAAATCTTGATCTGGTTCTTGAAGAATGTATCAGAATCGGTATTAAAAAGGGCGTTGTTCGCGATGTTGCGGTTGAAGAAAACGCAACGGTTGTGATGACAATTATCTTCGGTTTGACCAGAATGCAGCTCTACTGGCCTGATCGTCAGGATGTTCGCGCTGAAGCAGTTGAATTCTGTCGCCGCAGTATTCTGATGTAGTTTTTTAAGATGATAATTTTATAGAGGCTGCTCTTAGCGGAGCGGCCCTTTTTTATGATCCATAAACCGAAAAAGTCCCCTGCCTGAATTTCAGGCAGGGGACTTTTGTCATTTTATGCTATCGTTTCGGACTAGTTTGATTCTGTCTGAGCGGAAACATTTGCGTTCTTTTTAGCAAAGAATGCTCTGGTTTCTTTTACCACAACAGGGGTAAGCAGGATCAAACCGATGAGGTTGGGGATAGCCATAAGGCCGTTGAAGGTATCGGAAAGGTTCCATACAAAGCTGAGCTTGGCGATGGCGCCGATACCGACGAAACAGATGAAGACCAGACGGAAAGGCAGTATTGCTTTAACTCCGAACAGGTATTCCATGGATTTTTCGCCGTAGTAGCACCAGCCGAGGATGGTGGAGTAAGCGAAAAGAATCAGGCCGATGGTGACGATGTGTGCGCCGCCGGGCATACCCTGTGAAAAGGCGATAGTGGTCAGTTCCGCACCTGTGGTGCCGCCGGACCATGCGCCGGTGAGAATGAGGACAAGGCCGGTCATGGTGCAGACTATCAGAGTATCAATGAAGGTCTGGGTCATGGAGACCAGCGCCTGAGTTACAGGCTCTTTGGTCTGTGCGGCTGCGGCTGCGATAGGGGCGCTGCCGAGTCCGGATTCGTTGGAGAAAACACCGCGGGCGACACCCATGCGGATGGCCAGCATCACGCTTGCGCCTGCAAATCCGCCAACAGCGGAAGTGGGGTTGAAAGCCTGATCAAAAATAAGCGCAAATGCTGCGGGGACTTCTGCGATATTGGCGAAAATGATGTATGATGCGCCTGCCATGTAGAAAACAATCATGACGGGTACAAGCAGCCCTGTTACTTTACCGATCTTTTTAATACCGCCGAGAATAACAGCTGCGGTCAGGATCATAAGCAGGCCGCCGGTAACGTAAGGGGAAATTCCGTAGGTAGCTTCAACCGCGTCTGCAACAGAGTTGGACTGAACCATATTACCGATACCGAAGGCTGCGAAGGAAGCGAATATAGCGAAAAGTGTTCCCAGCCAAGGCATTTTCAGTCCCTTGGAAATGTAGTACATGGGACCGCCGCTCATTTCACCGTTTTCGTCGACTACTCTGTATTTAACAGCCAGAACTGCTTCCGCATATTTTGTAGCCATGCCGACGAGCCCTGTGACCCACATCCAGAACAGCGCACCGGGGCCACCGACTGCTACCGCTGTGGCAACACCGGCAATGTTACCGGTTCCGACTGTAGCGGAGAGGGCGGTCATCAGAGCCTGAAAGTGGGTGATGTCGCCGGGTTCATCTGTTTCTTCCTTGCGTTTGATCAGTGCAAGGTACAATGCGTAAAAAAGTTTGCTGAATTGAACACCGCGCAGTGCGAGGGTCAGCCAGAAGCCTGTGCCGACCAGAAGAATCAGCATGGGCGGTCCCCACGCGAATGCGCCGATTTTTCCAACAATTGCGTCCAACGAAGTCATGAAATCCATAAATAATCCCCTGTTTGCTTTAGCACCAAAATTCTGTGAAATGATTGTGTTTATTTCGCAGAAAAAAACCCTTACAAAATATTGTTCTGGGATAAGTACATAATACAGAAGAAATGAGCAAGAATTTTATGGATTAATATTTTTTGCGTCAAAAAATATTGTTTATTTTGCGCAATAGTGATGTTTAAGCATTTAATATATTCGGTATAAGTTTTGTTTTACAGTGGTAAAATACGTTTTTGTAATCTTATTTTGTGATTTTATATTCATTGAGTATATTTAAAAAGATAAAGAATATTATTCGATAAATTTCGTTTTTATTAAAAAACACTGTGTTTTTTTAATAAAATCTAAAAATGTAGTAGTGACAGGTGCTTTTCTGATTTACTTTTTTTGTAAAGACAGCAGCATGTTGCCAGAATAATATTTGCCTGATTCAGCCTCAAAAAAAATCTGTCGGCTTGTGGTATAACCTTTGCTTGAATATTTTTCTAATCAGGCGAATGGATGTTTAGGGTCTTTGGGGTAAAAGTTGTGTTTTATTTTGCATTAAACACTAATTTTTGCACATATTTTGTGCAAAATATGGTGATCCGGAATTTGAGGCCGGATGACCGGGAGAAGTATTTTGGGAAAGAATAAAAAGGGGCAAGGGATGGCCTCAGAAAACAGAACAAGTACTATTATAATAGCTGCCGTAGCACTGGCGGCGGGGCTTTTTTTGGGCGGGGTGCTCATTCCCGCACTGAAGGAATCTACAACTCCAGCGACGACTGCCGGGGGAACAGGATTTGCGCAACAGATAGTGGAAACACAGCGGCAGCTTGAATCGCAGCCGGATTCAGCAGATTTGTGGGCAAGGCTCGGCAACCTGTATTTCGATACGGATCAGCATTCCAAAGCCATAGATGCCTATAAAAAATCATTAGCACTTAAGCCGGGTGATGCGCATGTGCTTACTGATCTGGGCGTAATGTACCGCCGTAACGGAAATCCGCAAAAGGCTGTGGAGAGTTTTGATAAAGCGATCCTTGCTGCGCCGGATCATGAGACCGCACGTTTTAATAAGGGGATTGTCCAGTATTATGACCTGAAGGATAAGGCCGCGGCGATTCAGACATGGAATGGATTGGTCCAAATGAATCCCGGGGCTAAAACTCCCAGCGGGAAGCTGATCAAAGATATGATCAGGGATCTTCAATAGTAGCTTTTGCACAAAGGAGCAGTATTTAACGCATTGAATACTACTCTGACCGGTAAAGTAATAATACCGTACTGCAATTTTGATTGCAGTACGGTATATTTTTTGTGTTGTTTGCTATTTTAATAGAAAGTCGGGCAATGTTTTTTCTATGAGTTGGGACGCTTTTTCAATGCCCCTTTCATTGCCGGGATGAAATTCGGTGATACCCAGCCCGCAGATATCCGTTTTTTTGCCGACTTCTTCAATAATTTTCAGGATATTAATGAAGTTAAGTCCGGCAGGCGGCGCCGGTTTGCCATGAGGGAAACCAATGGGATTGATCGCGTCCACATCCATGTGAATGTATACTTTGCTGAAACCGGCAGTGTGAATCTGTCTTGCAAGCCACGCCGGATCACGTTCCAGTTCGCCGGGACCGAAAAAGGGCATCTTTTTGCTGGCGATAAATTCAAGTTCCGGGGGATCAAAAACTCTGACGCCGACGCAGAAAACCTGATCCGGTTGCAGGGTGTCGAACATGGAATCTGTAATTTCCCGGCCCGTATTTCCCAAAAGAGCGGAAAGTGCCATACCCTGAAAACGCCCGGATTGTGAACTCTCCGGGGTATTAAGGTCAGGGTGGGCATCCAGCCAGATTAAAGCGGTGTCAGCACCGTATTTACGGGACATCCACGAAACCGGGCCTGTTTCAGTAGAGCAGTCACCGCCCAGCAGGAGTACACGATCCGGATTTTTCTGTTCCAGTATGGTGCAGGCATTCTGCAATTGCTTGACGATGTCATCCTTGCCGGCAATCGAAGAGCTGCTTTTTATTTTCCTGAACGGGGCCGTCTGCACTGTATTCAGGGCGGGAAGCCCCTTAATCCCCTCAGCCAGTGCGAGCGCTCCGGCTGTCAAGGCTTCATTATCGATGGAACCCTGCCATTGCGGGAAAACAAGGGTAATGTCTTTCAAAATCAATCTTCCGGTTTAAATAATTTCAGTCTCAAAGCGTTGCTGACGACAGTAACTGAGCTGATCGACATAGCCGCTGCCGCAAACATGGGTGAAAGGGTCGGGCCTCCGAAGATATGGAGCAAGCCAGCCGCAACCGGAATCCCCAGTACATTGAAGGCAAATGCCCAGAACAGATTCTGCTTGATATTTCTGACTGTTGCGCGGCTTAATGAAAGGGCGGTAAGCACTCCTCCCAAATCGCCCTTCATGAGTACAATATCTCCTGATTCGATCGCAACGTCAATTCCAGTACCCATCGCGATACCCAGATCAGCTGAAGCAAGGGCCGGAGCATCGTTTATTCCGTCACCGACCATCGCCACCTTGCGGCCTCCTTCCTTCTCTTTATTGACCACTTCAGCCTTGCGGTCAGGCATTACCTGAGCAATTACTTTGTCAATTCCGGCTTTATCGGCAATGGCGTTGGCGACCTTATCGTTGTCACCGGTCAGCATAATTGTCTGCACGCCGAGGTCATGGAGTTTACTGATTGTCTGTGCTGTTTCGTCCTTGATGCGATCGGCAATTGCCAGAATCCCGGCCAGCTTTCCGTCTTTTGCGATGTAGAGCGGGCTTTGCCCTTTGGAAGCAAAACCGAGGGCTGCTTCATTGGCGGCGGTGTCATCCAGCCCGCCGATAAAATTCTGTTCTAGGAATTTACGGTTACCCAGCAGCATTGTGCTGCCGTCAGTTTCCGTATTTATACCGAGCCCCGCTACAGCCTGAAAAGCAGTTGTTGCCGGTAGCGGTGATCCGAGTTTTTCAGCCGCGTTGGTCACGGCTTTAGCCAGCGGATGTTCAGATTGCTTTTCTGCGGAACCGGCCTGAAGCAGCAATTTTTCCGGAGTTACCCCCTCCACAGTGAATGTGTCGGCCACTTCCGGTCTGCCGTAGGTCAGGGTCCCGGTCTTGTCGAAAATCATGGTATTGATTTTCCCTGCTGTTTCAAGGGCTGCGCCGGACTTTACCAGTACACCGAGCTGTGCTCCGCGCCCTGTTCCGACCATTATGGCAGTAGGCGTGGCAAGACCCATGGCGCATGGGCAGGCTATGACCATAACACTGATGAAAATGCGCAAGGCAAAGGTGAATGGTTCAGCGCTGAAAAAGAACCAGCCCAGCGCGGCGATAATGCCGATGATCATAACCGTGGGCACGAAATAAAAGCTTACGGTATCCGCAAGGCTCGAAATAGGGGCCTTTGATCCCTGCGCTTCCTGCACAAGGCGGATGATACGCGAGAGTACGGTGTTTTCGCCCACATTGGCGACCTGTACTTTGAGGGCTCCTCCGCCAATATTTACCGTCCCTCCGGCCATATCGTCGCCTGCTGTCTTGGGAACAGGCATGGATTCACCGGTAAGCATGGACTCATCTACATCGGAATGTCCCTCTGTAACTTTGCCGTCAGCGGCAACCCTGTCGCCGGGTCGGATTAGAATGAAATCTCCCGGTTCGATTTCTTCCACCGGTGTGGGAATCTGTTCATCTCCCTGCAGCAGAATTGCCTGTGCCGGGGTTAGATCCATCAGTTTCTCGATTGCAGCCGAAGTACGCGATCTAGCGCGGGTTTCCTGAAATTTACCTAAAGAGATGAGGGCGATAATGGTGGCAGCCGATTCAAAATAAAGATCCATCGCCCGTGCTTGTGCATCCATGCCCAGCCCGATTTCAATTGTGTTCCAGAGCGAGTAGACCACCGCTGCTGAGGTTCCCACGGCGATAAGGGAGTCCATATTTGGAGCTCCGCGCAGCAGGTTGGGAAAGCCGTGCTGATAGAAATTGCGACCGAACCAGAGCACGGGTGCGGTCAAGGCCAGCTGAATGAGCGCAAAGCCCAGAGGGGAACTCTGCGGATTGATGAAGCCCGGCAGCGGCATGCCGATCATGTGTCCCATTGTTATGATCAGCAGCGGGACGGTGAAAGCCATGGCGGCTATGAGCCGGTTTTTCATTTCACTCTGTCTTGCTAAATTTTCGGCTTTTCTTTGCTCAAAATTTTCTTTGGCGTTGTGCGCGGATTGAATCTGTCCAGCTTCAAATCCGGCGTCGGAAATCAGTTTTCGTATTTGGCGTAGAGCTACCCCGGAAGGATTGAACTTAATGGTTGCGGTTTCCGAGGCAAGGCTGACCTGCGCGCTGATAATTCCTTCAGTGGCATTCAGCACTCTTTCCAGTCTTGAAGAGCATGCTGAGCAGGTCATTCCCGAAATTGGAAGAGTCAGCTCGGTTCCTTCAATTTTTTGCGTAGCTTCAAATCCGGCCATTTCCACAGCAGCGATGATATCCGAGCTTGAAATCTGTTCCGGATTATGTTCAGCCGAAAGCAGTTCTGCAGCCAGATTTACTGTCGCGCGGCTGACTCCATCCATATTTCCAACTACCCGCTCCAGCCTTGCAGAACAGGCGGAGCAAGTCATTCCCTTGATTTCAAATGTACTCTGCATTGATATTTCCTTGTTTGCCGAAATTGCGGGGATTGCATTGACTTGATACATTAATTATAGCTAGTCCCGGCAGGTTACTTTTTTAAAAATAATTTGAACAGATTTGATAATAATAATCAACATCTTTTGGTGCGGAGAATCATGAAAGAACAGAAGATTATCCTTTCGGAAAAAGCAATGGCCCGTACTCTGGATCGTCTTGCTTCAGAGGTCACCGAGCGGCGTGGAGACGATGAGAACCTCGCAATTATCGGTATCCAGCGGCGGGGAGCGGATCTCGCTGAACGTTTAAAACGCAGCCTGGATGAAAAGCTCGGCAGGAAGATCCCGCTCGGAAAGCTGGATATTAACCTCTACCGGGATGATTGGACGAATCTGGGCCGGCAGCCGAGCATCAATTGCACAGAAATACCTTTTGACATTGAATCGGCTTCTGTAATTTTAGTGGATGACGTGCTTTTTTCCGGCCGGACTGTACGCGCCGCCCTTGAAGCCGTGCTCGATTTTGGTCGGCCGCACAGGGTTGAATTACTGGTGCTGGTTGATCGCGGTCATCGTGAGCTGCCTATCAGTGCCGACTATGTGGGCAAGGAAGTGGTCACGTTTGAAAATCAGCATGTAAATGTTCTGGTCAAAGAACGGGATGACGAAGACAAGGTTGTGCTCATTCATTCCTGATTTACTCCACCGTACCAGCTGCGGAGCGTATTGCGCCCGGAAGGTTTGATATTTTTTATGCAAGTATGGAACAATGAATTTTCAGAGGATTGTTCGGTGATTCTGATCGGTATGGCCGGGGCCGGAAAGTCGACTCTGGCACCGCTTCTGGCTGAGAAACTCGGCTGGGAGCACATGGATACGGATTCGGTCATCGAGGGGTATTACGGAAGTCCGCTGCAAAGTATAGTTGATCATCTGGGAGTTGAGGAATTTCGGAAGTCCGAGGAATACATCGTTTCCGGGATCGGGGTTTTCCGCATGGTTGTGTCCACCGGAGGCAGTGTCGTCTACGGCCCCAAAGCCATGGAGCGGTTGAAACTGCTCGGTCCTGTTATTTATCTGCGCATCTCCAGTGAAACCTGCCTTAACCGTGTCGGTCAGGGCGAAGATCGCGGGCTGGCCATTATCCCGGGACAGTCTCTGGATGAGCTTTATAAGGAACGGATTCCCCTCTACGAACAGTATGCTGATTTTATCGTTGACACGGACCGTTGCTCACCGGAAGAATGTGCGGATCAGGTTCTTAAGTGGTTAAAATCAAAAGAAGTAAGTGAAGTTAAGGATATATAATGAAAAAAATGACCCGACAGGCCGTGTTCCGCAAACTGGGCGCACTTTATGAACGCATGGCCTCCGTTTATGCTGACACTTCCGCCAAAATCGGACTCTCCTGCGAGGGGTGCGAACAAAACTGCTGCACCAGCTATTTTCAGCACCACACCTACGTAGAGTGGACTTATCTCTGGCAGGGACTCAATAAACTTCCCGAAGATAAGCGTAATGAATATATCAGCCGTTCTGAAGAATATGTGCGAAATGCAAAAGCCATGCTGGAAAACGGCATCCGGCCCAAGACAATGTGTCCGCTAAATGATGACGGTTTGTGCGGAGTTTATAAGCACAGGCTGATGATCTGTCGCATGCACGGTGTGGTGAATACTCTGCGTCAGCCTAACGGACGACAGCTGTCTTTTCCCGGTTGCTTCAAGTGTCAGGATCTGACCAAAGAGATGGAGAATGTTCCCGTGGTGGATCGTACCCCGCTTTACAAGGAACTTGTGGGGCTTGAGATGGGGCTGCTTGGAAATAAGATCAGGACCATGCCCAAGGTCGATCTGACTCTGGCTGAGATGATAGTCATGGGTCCGCCTAACCTGAACGGCTAGTTCCTGAACGGATAGAGGCTGATCAGGATTTTTCCATTGTCGCCGTGGCGGTGAGAAAGCCGATGAAATCGTCGATACCGCTCATGCGGCATTTGATGTAGCGCATGGCGTATTCTTCAAAGGTCAGCTCCGCACCATAGACGTGATAACGATGCTCCGGCCCCAGAAATTCGAGACCGAGCAGCTCCGTCACCTGCGGATGAATGGGTTGCTCGAAGTCTGCGAACGGCGTTTGGAAATTTTCAAGATCCTGTTCGGTCAACGGGGCTATGCCCAATTCTCCAAGCAGTGCGTTGGCGGTCATTACCAGCAATTCCCTGCCGGGATGATTGATGGTCATGAAAAGCGGCTTTTGGGTGTAGTTTTTCAGGACCCAGTCCACGTATTTGACCGGGGTAAGCTTTTCCTTTTCCCTCTCAATCTGTTCGGACTTTGCTATAATTTTTTTAATATCATAGATATTGGTCAGCCTTGTGTTCAGGAAAAGGTGCAAAATCTGAGATTCGCTCAGCTTCTTTTCAAGAAGTGTGTCCAGAAATATATCACGGTAATTAAAGCCGGGAGCGCCGGACCACAGCGGCCAATAATGCTTGAAAAGCATATTGGGAATAGCGATTGAGCGGGCTGTTTTTTTCAGCCCTGCGCATAATTTTTCCGAAGAGTGTTCCCCCCATGCTTCCGAAAGAGTCTGAAACAGGAAAAGATCACATTCACTTAGAATCTTTTCAGGAATATGATCCCGTGTATAATTGGTGTAGCGGTGGAGATCGAATTCGCTGTTGAATCCGTCGCTGAGCTTGAACAGCTCTTCCAGCGGCTCACCCTGACAATTGGCATGGAGGATACATATTTTCTTCATTTCAAGATAAATACTAGCACACTAGATTATGGTTCCTCAATACAGCAGATCATCCAAAAGAGGTTAAAATGACAAGTAAATATTCCAGAACAGAGCTGGAGCGCATTGTCTGCGCAGTGCAGCAGGTGGATTCCTCTCTGGAAGGACGGGCCCGAGCCCATCTGGATAATTTGACCAAGCCTCTCGGCAGTCTGGGAAGATTGGAAGATCTTGCTGTAAAAATATATGTCGCGTCCGGCGGTTATGTTCCCATGGCTGATCCGGCCCGTATTTACACCATTGCCGGGGATCACGGGGTCAATGAGGAGAATGTCAGCTATTTTCCGCAAGAAGTTACCCGGCAGATGGTTGAGAACTTTCTGACCGGCGGAGCGGGGATTAATGTCCTTGCCCGCACATCCGGGGTGGAATTGATGGTGGTCGACGCCGGTTGCAAGGGCGGCCCTTTTCCTGATCACCCCGATTTGATTCAGCGTAGAGTTGCGTGCGGCACAGCCAATATTTCCAAGGGACCGGCCATGGATGAAGAAAGCTGCCTCAAGGCAATTTTTCTAGGCCTTGAGCTTGCGAACGAGGCTCATGAGCAGGGAGTAAAAGTGCTGGGGACCGGCGAGATGGGCGTTTCCAACACCACGCCTTCCACTGCTTTGTATTGCGCATATTTCGATCTTGATCCCGCAGATATTACGGGGCCCGGCGGAGGCATCGATGCCAAAGCTGTGCTGCGTAAAATAGAGGTTATCCGCCGTGCTTTGGACGTCAATGCCGAAACCGTACGATCTTCCGATCCTCTGGCTATTCTTGCCGCCCTCGGCGGCTATGAAATTGCCGCTCTCGCCGGACTTATCATCGGCGGAGCCAAGAACCGGCAGATGATCTGCATTGACGGGTTTATTTCTACAGCGGCTTATGCTGCTGCGGCGCAGATCTGTCCGGCGGTCGGAGGCTACTGCGTACTCAGCCATGCCTCGGCGGAACCGGGGTACGCGCAAGTCATCAAGGCGCTTGACCGCAATCCTCTCCTGCATCTTGATATGCGGCTTGGCGAAGGTTCCGGAGCTGCGCTTTCCATGTTTCTGCTGCGCGCAGCCGCAAATATTTATAACGAAATGGCAACATTCGATGATGCCGGAGTCGCTCCCGGAGGGGATCTGTAAGTTTTATTTTTCCGGTTAAAGAATGCTCCGGGGAGATTTTTCTGGACTCTTCATTAAAAATTAATAACCTTCGTACTAAGCATTATTGTTGATGTAATGTTTGTGTCAAAAAGTGAATAACGCATTAAATAAGGATTCTAGGCATGCCTAAAGAATTGGTAAAGACTGTAAAAGCAGCTGGTTGAGCCGCCAAGATTGCTCCGGGGGACCTGGAGCAGGTTTTGAGCGGGCTGGCCGTGGAGGACGAGCGCCTTCTTACCGGGCTGGGCGGGAACGAGGATTCCGCCATAGTCTCTTTTCCTGCGGGCAAAGCACTGGTCCAGACCGTTGATTTTTTTACACCGGTTGTGAACAATCCGTATTGGTTCGGGCAGATTGCTGCTGCCAACGCGCTTTCCGATGTCTACGCCATGGGCGGTGAGCCGTGGACCGCAATGAATATTGTCTGCTATCCCATGAAGGAAATGGGGCCCGCTATCCTGCGTGAGATTCTGCAGGGCGGTATGGATAAAATCCGGGAATCAGGAGCCGTGCTGGCCGGCGGGCATAGCGTTGAAGATGATGAGATAAAGTACGGTCTTTCCGTTACCGGAATGGTTTCCCCGGACAGCTTCGCCTCGAATAAGGGCTTGCGCGAAGGGGACCAGCTGCTGCTGACCAAACCGCTCGGAACCGGAGTGCTGGCAACTGCCCTGAAGGCAGATTGGGATGGAGCAGAGCGCTTCGAGCGTGATGTGTACAAATGGGCTTCCAGACTGAACAGCGCGGGCGGAAAGGTTATCCGTGAGTTGGATCTAAAAGGTGCTACGGATATTACCGGCTTTGGTCTGGGCGGGCATGTGCTGGAAATGGCAGAAGCTTCAAGCGTTTCTGTTGAATTGTGGCTGGATTCTGTGCCGTTTATGGACGATGTGGTTGAACTGGCTTCTATGGGAATGATACCTGCGGGCAGCTTTGCCAATCGTAATTTTTGCAGCTCACAGGTACATGTAGCCGCTGACGTTGACAGCATAAAGGCCGAACTGGTTTTTGATGCCCAGACATCCGGCGGACTGGTGCTGGCCGTTCCTGAAAATAAATTGCAACAGGCTATTGATATGCTCGTGCAGGAAGGTGATCTGGCCGCTCATGTGGGAGAGGTGAAAGCTTTTGAAAGCGGGGTTGCCCGGTTGCGGATCAGATAGTTTGTTTTTTAAAAAATATAAAAGGCGCAGGTTTGCGAAAACCTGCGCCTTTTCTTTTATGAGGAGGAATTGGCGATTCCAGTATTTGAAATTTTTTTAGGCGGAACCTCGGCTGCTCGTAACTGCCTGAATCAGCTCCGCGTTGGCATTGTAAACAGGAGAAGAAATTATCTTCACCAGTTCGCGGTGCATATCCGGGTCCGCGTATGCCTTTCTCTGCAATCTCTTCTTTTGCAGAGTCTTCATTGAGTTCGCAAGATCTTCGTCCCTTACGGGAGGAACCTGTGACACCTTGTTGAATTCATGTCCGTTTGCCATTGTATACCTCCGTCCCTGGAAGTTATAAATGATGTTTTTTAAAGATCCCTGTTTATGTTCATATCGGACAGTTGAGAGGGGACTTTAGGGTTTCGATTTAAAAAAGAAATAGATTAAAAAAGCCCGGAGCATATATCATGCTCCGGGCTTTTGGCTCTTATGCTTTGATCAATCCTTCCAGTTCCACCATTTCTCGAGTTCCGGGTCCCGGTATTCATTGCTTACACAATAAACCGCACACCTAAAAACATAAAGCATGCAGCGGTCCACATGGCAGCCGGCCAGTTCTTCCAGCCGTTCGTACATGTCGTCCGGGTTTTCGTCCCTGATTTCGGAAAGGGAACGGTAGCCCAGATTCCAAAGGTCCTTGGCAATTGAGCTGCCTACTCCCGGAATTGTCTGGAACTGTTTCAGGATTGCCGGATCAGCATTTATCATAAACGCGATCGAGAATTTCTTTGGCTCCTGCGGCCAGTACTTCTTCAGCAAGGGCGGTTCCGATGTTCCACGCATCTTCGGCGGGGCCGGATTTCTCCATGCGGATTGGGCTGGAACCGTCAATGTCAGCGACAAAGCCGGTCAGTTTAACCTGATCCCCATCAAGCTGGGACCATGCCGCGATGGGAACCTGACATCCTCCGTCCAGACCGGTCAGGAAACCGCGTTCAGCGTGAACCTGACGGGCGGTGACTTCATCATGAATGAAGGCGAGAATATCTTGTATTTCGGTGTCTTCAATGCGGTATTCGATTCCTAGAGCTCCCTGTGCCACCGCGGGCAGAAAGGTCGGGGGGCCGAGAATTTCACTCTTGGGAGCGGAAAGATTGAGTCTGTTGAGTCCTGCTGTGGCAACTACGATAGCGTCAAATTCTCCATCAAGAAGTTTGCGCACGCGGGTATCAAGATTGCCGCGCAAGGATTCGATTTTCAGATCGTCACGCAGGGTCAGCACCTGTGATTGGCGGCGCAGGCTGCTTGTTCCGACAACCGCACCGGCGGGCAGGCTTTCCAGTGAATCGTATTTCACGGAAAGCAGGGTGTCGGTTTCAGCTTCACGGGGGGGAATGATGCCCACCTCGAGACCTTCCGGCAGTTCGGTAGGGACATCCTTCATGCTGTGTACGGCGAGGTCGGCCCGACCGTCGAGCAGTGCTTCTTCGATTTCTTTTACGAAAAGGCCTTTGCCGCCCACTTTTGCAAGTGGAACGTCAAGAATTTTGTCGCCTTTGGTTTTTATCTTGAGCAGCTGAACTTCTATTCCGGGATACTCTTCGCGCAGAAGATCGGAAATGTGGTTTGCCTGCCAGAGGGCGAGCTTGCTGCCGCGGGTTGCGATGGTTATTTTTCTCATTATTCCGCCGTGTAGTTTGAAATTTATATTGGTCTAACTGCCGCAGGAAGAGCAGTCACCGCCGGAACATCCGGAACAGGAACTGCTGCTGGTAGAAGCCGCAGGCGCTGGAGCAGCATCAGTACTACCATAATCAGGTACGCCGCCACCGGTTTTGAACTTGCAGGCGGACATAAGTTTTCCGGTCTTTTCAGACTTACATTCCGGGCAGGGAGGACATTCGTCGCGGTTGAAAACCAGCTCCTCGAATTCCTTGCCGCAGTCAGCGCATTTATATTCGAAAATAGGCATTTAAATTTACTCCGTGCTTTGAAATCTCAGTTGCGAAAAATTGCATAGCCCAAATTGTCAGGCGGGGCAATGTCTGGGCTACATATAAGTACGGATGCGGAGATGGCAAGGTTCGTGGGTAGTTTTAAATATCAGCTTTGTTTCCGTGATACTCCCAGATATATCGCTGCAAGGGTGACTATAACACCCAGCCAGTGGATAAGTGTTGTCGGCCTGGAAAAAATTAAAACATCCCAGAGAAATGAAAGGAATGGCTGAAGCAAGAGCACAAACCCGGTGATAGAGACTGGAATTTTTGGCATGGCTGTCGCTATCATTATCCATCCTACAGCCTGACTGAACAAACCCAGCGCAAGCAGTGATCCAAAAGATTCAAGGTTTGGAATGGCAAAAGATGCGTTGGTTAACAATAGAGGTACAGCCAGAAAAGCAGCGCAGAATGCGGATATAAAAAGTAGCGGCGAGTATACAAGATTGGCTTCTTTCTGTGCCTGAATTCTTCTCAGCAGCAGCATAAATAACGCATAGGAAAGTGCGGTCAACAGTCCGTACATGATGCCTTTAATTGACGATTGCGAAAGTTCCGCCCAATTAAAACCGATCAGGAGAAGCAGGCCAAAAATTGCGATTGGTAGAGAGAAAACAAACCTTCTGGTAAGTTTTTCGCCCAAAAACAATACTCCGCACAAAGCCATGATAAAAACCTGACAATTACCTAAAATCGTAGCCAGACCGGGACCGACCAAAAGGATACTCTCGTGCCAGAAATATAAGTCCAGCGCGAATAAAAATCCGCATAGGCTATACGGCACCACTTGCTTTAAGCTTATTTGTTTTAACTCTCCTGAGAAAGCAGCAGCCAGGAATAAAAATAATGATCCGAAAAAAACGCGATAAAAAGCAGATGTTGTTGCCGGAACATCTGCTAAACCGACCCATACAGCCGAAAAACTAATCAGGATAGCTCCCGTGAGTACCTGTTGAATCGGCTTTACGCTTTTTAATGGTTGTAATTTTTTTACGGTGTTCATTTAAAATAATCTCATTCTGTTCTGATTTGAAACGAAAAGGCCCGCAAGTATTTTTGCTTGCGGGCCTTTGGATTATATCTTTCGATCAGGCTTACTTAGTCTTGGCGATGGGCCAGACTTCATCGATGCGTTCGATGGGGGTTATCTCAATGTCTTTAAGCAGCTCTTCTGGGATATCCTCAAGGTCCTTCTGGTTCTGGGAGGGTATCAATACCCTTTTCATTCCCAGTGAGACCGCAGCGAGGATTTTTTCCTTGATTCCGCCGACAGGGAGAACGCGGCCGCGCAGGGAAATTTCCCCGGTCATGGCCAGTTCCGGATTGGTCGGAATTCCGGTCAGGGCGGAAACCAGAGCGGTTACGAGGGTAACACCCGCAGACGGGCCGTCTTTGGGAGTAGCGCCGTCAGGAACATGGATATGCAGGTCCTGCTCTTCGTGGAATTTAGGGCTGATTCCGTATTCCTCTGCATGGCGGCGGGCAAAGGAAACCGCAGCCTGTGCGGATTCTTTCATCACATCACCGAGCTGACCGGTCAGCAGCTGCTTGCCCTTGCCGGGCATGGCCGAAACTTCCACGTGGAGCACGGTTCCTCCTACCGGAGTCCATGCGAGTCCGAGAGCTACGCCTGCGGGTAGTTCGCTTTCCTTCTCATCTTCAAGATGTTTAGGAATACCGAGATATTTATGCAGGTTGTCGGCAGTTACTTCAAAGGGGCCTTTTTCGCCTTCCGCCTTCTTACGGGCCAGTTTGCGGCAAACGGAACCAACTTCACGCTCAAGGTTTCTAAGACCTGCTTCCCGTGTGTATTCCTTGATGATTTTGCCGATGATTTCATCAGCCATAATCATTTCGCTTTCTTTGAGGCCGTTTTCCTTGCACTGGCGTCCAAGAATGTAGCGTTTGGCGATATTGATCTTGTCATATTCTGTGTAGCCGGGAATGCGGATCACTTCCATGCGGTCCAGCAGGGGACGGGGAATGGAATCCAGCACGTTGGCGGTGCAGATAAACATGACCTTGGAAAGATCATAGGGCACGTTAAGGTAATGATCGGTGAACGAGTTATTCTGTTCCGGGTCCAGTACTTCCAGCAGAGCGGAAGAGGGATCGCCCCGGAAATCGGAACCGAGCTTGTCGATTTCGTCAAGCATGATCACCGGGTTACGGGTACCGCATTGTTTGATGGCCTGAATGATGCGGCCGGGCATGGAACCGATGTAGGTTCTGCGATGACCGCGAATTTCAGCTTCATCACGCATTCCGCCGAGGGACATACGGTGAAACTTGCGTTTCAGGCTGCGGGCGATAGATCGGCCGAGCGAAGTCTTACCGACACCGGGAGGGCCCACAAAACAAAGGATAGGTCCTTTCATGGACGGGTTGAGCTTGCGCACACTCAAATATTCCAGGATGCGTTCCTTGACCTTCTCAAGGTCGTAATGGTCTTCATCAAGGATTTTTTTGGCATCGATGATATCAAGCCGGTCACGGGACTGTTTAGCCCACGGAATTTCTATCATCCAATCAAGGTAGGTACGGATGACTGTAGCTTCTGATGCCTCAGGGTGCATGACTTCGAGGCGGCGCAGCTGTTTCTCAGCTTCTTTGCGTACTTCCTTGGGCATTTTCGCTTTAGCTATTGCGGCCCGTATTTCTTCGGCCTCTTCGGCTTCATCCGTGGATTCACCAAGTTCTTTTTTGATGGCCTTGAGCTGTTCTCGTAAAAAGAAATCTTTCTGAGCCTTATCCATTCCTTCCTTGGCCATGGACTGGATCTTATTCTGCATGGAAGCCACTTCAACTTCCTGTGTGAGCTGGGTGTTGACCAGAGTCAACCGCTCAACCGGCTTCTCGCATTCAAGGATGGACTGGGCCACATCAACTTTCATGCGCAGATTCGATGCAATAAGATCGGCGAGACGCCCGGGTTCATCGACATTGTTGAGTACACTCATAATGTCGGTTGAAGAAATTCCGCGCAGGGTCAGGATTTTTTCACTCTGCTCACGTGAAGAACGGACCAGTGCTTCCTGTGTGGCATCAAGTTCGCCGGAATCAGATTCGGGAATGGCTTCAATCTCAGCGATATGGAAGGGTTCCGAACCGATGAATCTTTTTACCTTTGCCCGTGAAACTCCCTGTACCAGCACTTTCAAGCGGCCATCGGGCATCTTGAGCATGCGCATGATCATGCACACTGTTCCGGAAAGGTAAAGATCCTCGTGCTCGGGGTTTTCAACACTTTCGTCCTTCTGGGTCAGGATCATGACATAGCGGTTGCCGGTCATGGCAGCTTCAACAGCGTTTACAGATTTTTCCCGGCCCACGAAGAGCGGCAGGATCATGTAGTTGAAGACAACAATATCCCGCACAGCCAGTACCGGAAGTGTGTTGGGGATATCCACATAGGCGTCTTCGGGGATGGAGCCTGCGTCTTCAAGCAGATCTGCGGCATCATGAAGAACATTCAGCGGTGAAACAGGCGGCTTGTTCAAGCCCTGATCATTGCCTGCATCCGATGTGGACTTATGTTGCATTTTTTTCTGAACTTCAGCTTTATCTTTCTTGTTCAGTTTCAGCGGTTTGATCGGTGATTTTTTTTTCTTCAACGCAAAATCCTTCAGTTCTGAACTGGTTGTTGTTCACTATTTCATAAGTCTCTCCGGCCTCTTTTTATACGCCAGAGGCCGGAGAGTTTGTCATTAAATTATCATGCGCTTCATCAGCGGATTTCAAACTCGGTATGCTCGTTATCGTGATCCATCCATTCACACTTCACATCGGAAATCCGTGAAAGGGGAGGACCTACCAGCAACCGGGTTCTCATCTCGGCGATTTTTACTTCGTCGCCTTGAAGCAGCACTTCGGTCTTGTTTTCATCCAGATTGCGCACCCAGCCGGTTAGCCCCAGTGCGACGGCCTGATCATTGACCCATGCGCGAAAGAATACTCCCTGAACCTTACCTGTAATAACGCAATGATAGCTTCTGGTCATAGGACCCTCCTTGTGATGTTGAGGTGAACTACAAATATCCTGCATCCTTGAAGCTGTGGAACCGATCCGCTGTTACGATGACGTGGTCCAGCAGACGTATTTCCATGTCCTGACAGAGAGCGGCTATTTCCATAGTCCTTTCCGTGTCTTCAGGCGATGGAGACGGGTCCCCGCCGGGATGGTTATGGGTCAGAATCACTCCGCTGGCGTTATGGCGTAAAGCCAGTGCCACAACCTCACGCGGGTACACTGCCGTCTTATCAACAGTTCCTTCTGACAGCCTATCCCAGCATATCACTTTGTTACGGTTATTGACCAGTGCAATCCAGAATTCTTCTTTGGATAGATTTCCTATCCGGGCCATGGCTGCTTTTCGAACAGCTTCCGGAGAGGACAAACTCTCCGGTTCTTTCATGGGCTCTTCGGCTATTCTGGTCCTGAGCTCACGCATGAGCGTAAAAAAAATTAAAACCCCCGGCCCGATACCTTTAAACTTTTTCAGCTGTTCTTCCGGGGCCCGGAACACTTTCCCAAGTGAACCGAATTCTGCAAGCAGCTCTTTGGCTAGGGGTTTGGTGTCCCTTCTCGGCAGAACCTGAGCTAATACCAGCTCCAATATTTCATAATCGGCAAGACCTGTCGCGTTCTTTCCGAGTTTTTCTTTAAGCCGCTGGCGGTGACCGTGGTAATGAGGTTTATCATTCATAAATAAATAGTAAGTATGCTTTGGCAAGTGGTCCAGTTACAATCCGGGCCGTATTCAGATAAAAGTATTAGGTTCCGGCGGACAGTTTTACTGTTAGCATGGATAAACCGGATGCAGGTGCAAAGCAACCTGTTTAAGTCCTAAATTGGTGTAAAACAGTCTAAAAAATGCAAAAAACGTGTAAAAAACAGATTTTTACACGTTCAGGAGCTGGTTTGGGGGTGTCCTTTTAGCGTCTGGGAGGGGCAAAGAGAGAGGTAAGCGAGGCCACAAGCAGTTCTAGAGCCTGCTCCGGCTTGCGCTGTCCTGTTTTTATACCTATTTCCGCTTCCATGACAATGTCGAACAGTCTGGCGATACGTGCAGGACCCAGCCGTCTGGCAAGGGCCTGTTTTTGTTTTTTTACAAATGGAGGCAGCCGGACTTCCGAATCTTCGCCGTGGCTCATCATCCATAAGGAGCGTGCTTCACGGGTCAGGGACGCTGTAAGCATGAAGATCATGGAATCTTTTTCACTGTGATTAGTCAGCACTCGCCGCCATATTTCAACCGGATCGCCTCCCTCGGACATGGACCGCATGAAAGCGAAAAAATCCATCTCTTCGGTATGCGCGATAAGGCTCACATGTTCCATGAGGATTTTGCGATCCTCGCCGGCGGCGAGCTCTAGTTTATCCAGCTCCAGCCGTGCGGCGCGGGCATCTTTGGGCAGCGTCTGCGAAAGAGTGTTCAGGACCGGGCTTTCAATGGTCAGGCCGTTGGCTCTGGCCCATTTACCGACAAATGCGGAGATTGATTTTTGATCAAGTCCGGCAGATTTCCAGAACCATTTCTGCTTTTCAGCGAACTTCCAGCATTTACGTTTTTTGAGCACCGCCGGGATAGGGGCGGTTTTGCTTTTCCATTGTCCTTCCAGACAGATGAAAAGAAATGATGAACTTGAAAGAGAGGCGACTGTCTTATCTATATTATCCCAGACAGCGGCCTTCAGTTTGTGCGCGCGGCGAAGGATGACTACCTTGCTGGATCCGAAAAGGGTTTGCAGGGTCAGATCATCCCAGAATTGCGGGGGCAGGTCTTCGTCCGCCCAGTACACTTTCTTCTCATAATCCTCGGCTCCGTACTTTTCCTGAAGCTCGCCGATATTGGCGTGCAGCAGTTCTGCATCGGGGCAGATGAGAAACATGTATCCCGGTCTGGACATGCTTAGTAGGCCTGATTCATTTTATCCACCAGCCTGCGGACCAAGAGTTTGGTTACAAGCTGCTTTGTGGCTTCTTCCTGGCCTGTATAATATGATTCTGTTACAGAAAAAGGACCGGAGTTCCATATCAGTGAACCATCGGTCGCGTCGGTGACTTTCATCTGGACTTTGAGAGTCATGTCATATTTCATGGTCACATCCTGGTCTCCGAGGATGCGGCTGCCGTCAGAAAGTTCCAGAACTTTGATATTGAAAAGAGCGTCGGCTTTGGATTTATCAGTCCAGACCAGTTGACCGCGGCGGGTGATCTCATCACGGAGCATGGAGCGGATTTTCGGTTCCAGCCAGCGTTCGAGGGTGGGGTTTTCCACCTTGGCGATGGCTACTTCGCGGAATTGTTCACCTACCCTGTTGGGCTCAGTTGCGGAGTTATGGTAGCCGCAAGCGCTGACGGCAAAAACAAGACAGAGAAGCAGGACCAGCTTTTTCACATATTTTACAACAACCACGGTATTAACTCCTCTGGACGCGAAGCTTATTAAAAGGTTCAGAAGGGGTTGGGGCTTGTGGAAGGGAAAATTCCTGCAAGAATTTTCCCTTCCACTGCCGCCGGAGGCAAACCTAGTTCGCCACAATATTTATCAACTTGCCGGGAACTACGATGACCTTGCGGATGGTTTTGCCATCGGTGTGCTTGGTCACGTTTTCGTGGGCAAGAGCTGTCTTTTCAATTTCTTCTTTGGATGCGGCTGCGGGAACGGAAAGTTTTCCGCGCATTTTGCCGTTCACCTGAATGATAATCAGGATTTCGTCAGTTACCAGCGCGGCCTCATCGTACTCCGGCCATGCAACTTCAGCGATATAGCCTTCATAGCCGACGGTACCCCAGAGTTCCTCGCAGATGTGCGGGGCAATGGGGGAAAGTACAGTCAGCACTGTGCTGTATGCGGAAGAAAGCGCGAAACGTCCGTCTTCAGTCTCAATGAGTTTGTCTTTAAGAGAGTAAATCTCGTTAACAAGCTCCATGGTCGCGGCAATGACGGTGTTGAACTGGAATTTGTTCTCCATGTCACGGCTGGCGCGTTTAACTGTCTCATGTTCTTTCAGACGCAGCTTCTGGGCATCGGAGGAAAGATCCATTGAAGGTTTAGCACATGCACCGACAGGGCTGAGCTTGCCTTCAAATTCTTCTGCCAGTCTCCAGATTCTGTTCAGGAAACGGTGCGCACCTTCGAGACCCTGATCAGACCATTCAAGGTCTTTTTCCGGCGGGGAGGCGAAGAGGATGAACAGTCTTGTGGCATCCGCGCCGTATTTATTGATCATGGCGTTGGGGTCTACCACGTTGCCCTTTGATTTGGACATCTTGGCGCCGTCTTTAAGAACCATGCCCTGAGTGAGCAGGTTTTTGAACGGTTCGCTAAGTTCAGTGTAACCCTCATCGCGCAGGATTTTGGTAAAAAATCTTGCATAGAGAAGATGCAGGATGGCGTGTTCGATACCGCCGATGTACTGGTCTACCGGAGTCCAGTATTTTAGGGCGTCACTGTCAAAAGGAGCGTCGTCTTTGCGGGCGGCGGTGTAACGCATGAAATACCATGATGATTCAACGAAGGTATCCATGGTGTCTGTTTCGCGTGTAGCCATTTTACCGCAGGTGGGGCAGACCACATTGTGGAAGCTTTCCATATCCGGCAGCGGGGAACGGCCGTCCTCGTTCATAACCGCATCTTCGGGCAGTACAACGGGCAGATCTTTTTCCGGAACAGGTACGATTCCGCAATGGTCGCAGTAGATTACCGGAATCGGGGAACCCCAGAAGCGCTGGCGGGAAATATTCCAGTCACGCAGTCTGTAATTGATGGATTTCTTGCCTTTTCCGGATTTACCGAGGTACTCAACGATTGCGCCCTTGGCTTCTTCATTGGGCATATTGTCGAATTCACCGGAATTTGTCAGTACGCCGGGAGCGGAATACGCTTCGTCCAGATCTTCAGCCTTGAGGTTTTCCCCTTCGGGCTGGATGACCACCTGCATGGGCAGATCGTACTTTTTAGCAAATTCAAAGTCTCGCTGGTCGTGCGCGGGAACAGCCATGACTGCACCGGTTCCGTAGCCCATCAGTACAAAGTTCGCTACGTAGATGGGCATCTTGCGGCCGTTAAGCGGGTTGATGCAGTATGCCCCGGTAAATACGCCTTCTTTTTCAAGGTCGTCTGCGTCGCGTACAATGCGGTCCATATTGGACACTTTCTGTACGAATTCACGGACCTTGTCCGCTTCGGGATTACCCTCGATAAGTTTTTCAACCATCGGGTGCTCGGCAGCGAGAGACATGAAAGTAGCACCGTAAAGAGTATCCGGGCGGGTAGTGAAAACACTGATGGTTTCATCAGAATTCTCAACTTCAAAATCAAGCTCCGCACCGATGGATTTACCGATCCAGTTACGCTGCATGGTGATTACGCGTTCCGGCCAGTCGCCTTCAAGCTCATTCAGGCTTTCAAGCAGCTCTTCGGCGTAATCGGTGATGCGCATGAACCACTGGGAAAGTTCTTTCTGTACAACTTCGGTGTCACAGCGCCAGCAAAGGCCTTCTTCTACCTGCTCGTTAGCCAGAACCGTATGGCAGGTTTCACACCAGTTTACCGGTGATTTTTTGCGGTAGATAAGACCTTTCTCAAGAAATTTCAGGAAAAACTGCTGTTCCCATTGATAGTAGCCGGGATGGCAGGTCGCCAGTTCGCGGCGCCAGTCATAGGAGTAGCCAAGGCGTTTAAGCTGGGTGCGCATGTCATCAATATTCGCGTAGGTCCACTCGGCGGGGTGAGTGTTGTTTTTGATGGCTGCGTTTTCAGCGGGCAGGCCGAATGCGTCCCAACCCATAGGGTGGAGAACATTGAAGCCTTTCATGCGCTTATACCGGGCGACAACATCACCGATGGAGTAGTTGCGCACATGGCCCATGTGGATTTTCCCGGAAGGGTATGGGAACATTTCCAGCACGTAGTATTTGGGGCGGGACTCGTCGGCTTCCACATTGAAAGCACCCTTCTCGGTCCATTCCTTCTGCCACTTGTTTTCAATCAATTCCGGTTTGTATTTCCCAAAACCCATTATGAAAATCCTTCTGGGACGCTGATGCGCTTCGCGCTTTTGACGATTTGATTTCGCCTCAGGCGGCCAAAGGGACTAAGCCCCTTTGGAATCCCTGTTTGTTTTTTAGTTTATGACATTTGGTTATTACTAATTGGCGAAGCCCCGATAAAAGTTTTTGGGATTCTTAAACCCTTTTTACAAAAGGGTTTAAGACCCCCCGGCAGGGGTATCCAAACAATTAGAAATTTTTTTCCACTTTGAATTTACCGGTGTCGATGTCGCGGGCTACGGCATCGAGAATTCCATTAATGAAGTTGCGGGAGTTGCCGTCACCGAACTTCTTGGCCAGTTCTATTCCCTCGTTAATACCCACTTTCAGCGGGATGTCGGGTTTATGAATCAGCTCGAAAACTGCCAGTCTCAAGATTGCCAGTTCGACTTTTGCGATTCTTTCGATCTTCCAGTGTTTGGAGTAGCGGCTGATAACTTCGTCAAGTTCTTCCTGCACATCCCAGATTCCGATTAGCAACTGGCGGGCGTATAGGATCAGATCCTCTTCTTCTTCCCTGAGCACTGCGGGGCTCTGGTTATAAATACGTTCACATGTCCATCCGCCGTGGGGAGGGACAAAACTCAAGCCGTAAAGTACCTGAAAAGCAAGTATGCGGCCTTTTCTTCTTAAACCTTTAGTTTGGGACATCTGCATCACTATCCTGCGGTTGCGGGTGTAGCGGCTAGAGTTGCCGTGCAACGCAAGATACATCTAAATTGTTATTTAAACAACACAACAGGCATACGGCCTCCAGACTGTAGGACGGAGACCGTATGCCTTCTATTTATGTTCAGCAATCATGGCTGTTTCTAAAGAAACAGTCCGAAATCTGCAAACTTTATTTAAAGCTGCTGCAAAACGCGGACAGTTTCCAGCATTGCGGAAGCTGCTTCAACGCCTTTGTTGCCAGCTTTGGAACCGGCACGTTCGACAGCCTGATCAATGGTATCACATGTCAACAGACCAAAGCCGATAGGCAGGGTTTTGTCCATGATTACCTGAGCGACACCTTTTGCGCACTCATTGCAGACATAGTCAAAATGGGGAGTTGCGCCGCGGATAACAGCACCGAGAACCACGATTCCATCATATTTGCCGGATTCAGCAAGTTTTTTGGTAACAACGGGGATTTCGAATGCACCGGGAACTTTGACCAGAGTCATGTCTTCTTTGTTGCAGCCGTGGCGGGCAAGGTAATCAACAGCTCCGCCAACCAGTCTGTCAACGATGATATCGTTGAAACGGCCGGCAACGAGCGCAATTTTCAGGCCCTTGGAATCGAGCTGACCTTCAATAGTTTTGATATGAGGCATGGTGCTTCTCCCTTTTTATTTTTTATCATCAAGATGATCCAGCATATGGCCCATCTTTTCTTTTTTGGTTTTCAGGTAATCGAGATTCATTTCGCAGGCATCCATTTCGATGGGCACACGCTCGGTAACTTCAAGTCCGTAGCCTTCAAGTCCTACAATCTTTTTGGGATTATTGGTCATGAGCTTCATTTTGGTTATTCCGAGCTGAACCAGAATCTGGGCACCTGTTCCATATTCACGCAGATCCGCCTTGAAGCCGAGTTTCTCGTTGGCTTCGACTGTGTCGCAACCGAGATCCTGCAGGTGATAGGCCTTGATCTTGTTGCCGAGGCCGATACCTCGTCCTTCCTGACGCATGTACAGAAGTACGCCTTTGCCTTCGTTGCGGATCATGCACATAGCGGAAGCGAGCTGATCACCGCAGTCACAGCGCTGGGAACCGAAAACATCACCGGTAAGGCATTCGGAATGAACACGGACAAGCACCGGCTCACTCGGTTCAATATCACCCATAATAAGAGCGATGTGGGTGCGGTTATCTTCGCTTGAATGGAAAGCTGAAGCCTTGAAATCACCCCAACGTGTAGGCAGTTCCGCATCAGCCTCGCGGGTGACGGTGTGGCTGCCGAATTTCATACGGTATTTGATAAGGTCTTCAGTGGAGCAGATTTTGAGATTGTGTTCTTTAGCGTATATTTTGAGGTCGGGAAGGCGGGCCATGGTGCCGTCTTCTTTCATTATTTCGCAGATTACGCCTGCGGGTTTCAGGCCTGAGAGGCGGGCGAGGTCTACGCTGCCTTCAGTCTGTCCGGCACGAACCAGAACTCCGCCGTCTTTTGCGCGCAGGGGGAATATATGACCGGGGGAAACAATGTCCTCTGCTTCGGCTCCATCTTTAACAGCGGCCAGAATGGTTGTGGCGCGGTCAGCTGCGGAAATCCCGGTGGTAACACCTTCCCGTGCTTCAATAGAAACCGTAAAGTTGGTACCGAACTGGGAAGCGTTTGACTGAGCCATAAGCGGCAGCTTCAAATGGTCGACCATTTCACCGGACATGGCGAGGCAGATAAGCCCTCTGCCGTGAGTAGCCATGAAGTTAATGATTTCAGGGGTCACTTTTTCTGCGGCGCAGACAAGATCACCTTCATTTTCACGGTCTTCGTCATCGACCATGATGACCATTTTACCTTTACGGAGGTCCTCAATTGCTTCTTCAATAGTGCAGAAAGGCATATTCGTTATCCTCATGCTCCGACAAGCGGAGGGTTATTTAAAAAAATCGCTGTCCGAATAAACAAACAGGTCTGTCTTCATACATCAAAAAACAGAAAGGGTGAAATATGTTTTTTTGTCGTTTTATTTCAGCATGTTATATATGAAAATAGGTTTATTTAAAAACCATTTTCACGCAGGAAATCCATTGTAAGCTTACTCTGCGGTTTTTCCTCAACCTTGGCTCCGGTCCAAGGCGCGACCATCCGCTCAACGTATTTGCCGATGACATCAGTCTCGATGTTTACCGCGTATCCCGGTGTCCATTGGGAGATTGTCGTTTCCTGCTGTGTTTCGGGAATTATGTTCACTTCCAGATAGTCCGGGCCGCAATCGTTGATTGTCAGGCTTATTCCGTCAAGAGCCACCGATCCTTTGGGAACAAAATATTTACCGTGCTCGGAAGGAAATTTAATGCGGTAAATTTTGGATTCACCTGCGGGACGTACAGATTCAACAGAACCCAGACAATCCACATGACCGGATACAATGTGGCCGCCCAATCGGTCGCCCATGGCCAGCGCGCGTTCATAGTTTATCATCGATCCGCGTTTAAGTTTTCCGAGATTGGTGACCGACATTGATTCTTTACTGGCATAGCAGGTAAACCAGCTGTCACTATAGGTTTCAACAGTCAGGCATACCCCGTTAATGGCTATGGATTCGCCCTTTTCATAATCTTTAATGCTTGGAGCACTGATTTTGAAACGGGTTTCACCGCCCCTGTTCTCGGCTTTTTCAACGCGTCCTTTTCCCTGAATCAGTCCGGTGAACATCGTTTATTGTCCTTCGGGTTTGAAAACTATTTTTAAATCACGGCCACTTTGTTCTACGCGGCTTACGCGTAGTTCCATCGTATCGCTGATGAGTTTATTGCCGGACCCTGCGAAATTGGCTCTGCCTTGGACATTCCCCAGTATACGAGGAGCCTGATACATGACAAATTCGTCCATCAGTCCCTGTTCAGCCAGGGAGCAGGCCAGTTTACCGCCTCCTTCACACAGCGTGCGCAGTATGGAGTGCCTTTGGCGCAATATTTTGAATCCGCTTTCAAGTATAAGACCTTTTTTCCCGCTGGGAAGGGGCTGTACTTCAATTCCCTTGTCTTTCAACTCGGTGGCAGTCTTTGTAGCTGCCTGTTCCTCACTGGTCCAGAAAATTGTTTCAGCGGCGCGGGTTGTGGTCAGGGTGTAATCGTCGTGATTTTCCGGCAGGTGACCGGTTACAACCACAGCTTTAGGCTGATGAAAGTTGTCGGGCAGAGGATCAAGCCTGCAATTCAGGCTCGGGTTATCTTCGCGTAGGGTGTTGCCGCCGACGATAACCGCTCCGACCATGGAGCGCAGCCTTTGCACATCCTGAAAAGATTCCGGGCAGGAAACAGCTTCCTGAGCCCCGGTTGTCCCTGCTATTTTGCCGTCCACAGTGCAGGCCAGTTTCAAAATGGAATATGGCCGGTCTTTGAACTGCCAGCACAGAAAATCTGAGATCAGGTCTTTGCACTGTTCTTTCAGGATGCCCTGATCAACTCGCACACCTTTGCATACCAGATATTCAATGCCGCCGGCGGCCTTTGGATTGGGATCGCGGGTTCCGACAACAATATGCGGGATTCCAGCTTCAAGTATACCTTCGGTGCACGGTGGTGTTTTGCCGTGATGGTTGCATGGTTCAAGTGTCACGAACATAGTACATTCGGACATATTGACCCCTTTGGCCTTGGCATCAGCTATGCATTCCCGTTCGGCATGCAGGCCGCCGCAGTAGCGGTGATAGCCTTCGGCTACAATCTGTCCGTCACGGACCATTACCGCGCCTACTGTCGGGTTCGGTGCGGTGCGGTTTCGTCCGCGCATGGCCAGTTCAACAGCTCTGGCCATGAATTCTTCGTTCGGACTAGTTGTCGAATTGAAGAAGTGCAAATTTGACTCCGGCTTCTTTGAGCATTTGTTCGGACAGTTCATCCGGGTAGCTTTCGGAATAATATATGGCGGAGACCCCGGTGTTGATCAGCATTTTTGTGCAGATAAGGCAGGGCTGGGTAGTGCAGTAAATTTCTGCTCCCTGAAGTGAAACACCGTGGGTTGCGCCTTGAATGATGACGTTCTGCTCAGCGTGCAGGCCGCGGCAGAGTTCATGGCGTTCCCCTGATGGGACCCCCATTTTTTCACGGATGCAGCCTACGTCGGCGCAATGAGCGGTACCGGAAGGCGGGCCGTTGTAACCGCTGGCAAGGATGCGTTTATTAAGCACGGCTACTGCACCTACTTTGCGGCGGGTACAGGTGGAGCGCTCTGCGACAAGGTGCGCTATGCGCATGAAATAGTCCGGCCAAGGCATTCTGTTATCCATGAAAATGCTCCCTTCTTTGAAGCTGAGAAAACGGACCCGAATATTCGGGTCCGTTTTTTATTGGTTATGATGCGCTTCGCGCTTTTGATGAAAGCATATCGCCTCCGGCGGCTTAAACCCATTGAAAAGGATTTAAGAATCCCAAACTTTTTTAGTTGGGCTTTGCCGCTTCGATCGGCAAATTGTGCGGGGAGATATTTTCCCCACACTGCTTCCTAGTATGCGAAGAGCGGGTAGTATTTTGCGAACTCGGCTACTTCCTTGCTGATCTGGGCCAGCTTGGTGTCATTGCCGATGGAGTCGATGGCGGCGGTGATCCAGCCTGCGACCTTTACCATCTCTTCTTCTTTCATTCCGCGGGTGGTCAGTGCCGGTGTACCGATACGTACGCCGGAAGTAACGAATGGGGAACGGGTCTCGAAGGGGATGGTGTTCTTGTTGACGGTGATACCTGCTTCGTCAAGGGCGCGTTCGGCGTCTTTGCCGGTGATGTCCTTGTTGGTCAGGTCAAGCATCATCAGGTGGTTGTCGGTTCCGCCGGATACGAGCTCAAAACCTGCGTCCATGAGGTTCTTTGCCAGAGCCTGTGCGTTGGCGACAACCTGTTTCTGGTATTCAACGTAGTTCGGTCTGAGTGCTTCGCCGAAAGCAACCGCTTTAGCAGCGATGACGTGCATGAGCGGGCCGCCCTGAATACCGGGGAAAATGTTGGAGTTAAGTGCCTTACCGTTTTCCTCGGTGGAGAGGATCATACCGCCGCGGGGACCGCGCAGAGTCTTGTGGGTAGTGGTAGTGGTGTAGTGAGCGTGCTCGATGCAGGAGGGATGAACGCCTGCAGCGATGAGGCCTGCGATGTGAGCCATATCCACCATGAGTACCGCGCCTACTTCATCCGCGATCTGGCGGAAGCGTGCGAAGTCGATGATACGGGGGTAAGCGGAAGCACCGGCAATGATCATCTTGGGTTTGCACTCTTTGGCAATTTCAAGAACATTGTCGTAGTTGATGGTTTTGGTCTCGGGATCAACACCGTAGAATTTGATATCGAAAAGCTTACCGGAAAAGTTTACCGGGGAACCGTGAGTCAGGTGTCCGCCATGGGAAAGGTCCATGCCGAGAACGGTGTCGCCGGGTTTGAGAGCAGCGAAGTAAACAGCCATGTTGGCCTGAGATCCGGAATGGGGCTGTACGTTTACGTATTCGCAGCCGAAAATTTCTTTAGCACGGTCACGGGCGAGGTCTTCAGCAAGGTCAACAAATTCACAACCGCCGTAGTAACGTTTTCCGGGGTAACCTTCTGCGTACTTGTGAGTCATTACGCTGCCCATGGCCTGACGGACCGCCGTGGAGGTAAAGTTCTCCGAAGCGATGAGTTCAAGCTTGGTCATCTGGCGGGTTACTTCCTGTCCGATGGCAGCCGCTACTGCCGGGTCTTTCATCATCAGTTCTTCCATGACAAGCTCCTTTTTTATGCCTTCGGCGGCCCTCCGGGGGTTTAATCCCTTTTTGAAAAAAGGTTTTAAGAATCCCAAAAACTTTTAATAGGGCTTCACTGAGACAAGTGAAATATTTACTTAAGCTAACAAATATAAACCCTCAGGGATTCCAAAGGGGGCTTAGTCCCTTTGGTCCCCCTGAAGGGACCCTCGGAGAGTCTCCGAAGGCATTTTAATTCTTATTCTTCAAACTTTTTAAACAGCATGCAGCCGTTGGTTCCGCCGAAGCCGAACGAGTTGCTCAGTGCATATTTAACCTGCTGTTCACGTTTACCGTCTTTACAGTAATCGAGATCGCAATCGGGGTCAGCTTCTATCTGGTTTGCGGTTCCGGGGATGATACCGGTCGCAAGTGTCTTGACCGCGAAAGCGGCTTCAACACCGCCCGCGCCGCCGAGAAGGTGGCCGATCTGAGATTTATTAGCACTGATGGCAATATTTTTGGCGTGATCACCAAAGACACTATGGATGGCTTTGGTTTCACAGAAGTCGTTCAGTTTGGTGGAAGTTCCGTGTGCGTTGATGTGATCAATTTCAGAAGGATCAATCTTGGCTTCACGAATGGCAGCGTTCATGGCTCTGGCCATGCCTGCGCCGTCTTCCGGCGGTGCGGTCATGTGGTAGGCATCTGAAGATGCACCGAAGCCCACAACTTCCGCAAGAATCTCAGCACCACGTTTACGGGCGTGATCAAGGGATTCCAGCAGCAGCAGACCGGCGCCTTCACCCATGACAAAACCGTCACGCCCTGCGTCGAAAGGACGGGATGCGGTGGCGGGATCGTCGTTGCGGGTGGAGAGTGCTTTCATGGCGGTGAATCCGGCAAAACCCAGCGGGGTGATGGTGGATTCGGCTCCGCCGCAGATCATAACATCGGAACGACCGAGCATGATGTCGGTGTATGCAGTGCCGATGGCGTGGGTTCCGGATGCGCATGCAGTACACATGCACAGGTTCGGTCCCTGTGCTTCGGAGAAGATGGAAACCTGTCCGGCTGCCATATTACCGATTATGATAGGGATGAAGAAAGGTGTGATCTTTTTGGGGCCGGACTTTTGCAGTTTGGCATGCTGTTTCTCGATGGTCTCAAGGCCGCCGAGGCCTACACCGATAACAACTCCGGCACGTTCGCGGTCGTCACCTTCAAGCTTGAGTCCGGTGGACTCCATAAGCATCTGGTTGGCTGCCACAGCAAACTGTGTGAACCTTTCCATGCGCTTGGCCTGCTTGTGGGGGATGAATTCCTTAGGATCGAAATCCTTGACCTCACCGGCTATTCGTGCGGTGTACTCGCTGGCATCAAAGGCAGTGATTTCAGCAATGCCTGATTTTCCTGCAAGGAGGTTCTCCCAGCTTGTGTCTATATCGTTGCCAATGGGGGTGATGGCGGAAACGCCTGTTACTACTACCCTGTTCATATATTTAAACCTGTAAAATATGTTGGGGTTAATTTTTTGGGCGGGCCATACAAAAGGAGCGCCTTACGCCCGTGAGGAGCAATAAGGCGCTCTTTTTAAAAACCCTGTAAGCAATCAGTCTACTGTTTGCTTTCAACGAATGCTACTGCATCCTTGACTTTAAGGATCTTCTGAGCTTCTTCGTCTTCGATTTCGACGTCAAACTCTTCTTCCATAGCCATGATGAGTTCGGTGAGGTCGAGAGAGTCGGCACCGAGATCTTCAACAAAGGAAGCTTCGTCTTTAATTTCGTCTTCGGATACGCCAAGCTGGTCTACGATAATTGCTTTTACTTTTTCAGCTGCGGACATAGTCCCCTCCAAATCATTATTTTAGTGTTTCTTGATTACATGTACATCCCGCCGTTAACAGCGAGAGTCTGGCCTGTGATATAACCCGATTCCTCCTTGGCAAGGAAGGAAACCGCGTTCGCTATATCATCGGATGTGCCGAGTTTTTTCAGCGGTATGTTGTCCATCATTTGCGCCATGACTTTTTCAGGCAGTTCTGCGGTCATGTCGGTCTGAATGAATCCCGGTGCAACGGCATTCACAGTGACCCCGCGCGGTGCAAGTTCAATGGCGCTGGCTTTGGTCAGCCCGATGAGGCCGGCCTTGGCCGATACGTAGTTGGCCTGTCCGGCATTACCGGCCTGACCTACTACAGAGGAGATATTGATAATCCGTCCGTTACGCTGCTTCATCATGATTTTCGCGGATTCGCGCAGGCAGGTGAAGGCTCCTGTCAGGTTGATGTCCAGAACTTTGTCCCAGTCTTCATCCTTCATGCGGACCAGCAGTCCGTCGCGGGTGATTCCGGCATTATTTACCAGAACGTCCAGCTTGACTTTGCCTTTGATCTCTTCCTTGAAAAAAGAGGTTACAGCTTCACGGTCAGAAGAATCAAGTTTGAATGAGCGGGCCTTGCCGCCTGCGGCTTCAATTTCAGCGCAGACTTTTTCGGCTCCGTCGGGGCGGCTAACGTAAGTAATAAATACTTCAAAGCCGTCTTTGGCAAGCCGTTTGGCACAGGCTTCTCCGATTCCTCTGGAACCGCCCGTCACAAGGGCGGTACTTGGCAGTTCACTCATTTACTTTCCTCTATGTTGAATTAATCCGGTCATGCGTCTCATAGCCTAAAGCGGCAGTGACTGCAAATTTAATCTAAATTAATTTGTTTAAACATACATGCGCGTTTGCGCTATGTAGTTTTTGCCTGTTATACGGCACTGTTGTTAAAATCTCGTGAAAACAGTCAGACTTTTACAAAACAGCACTTTAAAATTGAACCAGAGCAGCTCCCCATGTAAGGCCGCCGCCGAAAGTAGTCAGCAGTACAAGATCGCCTTCATTGATGAAACCGGATTCCCTTGCATCGGCAAGGGCAATCGGGATTGATGCTGCGGAGGTGTTTCCGTATTTATCGACATTGACAAATACCCGTTCACGGTCAACGCCAAGCTTTTTACCAACGGCTTCGATAATGCGCAGGTTGGCCTGATGAGGCAGCAGTACGTTTACATCGTCGGCTGTCAGGTTGTGCTTTTCCAGAATCTCGTTGCATATGGCAGTCATGGATCTGACTGCGAAGCGATAGATTTCACGTCCCTGCATCTGAACGAAATATTCTTCGCCAACCTTCTGGTTGATTTTGTAGGGATGCGCTGATCCACCACCTTTAACAGTCAGGTTGGAACTCGGACCGCCATCGGCGCGGATGAGCGTGTCAACAATTTTGCCTGTCTCTATGCCGTCACCCGCAGTTAGAATTGTTGCGCCTGCACCGTCTCCGAAGAGAACGCAGGTTGAGCGGTCTTCCCAGTTTACGCGGCTGGTGAGTACTTCCGCTCCGCAGAGCAGTATTTTTGCCGTGGGATCAAGGTTGATAAGTGCTCTCGCTACTTCAATGCCATATACAAATCCGGAGCACGCTGCGGCTATATCCATAGCAGCCTTGTTTTTGATACCAAGGCGCTCCATGAGCATACAGGCGGTAGAGGGTACCGGCATGTCGCCGGTAAAAGTGGCGATGATGATGTGGGTGAGTTCGTCCGCTTCCATGCCGGCGTCTTTGAGGGCTTTCAAAGATGCCTCATAGGTGAGGTCCAGGCATGTTTCGTCTTCAACAACGTGGCGCTGTTTTATACCTGTACGGGTGGTAATCCACTCGTCGTTGGTGTCGACGATTTTTTCAAGATCAGTATTAGTGTATAGACGTTCAGGGACATGGAAACCAAGGCCCCTGATATGCGAGAAAGTACTCATTATACCAGTCCTGTTTTAGGATGGAAAGAGAGCTGATAATCCGGGGATGCGTCACCAGCCGGAAGCGGGACCGCAGAAAAAAATGCTCCGCGTTATAATTCGCGTGCAGTAATTTCCTTGTGAGCGGCCAAACCTTCTTTCAGGTGAGCGACAGCATCGTTCTTGACAAAAGTGGCAGCCATTTCAATGGCTTTTTCCACTGCCCGGGAATCGGCTTTACCGTGGCAGACCAGGACAATTCCTTTTAATCCGAGAACCGGAGCTCCGCCGTATTCGGATTTGTCTAACAGTCTGCGGAATCTTTTGAAAGCTTTGATTGCGAGCATTGCTCCCAGTTTGGACACAATGTCGCGCTTTAGTTCACCCTTCAGCAGGCTGCCGAAGCTGGTTGCCAGCCCTTCGGCCAGCTTGAGTGCCACATTGCCTACAAAACCGTCGCATACCGCAATATCAACGTCCCCGGTAAAAATGTCACGACCTTCGATATTGCCTACAAAATTCAATGAAGAATTTTTGAGCATTTCGTAGGTTGTTTTTACCAGTGAGTTGCCTTTGCCTTCCTCTTCTCCGATAGTCAAAAGACCTATGCGCGGGGATTTATATCCCAGCACATCGCGGGCCAGTACGTCGGCCATGAGGCCGAACTGAAAGAGGTGTTCAGGCTTGGAGTCGACATTGGCCCCGACATCAAGCAGAACCATCGGTTTCTTTTCCGTGGGCAGAATTCCGGCCATACCGGGACGCAGAACCCCTTTGATCCTGCCGATAGTAAACATTCCGCAGGCTACAGTGGCCCCGGAATTACCGGCACTGACGACTCCGTCGGCCTTGCCTTCCTTGACCAGTCTGCATGCTACCTGAATTGATGAGTCCTTCTTCTTGCGCATTGCATCGGCAGGTTTGTCTTCCATTGTGACAACCTGAGAAGCGTGGACAATATCAATAGCACATGATCCGGTATCAAGCTTTTCCAGCTCGGACCGGATCATGTGCTCATCTCCTACCAGCGTAATCGGCAGTCCTGTCTTAGCGGCATTCACCGCTGCCGGGACAATAACCGAAAGACCGTAATCGCCACCCATGGCGTCTACGGCAATGCGGGGTATAATGCTAGGCATCTTCGGAATTGATTACCTGACGGCCTTTATAGGAACCGCAAGAAGAGCAAGCTCTGTGAGGGATGATAGGTTCACCGCACTCGCAGTATACTACGTTGGGGGTTGCTACGTGGTCGTGTGAACGACGCATGTTTCTGCGGGATTTGGAAGTTTTCTTTTTCGGCTGTGCCATGACTAAGTCTCCTAAAGATTTTTTTTAAACCGATCCATGTGGACCGGAATCTAGTTCTTTATCTTAAGATTGCGGAAAACCGCAAGCCTTGGATCGCCCTCATTCTGTTCGCATTCGCAGCCGCCCTTATTAAGGTCGGCTCCGCATTTGGCGCAAAGTCCTTTGCAAGCTTCTTTACAAAGAGGCTTAATCGGAAGTGCCAAAGCAAAATGCTCCCAAAGGAGGGCACCGATGTCGAGTTTGAGCCCTTCTTTGGTCTTGACGACAGGAGATTCTTCATCATCTCCGTCTTCTGCGACCTGCTCATATTCCTCGAATTCGGTGGAAATATTGTGCTTGTAGTCTGCCGTGCATCTGTCGCATGCAATTGTCACGGAACCTTTGGTTCCACCTCTGACAAGGCATCCTTTATCCTGAGGAAGGACGTAGACTTCAGACACCAGCGTATCGCCGGGCTTGACGTCCACATTATACTGTTTCCATGATGCGGACCAGAAGTTCTGGTCCTCAAAAACAAAATTTTGTCCCTCTTCGGGAATGTCGTTTAATGTAATCCAGAGTTCAGACATATTTTTCCTCGCGGAAGGGTTTCCTATATGAGTTTTTTTTCTTATGTCAAGGAAAAAGAGCTTGCATTTTCCAGAGCGAGCGTTTAAATGATACCTCTTTTGTTCGGGTAGAGCAATTTCCCTTGCGGTAAATCATGCTTTCCGGCAATCTAAAAAAAGTGACTACCATTAAGGAGGTACAACATGTCCCAGGTATGCGATATATGCGGTAAAGGTCCTCAGACAGGCAACAACGTTTCTCATGCTCACAACAAGTCCAAGAGACGTTTCATGCCCAACCTGCAGAAAGTCCGCACTCAGCTTCCCACCGGTGAAGTAAAAAGCATCAAAGCTTGCACTCGCTGCATCCGCTCCGGCGCTGTTATTAAGCCCGTAGCTACAAAAAAAGTAAGCTAAGCTTCTTTTTTTATTTTTCGCACGACTTGTCGTGTAAAAAGCCCTAGTCATATTTTTATGGCTAGGGCTTTTGCGGTTTATTCAAAAACTATGCTGCTGTCCATTTCAGGGCTGCATCCAGTTCTTCGACAGGATAGGTCTTCACCTCTCCGCTGACCAGTAATCCTGCCACTTTCGTACCCCATTCCACCCATTTCGGTCCGCCGACAACGGCCAGCTTTTCAAAGTCATTGCGGTGTGCGAATCCGAATTTCGTATCTTCCCACATGGCTTTCAAATCCCAGCCCTTGAAATCTTTGTCCATGTAAAGCAGAGCCTTGCATCTGCCATGGTCGAGAATTGTTTTCTGAAGGGCCGGAATCCAGATTTCGGTGTAATCTTCGCCGGAAATCGTGCCCGTTGCGGTTACCGCCAGCATTGGGCCGCTGCTTTCTTTCATGATTTTGATCATCTTTTAGCTCCATTTCCGTTTAAAATTAAAAAATTTGATCAAAATCTAACATATTCCTGCTAAATTGTATGTGTTGAAATGGTTTTTCTTTTTTTAGCACAGTCCGGCAGCGTATCCGTCTGAACGGGGATCGCATCCCGCACAGAGTGTAGCGCTGTTAGAATCGCGTACGATTATCTGGCCTCGGCCGAAGATGTCTCGATCATAGCCACGGCGTATTTCAAGATCATGGCCCATGGCGGATAATTTTTCCACCGTCTTGTCGGGCGTCCCTTCCTCAAGGCAGATCCTGCCTCCGGCTTCGCCCGGCTCAATGCAGAAACGCAGCCTGTTCAAGGCTTCCTGCGGATCGGCTCCGTCGTCGAGCATGGCCGAGATTATCTGTAAATGTCCTTGCGGCTGCATGAATCCGCCCATTACCCCGAAAGTTGAGTGCAGCGATTTATCCTCACGCAGGCAGATTCCGGGGATTATGGTGTGGTAACTGCGTTTTCCTCCGGCCAGAACATTCGGGTGGGCAGGGTCCAGCGAAAAGTTGTGACCTCGGTTCTGAAGTGCGAAACCCAGTCCTTCCGGAACAATCCCGGTACCGAATCCCATATATATGGAATTGACCATGGAACAACCGTTTCCGTCCTTGTCGACCACACAGAATTGGATAGTATCAGAATGGTTGAGCGGCACACCGCAGGAGTGATCCGTTTTGGCGCGGTCCGGTGAAATCAGGGCTGCTCTTTTTGCGCCGTATGTTGCTGATAGGAATTTTTCCAGCGGTGCCGGGAACTGATGCGGATCGGCTACATGTGTCCGGGCATCCGCAAAGGCCAGCCGCATGGCTTCGATAAGATAATGCAGCCTCTCGGGTGAGTCTGCTTTTCCCAGTTCTGATAAATTGATTCCGGAGAGGGTGTTCAGGGCCAGCAGGGCGGCCAATCCCTGTCCGTTGGGCGGACATTCATGGATTTCGTATCCTCGGTAGTTAACGCATATGGATTCTTGAAACAGGCTTGAGTGGGAAGCCATATCCTCTTCAGAAAGGAAACCTCCGTTCTCTCTGACAATGCTCACTATCTTTTTCGCGATATTACCGATGTAAAAAAGTTTTTTTGCTTCTTGCGGTGAGCAGTCCGCCAAGCGGGCAAGAACCAGTCCCAGATTGCGGTTGAGCATAAGCTCGCCGCAGCGGGGAGCCCTGCCGTTCAAGAGCAGTTGCTCGCCCCCGGGGCTGTTGAGCAGAACATCTGTGTCTGCATGCCAGAGTTTTGCTGTTACCGGGCTTACCGGGAACCCCTGCATGGCATAGCGTATGGCCGGGCCGAGAACTTTTGATAAAGGCATGCTGCCGTGCTGTTCAATCAGGTCGGCCCAGAGTGCAAGTGCGCCGGGGACATTTACAGTCATGGCATGACGCGCAGGAAGTTTATCGGTGATTCCCATGGCCTTGATTTTTTCAAGTGAAATGTCCTGCGCGGATTTACCGGAGCCGTTCAGGGCGAAAATATTTTTAGCTTCGGCCTGATAGAAGAGGGCGAAAGCGTCTCCTCCAAGTCCTGTGCTGCATGGCTCAACCACGGCAAGGGCAGCGGCAACGGCGATGGCTGCGTCCGCTGCGTTACCGCCTGCGCGGAGTATTTCCAGTCCAGCTTCGGTTGCCAGCGGCTGACTGGAGGTAACCATCCCACTGGTGGCGTAAACAGGAGAACGGCGGGAATTGAAGGTGAAATCAGGCTGGATGTGGTTGTGTATTTCAAAAGGTCTCATGACAGATCTCCGGCTGAAATTTTATTTTGTCGCGCAATGTTATGGTATGCAGCAGGCAAAAAGCAATAGTAGAAATGACGCACAGGTTGATCATGAGCAGTAGATTTTATCCATAAAAAAACTCCTTACATCATAAGATGCAAGGAGTTTTTGCTTATATTTCGTTTGTCGGCGTTAGGAGCAGATCTAAACCAAAGTAACAGTGCGGTTCAGGCGGGCGATGGTTTCATCTTTGCCGAGGACGAGCATGAGGTCGTAGAGTCCTCCGGGGGACTGTGTACGGCCGCAAAGGGCGAGACGTACTGGCTGACCGATGGCTTTGAATTTAAGCTCCTTCTCTTCAAGATAGCCTTTGCATACAGCTTCAAGGGAATCATGGCTGAATTCGTCGTCGGCGCTGATGCGTGCGGTCAACTCTTTGAGGATATCCACTGCTTCGGGCGTAAGCACCTTTGTCACGGCCTTTTCGTCATATTCCAGTGCTGCACTGTCCACGAGGAAGAAATCGCACATGGCGGCCATTTCTTTGTAATTGGTGGAGCGGGGCTGCAGCAGGGGGATGATTTTTTCAAGGTATGCGTCTTCAGCCTCAATTTCTGCGGGCAGAAAGGCGCGCATGCCGGGAACGAGATCGGCCGGAGCTTTGGCCTTGATGTACTCGCTGTTCACCCAGTCCAGTTTTTTTGTATCAAATACGGAAGGTGAATTTCCGAGATTATCGGTATCGAAAAGTTCGATCAGCTCTTCACGGGAGAAAATTTCCTGATCACCGTGGGACCAGCCGAGGCGAACGAGATAGTTGACCACAGCTTCGGGGAGGTAACCCATTTTTTCATATTCCATTACGGAAAGCGCGCCATGACGTTTGGAAAGTTTTTTCTTGTCAGCACCGAGGATCATGGGAACATGGCCGAATTTAGGTATATCCCAGCCTAAGGCTTGGTACAGAAGAATCTGACGCGGTGTGTTGTTTACGTGGTCATCTCCCCTCAGGACGGTGGTAACACCCATTGTGTGGTCATCCACCACAACTGCGAGGTTGTAGGTGGGGGAACCGTCGCTGCGACGCAGGATCATATCATCCATTTCAGCATTTTCCACGCTGATGGGGCCTTTGATAATATCGGTGAAGGAGGTGCGTCCATCAAGGGGGGCCTTGAAGCGGACAACCCTGTTTTCGCCGGGTCCGAGTCCCTTTTCGCGGCAGGAACCGTCGTATTTGGGCTTACGTTTTTCCTTCATGGCTTTTTCGCGCATGGCATCCACTTCTTCCGCTGTGCATTCACACCAATAGGCTTTGCCTTCGGCCAGCAGCTGATCGATATATCCGTTATAAAGATCGAAGCGGTCACTCTGGTAAACAGGATCGTTATTCCAGTCCATACCCAGCCATTTCATGGAATCGAGGATGGCATCGGTATATTCCTGCTTGGACCGTTCCCGGTCGGTGTCTTCGATGCGCAGGACAAATTCTCCGCCGTCGTGTCTGGCGAGAAGCCATGCGAATAGAGCGGTACGTGCTCCGCCGATGTGCAGGTGTCCGGTCGGACTGGGAGCGAAACGGGTTACTGTCTTGGCCATGATGGTTGTCTCCTGAAATATATTGTGGTGCGCTATGCGCTGAACTGAAAACTAAAAAATCCGCCATCAAGGGCGGTATCTTATATTGAACCCGGGGTGTTCAAAATATTTATCAGCCAGCCGGAGCATGCTCCGACCGGATGATTTTTTCTATTCGGCAGGCTCTACGCCTTTGAGTTCGGGAATCTCCTTGAGCAGGGTACGCTCAATGGCGTTTCTCAAGGTGATCTGAGACATCGGGCATCCTTTGCAGGCACCCTGCAAGCGCACTTTGGCGATCCCTTTATCTGTAACCTCAACGAGTTCCACGTTGCCGCCGTCAGCCTGAAGAAGAGGTCTGACCTTGTTAAGCGCGGCTTCGACTTTATCAAGCATGGTAAATCCTCCGTTTGCTATGCCCGCTCAAGTACTTTCTTTAACCGGCCTTGTCAAACCCGTGAGTACTTGTTTTTTATCAGCTCGTTTTAGGCTGCGATGTTTTGCAGAATGGAAAATGCTTCATCCAGAATCGGAATCAGTTCGGCGTCAAGCTTACGTAATCTATCAGCAGACAGACCGTGCTTCTCCCATCTTTCATTATTTATGTTTCGGATGAAAAAATCTCCGCTTCCACCTATACCCATGGTTTTGGCAATGATGTTTGCGAAATATACGTAAAGAGCTTCCGGGGATTTGGACGCCTTTGCCGGAGTATGATGATACAGCACAGCGTTTACCAGCGAGAAGGGCAGGTTCCACTTGCGCAGCAGCATTCCTCCGAGTTCAGCATGGTCAAACCCGGCGACTACCTTTTCGGCCTTGAACATGAGGGCCTTCTTGTTGCAGGAGATAGACGCGGCGGCAACAGCCTGCTCGGGAAGGGCCATCATGAACATCGGGCGACCGATATCGTGCAGCAGTCCGGCCACGAAACATTTTTCCGGCGTACCCTGCTTGAAGGTTTTGGAAAGCTGGCTGGCTATGATTCCGCAGGCGAAGCTGTGCCGCCAGAACAGTTCAAGATCGATGATATCAGTCGGCAGTCCTTTGAACATGTCCATGACTGAAGTGCCCATGGCGAGGGTGGAAAGTTGGTTGGTGCCGATAACCGCCACTGCCCGTGAGATGGTATCGATCTGAGCGGGAAAGCTGTAAAATGCACTGTTGACCATGCGTAGAAGAAAAGCCGAAAGAGCCGTATCCCGTGAAATTACTTTCGCCAGATCGGATGCCGAACTTGAGGGGTCATTGATGACTTGGCGCATTTCAATGAAAACCTGTGGCAGGGAAGGTAATTTGACCTCAGTCCGCACCAGTGCAATCGGGTCTACCGGATCAAATTTTTTGGTGGGCATAGGCAGTTCGGGGTGTTCCCTGTAGCGATCCGGAGATTCCATAAGGTCTCTGGCAACGTGATTGATTCCCAGCTCGAAAAGCGTGTTCATTATCGGATGGTTTTTGTCGGTGTTGCTGAAACGGTCTTCCATCAAAGCTGTTGCCTTGAGTATGAATTCTTCAGGGATGGGAGTACTCTCAGTCATAGTCAACCGCCTTGGATTTTTCTTAATTTGTTGTTTTTATAATATATTAAAAGCGGTATTAGGGAAAGCTCTGTGTCCAGAAATATAAAAGCCCTGCAGAAGATTCCTGCAGGGCTTATATTAGCTGTTTTCAGCTGCGGAATTTATTTAAGCCAGGAATCGACCTGAGCTTTGTTTTCCTTGATGAAACGCTTGGCGTTTTCATAAGGATCAGCTCCTTTTTCCTGATTCCAAGCCATAAGCTTCTGAAGCTGGTTGGGATTAGTGTAAGCAAATTTTTCCAAGAATGAGTATACCTTGGGTTGGTCTTTTTTGAGACCCTTGCGGACGATTGTGTGGATCTTTTCTTCTCCGCCAAGAACGCCTTTGGGGTCTTTGAGATATTTGAGGTCCCAGCGGCCGAACATCCAGTGAGGAGACCAGCCGGTTACAACAACCCACTTCTTGTTTTTGATAGCGTCAGCAAGTGCTGCGGTCATGGTAGCACCGGATCCTTCCATCAGCTCCATGTTATCAAGATTGTATTGTTTTACTGCTTCTTCAGAGAGAGACATCAGGCCAGCACCGGGGTCAATACCGATGATTTTGCCGTCAAACTTGTCTGCGTTTGCGTTGAGCTGCTCAATGGAGTCGATTGTTACGTATGAAGGAACAACCCATCCCAACTTGGCTCCGCCGACAAGAGCACCGAGGTCTTCAACCTTGTCTTTTACTCTCTCCAGGTATTCTTTGTGAGTAACGGGCAACCATGCGGTGACCAAACCGTCAACATCGCCGGTGCCTACAGCCTGCCACATTGCCGCTGCGCTGACAGGAAGGATTTCGCATTCATAGCCCAGGCGTTCTTCGATAACAGCTTTGGCAAGGTTGGTGGAAGCTGTCGCGCAATCCCACTCAACATAAGCAAGTGTTACTTTTTTTGAATCATCTGCATATGCTCCGAAAGCGAAACTGCATGCAAGAAGAAACGTAATTAGAATTAAAGTGATCTTTTTCATTCTATACTCCTTGGGTTGTGATAAAAAAAAGTCCCCCACCAAAAACGGCAAGGGACTGTAAGTTACTATTTGAGCCAGGAATCAACCTGAGCTTTATTTTCCTTTATAAAACGCTTGGCGTTTTCATAAGGATCGGCACCCTTTTTCTGATTCCATGCCATAACCATCTGTAACTGGTTTGCGTCTTTCCATGCAAACTTGTCGAGGAAGGCGTATACTTTGGGCATGTCTTTATCGAGGCCTTTGCGGACGATCGTATTGATGGTTTCCGCTTCGCCGAGCACCTTCTTGGGATCTTTGAGGTATTTGAGGTCCCAGCGGCCGAACATCCAATGAGGAGACCACGCTGTCACAACAACCCATTTTTTGTCCTTGATGGCGCTGGAAAGAGCTGCGGTCATAGTTGCCCCGGAGCCTTCCATGAGTTCCATCTTGTCAAGGCCGTATTCATCGATAGCGTCTTCAGAGCGGATCATTATGCCTGCGCCGGGATCTATGCCGATGATTCTATCATTGAATTTATCTGCGTATTTATTGAGGTCGGCCATGGAATCTACGGTAACATAGGAAGGAACAGCCCAACCCAGTCTGGCTCCGGTTACATTGGGACCGAGATTCACAATGTCATTTTTCAACCGTTTGAGATAGTTGGCGTGAGTTACAGGCAGCCATGCTGCGGCCATGCCGTCAACATCACCCGAGGCTACGCCCTGCCACATAACAGCAGCAGCAACTGGAATGATCTCGCATTTCACTCCCAGACGTTCTTCAAGAACGGCTTTGATGACGTTGGTGGTCGCAGTTGCGCAGTCCCACTCAACATATGCCAGTTTTACTTTTTTGCCGCCTGCGAAAGCGGATGTGCTGAAAGAAGCAAGAAGTAACGCTGCTAACGTTAAGGCTAGGATCTTTTTCATAATTATCTCCTGTATATATACTTCAGTAATTCTTTTATTTGCTATTTTTACCAGTGCCCATTTTCTGGAGCACCTGGTCCATGATCATAGCCACGATTACGATACCGATACCTGCTTCAAATCCCTTACCCATCTGTAGTCTCTGGATGGCTTTCCATACTTCACCACCAAGTCCTTTCGCGCCGATCATGGCCGCGATAACAACCATGGAGAGGGCCAGCATAACTGTCTGGTTTACCCCGGCCATGATGGTTGGGGTTGCTATGGGAAGTTCAAGCTTAAAGAGTCTCTGCCAGCGGTTTGAACCGAATGCCTCGGCGCATTCCACCAGATCTTCCGGGACCTGCTTAATACCAAGGCAGGTCAGCCTGATGGATGGAGGCATGGCAAAGATGATTGTTGAAAAGATAGCTGCAACCTTACCCAGTCCGAAGAAAGGAATGGCGGGGATGAGGTATACAAATGCGGGCATGGTCTGCATGACATCCAGTACCGGCATGACCACCTTGTTTATGTGCTTGTTCATTGCAGCCAGAATACCAATGGGTATACCGATCATCAGGGCCAGCATCGTAGCGACGATGACCAGTGCAATTGTGCTGATGGTGGCATTCCACAAGCCCATGTTCCAGATGAGCAGCAGTCCGGCCATAGCAAAGATAGTTGTACGTTTGCTCTTGGCCAGTTTCCATGTAACCAGGCCCACAATGATAATGAACGCCCACGGCGGGCAGGCTTTCATTACACTTTCAACAACATCAAGCCCCGTTTCTAAAACGGCAGAGAAAGCTTTGGTGGCAAATGAAAAATGTTCCACCAGAAAATCAATGGATGATTCGATTACGTCCCCTACGGGAATGCGTGGAATAATCATACTAATTGCCTCCTCTTTCGGCCAGTGCCCCGATAAGTGTTCCTCGTACGATAACACCTTTTAATCTGTTCTCATCATTAATGACCGGGAGGGGCAGTACTCGGTCATGCATGATGTTGAATAATTCCTGAGCCGGACACTCAAGGTCAACGGCTTCAAGATCTGTGTGCATAATGGTTCTGATGTCTTTTCCGCCTTCTTCAACTAATTTGGCGCAGTCCCCGGCATTGAGCATGCCGATCAACTTGTGCTTTTCGTCAAGAACGAAAAGATTGGATATGCTGTTTTTACGCATTTTGCGCAGGGAAGCTCTGGGACCGTCGGTTTTGATGTAGGCCACAGCATCGATTTTTTTCATTACCGATTCAGCGGTGAGGACTTTGGTTATGTCCACATCCTCAACAAAGCGGCGTACGTATTCGTTCGCGGGCTCGGTAAGAATTTCTTCCGGAGTACCGATCTGTACGATTTCACCGTCTTTCATGAGCACGATGCGGTCACCCAGCTTGAGTGCTTCGTCAAGGTCGTGACTGATGAAGACGATTGTCTTGTGCATGCGTTCCTGCAGGTTGATCAATTCGTCCTGCATGTCGCGGCGGATGAGCGGGTCAAGGGCGCTGAACGCTTCATCCATGAGCAGTATGTCCGGATCAAGAGCCAGTGCGCGGGCAAGGCCCACACGCTGCTGCATACCGCCGGAGAGCTGATCGGGGTAGGAGTCTTCCCAGCCGGAAAGACCGACCAGTTCGAGGGCTTCCATGGCCTTTTGTTTTCTTACTTCAGGGTCCACCTTTCCGATTTCAAGTCCATACTCAGTGTTTTTGAGTACGGTGCGGTGGGGGTAAAGAGCGAAGTTTTGAAATACCATGCCCAGCTTTTTGAGGCGAACCTGACGCAGTTCTTCCTTTTTCAGGCCTGTTATGTCTTCCCCGTCAATGAAGATTTTACCGCCGGTGGGCTCAATTAATCTGTTGATGCAGCGCACCAATGTGGACTTTCCGCTACCGGACAGGCCCATAACAACGACGATTTCTCCTTCGTCGACAGAAAAACTCGCATTATTTACGCCAACCCCGTGTTTGTGTTTCTCCATGATCTCTTCCTTGCTTGCGCCATTTTTGAGCATAGGAATAATCTTTTTTGGGGTGGAACCGAAAATTTTGTAGAGATTTTCAACTCGTATCTTTTCCATGATTTCTCCGTTTATAAAAACTAAGCTCCGCCAATGCGTGTAACGAAAGGCGGTATGATTTAATTGCAGTGGTTGCGTTTGTGTGAAAAGGCGAAGAAAACGGGAATTTTTTCCGGGGCAGAATTGGGATTGATTTCCTGAACTGGGGTTCTGGATATTTTAATGTAGTAATGTTGTGTGGCTTGCATTTTTCTATGCAGTATTCGTTTGTTGCAGTTGTGTTTAATGTTATAAGTTTGAAACTGTGTTTTTACTTTGGAAAAGTGCAGTTTGTAAGTAGCCACTTATCATAAAGCAAAAACTGCCTTCTGACGATTGATGAACTCAGGTTAAAGTTCGCTGATTTGTGTCTGGTTTTAATTATAGACACGCAAAGTCCAGAGTCAAAGGTTAGATAAAATATGCCTCTATGTCAAATTAGATCAATTTTTTATGAGAAGAGTCGATTTTTTTGCCATTTCAGCAGTGATCAAGACAAGGCGATTCGTGTTTGTAGATTGTATGGCTAGGGCAGGTTGTAACGGCGTTAACTGTTTTTAATTAAATCGTTTATAAAAAAAGCCCGAAAATAAAATTTTCGGGCTTGATCATTTCTTTGAGGGAAAGATTTTCAGCGGCGGGTAAGTCCGTATTTCTTTAATTTGTATTGCAAGGTCCTGCGGCTGATTCCCAATGCTTCGGCGGTCCGTTCACGGTGATGCTGATTGGCTTCGAGGGCGGATATCAGCGCCTGACGTTCGGCGTCATCAAGTGTAGGTGTGACTGATTTAGGAGTCGTTGCACCATTGTCCGGATCTTGGGATGTGGCAGACTGTTTGGGGGGTGTCTGCCGGGGATCGGTATTCTGCACCTGCTGCGGGAGTAGTTCCGGTCCCAGCACTTCGCTGCGGCTCAGGATGATGGCCCGTTCCAGCACATTTTCAAGTTCACGCACGTTGCCGGGCCAATTGTAACGGCCCAGAACGTCGAGGAAAGACGGGCTGACCGAGCGTACCTTTTTATTATTTTTGCGGCCCAGTTTTTCCAGCAGGTGAGCCACCAGAGCGGGAAGATCATCCACGCGTTCGCGTAAGGGGGGTATGCGGATTTCCAGCACACTTAAACGGTAATATAGGTCCTCGCGAAAATTCCCTTTTTCCACTTCATCTTTAAGGTCCCGGTTGGTGGCGGCGATGATACGTACATCTGTTTCCACCGGAGAGACGCTGCCAAGCGGTTCAACAATTTTTTCCTGCAGCGCACGCAGAATTTTAGCCTGCAGTACCGGGTCCATCTCCCCGATCTCATCGAGGAAGAGGGTGCCGCCGGAAGCAAGTTGAAAACGGCCCGGTTTGTTGGCGTTGGCACCGGTAAAGGCCCCCTTCATGTATCCGAAAAGTTCACTTTCCAGCAGGTCTGCCGGTAGGGCGGCGCAGTTTACCTTAATCAGCGGTTTGTCTGCACGCAGACTGGATCTATGCAGTCCTTCGGCAACCAGTTCTTTACCTGTGCCCGATTCGCCGAGCACCAGTATGGTCGCCTCGGAAGGTCCGGCCTGTTCGATAAGTTCTTTCACCTGAAGCATGGCCCGTGAGCTGCCGATCATCTGCTCCGTTGCTCCGGCTGCGGATTTGAGCTTTTCATTTTCATCCACCAGACGGGAGTAATTCAGTGCCTTGGCCAGAACTGCTTTCAGCTCCTCATTATCGGCTGGCTTTGTCAGGTAATCAAAGGCTCCGTGCTTCATGGCTATGACCGCGGAGTTCACGTTTCCGAAGGCTGTGAGCATGATAACGGGCAGACCGGGCATGATGGTGTTGAGTTCTGTCAGCAGGGACATGCCGTCCATGCCGTCCATGCGCATATCTATCAGGGCTGCGTTCAGGGTAAGTCCGGGCAGGATCTCAAGGGCCTGCTCCCCTGACTGGGCTTCATGCACAGTCCATCCGTCACTTTCCAGCACAGCCCGAATGAGCATGCGCAGTGACGGTTCGTCATCAACTATGAGTACATTTTTTTCATTAGCATCCATTATTCGGTTCCTTCATCACGCTGGTCGGGAAAGAACAGTTTGACGCATGTTCCGCCTAACGCACCGGTTTTCGGGTCATCACCCGCTTCAATGCGGTCCGGTGCGGAAATAGTAACACGTCCTTTATGTCCGCGCATGATTGTATTGACTATGGCAAGACCGAGTCCTGTTCCTTTGGGTTTGTCGGTAAAGAACGGTTCGAGGGCATGCTTGCGAATATCTTCGGGCATGCCCGGACCGTTGTCACAAACGCTGATCCATACTCCGTGTCCCGTGCCCTCGGCTGTGATTGAAATTTTGCCGTATTCATCGGGTACAGCGTCCAGACTGTTGACCAACAGATTGAGCAGGACCTGCCGGATACCATCCGGGTCTGCGTATACTTCAGTGTGATTCACCGTTGTCTGCAACTGTGTACCTTTGTGCTCGAGGTCGAAGCCCATAAGGGTCTGCATGGAATCGCAGAGTTCCTGCAGATTCATGCGCTCAGGATTCATCACATGCGGTTTTGAGAGGTACAGCAGGTCTGTGACCACCCGGTTCAGGCGGTCAGCTTCGGTCAGCATGGTTGTGGCATATGTTGCGTAGGGCTGTTCGTCTTTAAATTTATCTGCAAACAGTTGGGCAAAACCGCGCAGTGAACTCAAAGGATTACGGATTTCATGAGCCACTCCGGCAGCCAGAGAACCGATGGAGGCAAGTCGGCGCGCTTCGTAAAGATCCTCTTCCAGATCGGCAATATCGGTGCGGTCGCGGATGATGATCATGGTTCTTTTTTCGTCCTGACTTTCAAAGTAGGGCAGGAAAATAAGTTCCAGATTTTTTCCGCCTAACCGGACATGTTCCCAAACAACATTATCCCGCCTGAAATCCTGAAGTGATTCGTAGGAAAAATCATTCCAGTTCTTGCCGACCAGAGATGCTTCGGCCGCGCTTTGCAGCAATGCATGGGCAGATCCATTAGCCGCGATGATGTTTTCCTGTGGAGAAAGGGTCAGCAGTCCGTCGGGCATATTGTCCAGCAGGTTTGCCTGAAAGCGTTCAAGCCGGGTCAGTTTGTTACCCTGTTCCCTGCGTTGAAAGTAGGCCACGGCAAGCAGCCAGAGGACAAATCCGGCCAGAAAGATATATCCGGTCTGGAGTAAGGCGGCTCTGCGGTATTGATTGAACTGTCGTAGATGCTTTTCCGCGCTGAGACCAAGCAGAAGGTAAGTTTCTTTGTCCTGAGGTGGCATGAGTCCGCTCCGGGTTTTCTCGTGCCCGTATAATCTTTGCAAAAGAGGCTGTCCTACCGCGCCGTAAAGCAGGGCAGCTTTACCATGGATCAAAACCGGAGTGCTGGATTCGCGCATCGCGGTAATCATGTTAAACAGGCCCGGCGGAGGGGTATATACCTGCCTGTTGCCTTCTCCCTGCTCCACTATCAGCATAGGTTTGCGGTCGGGTCCGTAAAGAGCGATGTAAAGCAGATCTCCCTGGGCAACCATTTCCCGGAAAAGTTCCCGTGCGTCCGGAAGCAGTTCTTCAGGCAGGCGCATATTGTGCTGGCCCGGATGCCTCATGCGGCGTGCTCCTTCAACAAGTTGGATATCGAGTCCGCGTGCAATTGAACGGGCTGAAAGGAGCATGTGCTCGAACACGGTCTGGTGCATCTGGCGCAGATTGTGCCACGTAAGATACAGACTGCCTGCCCCGAGAAGAATCAGGGCCAGCAGTGCGAGCGCAAGGGGCAGTTTATGTGATTTTTTTAGGCTTAGTTCCATTAAATACTTTTTTTGTTAGGGATTAAGCAGAGTACTGATCGCGTGTGGTGAGCTCAGGCCCAGTGCCCCTGCAATTTCCTTTATGGATGTCTCTTTGTCAACAACTACGCCCTGTTCACGCAAAATGTCGATGGCTGTGTTCAGGTCCAGATTGAATTTAGCGCAATAATTTTCAAGGCTCATGCGTCCTATTCCGGCTCCCGGAGTATAGGACTGTTGCTCTTGGGTATTTTTGTGATCCATATTTGAGATGTCTGATTTTTCCCGTGGCTGATCCTTGAGGATTTTTTCATAGAGTTCTTTAGGGGTAATTTCGGCTCTGGCGGCAATTGATTTGATGGTTTCTTTAGTGGACTCAATCTCAATTCCTGCCTTTTTCAAAGACTCGGCTGCCTTGTCTGCATCAAGGCCCATACGTTTGCAGAAGATTTCCAAGGGGCTGAGCTCTGCGTGTCCATATGGCGGGATACCGTATTTTGCTTCGCCCGAGGCTTTAATGTCTTGGCTTAATTCAAGTATCTGCTTCATTGGTGGCAGGTTGAGCAAGGAGCCAAAGACTACGAAAAGGGTTAGGGTTATACTGATGAAAAACGCGGGCGAGGTAAAGTTGGGTTTTCCTGCTTTTTTCTTAAGATAGGCGAGGATTGGTTTCCAGTTCAGCCAGATGTGGAGCAGGGAGACTGCGAGGAACATGATTCCGGTGCAGATATGTATGTCGCCCCATTGTTCCTTGCTCAAACCAAGCAGGGACCAGTCCGCCCAGTAGGCCACTCGCCCCTGTGGTACGACGTATAAAACAATGCTGGAAATAATCAGAACGATAAATAAAAAAAAGCTGGTCAGCGAAATGATTTTTCTGGTCATGGTGCGCTCCATTTTTTGGTTTTTTACATTAATAACTTAATGATGGGCGCTATTGAAAGAAATTTAATGAAAAAGGAGGACCACGTGGTCCTCCTTTTTTCCCGTTTTCCTGTAATTAAGTGTAGATGAACGTTATTTATAAGGTTCAGAAACGTTGGCCCGGACATCCACCGCTTGAGGGACAGTCGCCCCTCTGGGCGTTGCCGCAGCCCCTGCCGCCGTTACCCATTCCCTGCCCCATGGGAGGGAATGTCAGGCCGGTTTCCTTCTCAATTTCATCCGCCATCTTTTTATGTTCTGTGTAAAGCTTATCCCGTACTTGGGAGAGTTCCTTTACCAGATTGTGGATGGTCTCTTTATCGGCGTTACCGGAATCCACCAGAGCTTTGAGTTCAGTGTGTTTCGCCCACTGCTCACTCTTAAGATTTTGAAATGTGGATTCATATTTCTGGATGATTTTTTGCACCTGATTCTGTTTTTCAGGTGTCAGCTGCTCATATGCAGCCCAGTTACCGTTATGGTAACCAGCGTTCCGGTAACCGTTGCGTGCCATGGCGACTGATGCAACAGCCAGAACCATCACAACGATCAGCGGGACCAGAGTTTTTCTTTTCATATGATCTCCTGATTCTGTTAAAAGTTGTTGCCCTCTCAGTTTTTAATATAGCACGTGCTGTGCCAAATTCTTATGTATAAACAAAACAGTAGCTTATGTCTGTGTTGAGTGGCTCCTAAATTTTAGTGCAAAGGATTTGTGCAACTTGCTGCACAAATGGGTGCATGCTCACATGCAGGATTTTGCGTCTGTAAAGAGTTTGAACCCAGCTTGTAAATAAAAAGGAGGCCCGGTGAGAGGGCCTCCTTTTTAGTGGGGAAGGAGTGTACTGCATTAAACGTATAGGGTGATGAAATTTTGGGATTCATCCTGATGGGTATTAAAGACGTCTTTAACTTCCTGCTATGCTCATAACCATAACGGCTATGATGTGAACACGATTTCATTTTTTAAGTGATCTCCTTCGCAGGAAAAGGCTGTCTCGTAATCTTTAATAAGCATAGGATGTGCCATGCGTATTAAGTGGCTTAATTAATTGTATTTAAGGTTGTGTTTGCTTTAAAGTATATGTGTGGGATGGTGCACGTTTAGGTTAACAATTGCACATCTTGTGCAGGAAAATAATAGATTGCACAAAATAAATTTAATGTATCCGGAAGATTGAAGCGTGGACAGAATTATTCGTTCAGCCACTGATACATGCCGCACGATTTGCATTCAGCGCAGCCGGAAGGAGGGCATACGGGAGTAGTTTCGGCTTTTTGGAAGCGCTGCCACTCACGCCAAAGGTAGGATTTTTTTACACCGGTATCTATAAAGTCCCAAGGCAGAGTGGAGTCTTTATCGAGTTTGTCATCGATGAATCTTTGCGGATTACCCTTGTAAAATTTGGTCGCTTTTTTCCAACCGCCGTGTTCTGCGGCATAGCTGATGAATTCCGCAAGTGATTCATCACCGCGAGAAAGGATACCCTGCAAGCGGGCCTGAAAAGGTGAATCCCCGGAAAAAGCCATACCTTTATATTTTTTGGTCAGCCCTTTAACCTTGGAGAGCACATCCTTGAGTTCTTTTTCAGTCGGCATGGGTGCCCACTGCAACGGAGTCCATGGTTTGGGCACAAGACAGCTGGCTCCGAAGGTGATGCGCATGAACTGTTTTTTCTTTTTACCCTGTCCGCGTTTGCGGGCCTGATCCATCTTTTCAAGCATGATAGCCAGTTCTTCGTAATCTTCGTCTGTTTCACCCGGCCAGCCTACAATGACATACACCCGAAGATGATTGACTCCTTTGGCGGCACATAATTCAACCGCGCGCAGAAAGTCATCTTCGTCTAAGTTCTTGCTGGCAGCAGCACGCAGACGTTTACTGGCTCCTTCAAGGGCAAGGGTAACGGTCCGTACGCCGGAAGCGCGCAGGATATCGAGCAGCTCTTCAGTCAGCCCGTCGGCGCGAACTGATGAAAGGGAAAATTTAGTTTTACGTTTTTTCAGCCATTCAATGTACGGAATGAGATCGGGCCAGTCAGTTAGGGCGGTTCCCACCAGTCCCACCTTGGGCGGATCAGCGAGTTCCACTATTTTTTTGAGCTGGTCTATGGAGGCGTGTCGGGGCGGTCGATAAATATAACCTGCGGCGCAGAATCGGCATCCGTATGGGCAGCCGCGGTTGACTTCCACAAGAAACATATCTTTGAAAACAGCTTCCGGACTGATGAAACAGGAGTAGGCCGGTTGATTTAAGAGCGGTACTCCATGTCCTTCATTTATAGGTCCGGGAGGCAGCACGGCTCTGCGGACGGGACCTTTGGTCATTCCGGGGACGTATACCCCGTCACGATCTTTGATCAGGTCCAGAAATTCTTTTTTGCTTCCCCCGTTGTAAATATGGTGCTTCAGCTCGAGGCATAGATTTTTCAATCCGGCTTCGGCTTCACCCACCCAGAACATATCAAAGAAGGGCGCGATTGGTGCGGGATTGAGGAAGGCCACCGGACCTCCTCCCATGACCAGCGGGAAGTCCGGGCGTTCCGTCGCCAGTGGCGGAACGCCCGAATCTTTCAGCATCCTGACCAAGTGGAGGTATTCCTCCTCAAAGTTGATACTGAAACCGATCAGGGGAAACTCGGACAGTTCTTTTTTACTGTCCATGGAAACAGACGGCTGCCCCGGGTCACCAAGGAAGAATCTTTCCACTGCGAGCTCCGCGTCCGGAGCGAGCAAGCGATAGACTGCCTGCCAACCTAAGGTTGAGAGTGCAGACCCCTTCCGTCCGAGGAAAACAAGGGCCGTGGGCAGACGGCCTCCAGTTTCATCGGGCGAGGGTTCTTCCTTTCCGTAATAGAAGAATTCTTCAGTTGCGGACATAGGCTATTTGCGGTGCGGACAATTAAGTCCGGCCTGTTTCCGATTTATGATCATCGCCGGCTGTATTTAATCAGCCTGTTTGCGGATGAATGTCGGAACTTCAAAATCATCGTCATCATGGAAGATGAATTCCTCTCCACCGGAGTTCGCGGCCTGTTTTGGCTTAAGCTGAACAGGCTCTGAGTTACCAGCCGCTTCAACGGGCTTGCTTGTGGTGTGGCGCAGGTAAGCTGGGATGGAGCGGTCTTCTTCTGCGTGGGCGCTACCCATCTGACGTACGTTGGTAGTGGCTTCTTTTTTTGGAGTCATGCCTCTGGGAGTCAGGTTGGGGCGCTGGGGCTGACCGAAAGACTGCTGTTCAACGGGGGGAGTCACAGTCTGTTCGACAGCAGTGTCGATTCCGGTAGCAATAACGGTGATGCGCATTTCATCGCCCACTTCAGCATCGAAGACAGTACCGAAGAAAATCTGTGCTTCTTCGTGTGCTTCTTCATAGATGATGTTGGCTGCTTCACTGACTTCATCAATGGTCATGTCAGGGGAGCAGGTGATGTTGATGAGTACGCCTTTCGCGCCTTCAATGGAAACATCTTCAAGCAGCGGGCTGGTGATTGCCTTCATGGCAGCTTCACGGGCTCTGTTTTCACCCCGTGCGATACCGGTACCCATAAGGGCCAGACCGGAGCTGGACATAACAGCCTGTACGTCAGCGAAGTCAAGGTTGATCAGGCCGTGAACGGTGATCAGATCGGCAATACCTTTAACGCCGTAGTAGAGGACTTCGTCAGCTTTTTTGAGCATTTCGGAGAATGCTGCTTTTTTGGCGGCAAGCTGGAGCAGACGGTCATTGGGAATGGTGATGATGGAGTCAACCACCTGTTTGAGTTCCTCAATACCTTTTTCTGCCTGCAGCAGTCTGCGTTTGCCTTCAAAATAGAAAGGTTTGGTTACAACAGCGACAGTGAGGGCTCCTGCTTCCTTGGCAACTTCAGCGATAACGGGAGCAGCGCCTGTTCCGGTTCCGCCGCCCATACCGGCGGTAACGAAAACCATATCGCAGTCACTGACCAGTTCGCGGATCTGGTCTACGGATTCGAGGGCAGCGCTTTTACCCACCTCTGGATTTGCGCCTGCGCCGAGACCTTTAGTCAGTTTGTCGCCGAGCTGAATTTTGTATTCAGCAAGAGATTTGTTGATGTCCTGTGCATCAGTGTTGGCTACGATAAAGCGAACACCGGAGAGTGCGGATTGGATCATGTTGTTGATAGCGTTACCGCCACCGCCACCACAACCGATAACCTTGATGCGGGCCTGACCGTCATTTTCAATTTCCATGTAATCCATCATCATTTTCATTTCCCCTGTTAAACTTTTGCTTAGATTTTTTCCGGTGATCGGAGCCGGAAATACCTTCATGCCCAAGTTTACTGATTTATAATTCTTCCTGTCCTTCAATTCCCAGCGGAGGAATCCTACTGAAAAAGTTTGGGATTCTTAAACCCTTTCAAAGGGGTTAAACCGCCGGAGGCGAAATCAAATTAATCAAGGCGCAGAGCGCATCAATCAATTATGCAATATCAGTAAACCATTTACGCATCCTGCCCAGAATGCGGTTGAAAACATTTTCATCACGGATTCTGAAGACCTGCTCGGAGCTGCCTTCTTTTTCCGCGCCGTACATAAGCAGTCCCACCGCTGTGGCGAATTTGGGACTGTTCACAACATCTTTGAGTCCGCCTATTCCGGCGGGATAGCCGATGCGAACCGGCAGATCGAAAATCTGCTCCGCAAGTTCCTGCATGCCGTCCACGAGAGAGGTTCCTCCTGTGAGGACAACGCCTGCGGCAATCATATTCTTGTATCCGCTGCGGACCAGTTCCTGATCAACCAGGGAGAGGATTTCTTCGCAGCGCGGTTCACAAATTTCTGCCAGAACCCGTTTAGACATTTTGCGGTGGTCGCGTCCTCCGACCGAGGGAACATCGATGGTTTCATCGGTTGTAACCAGATCGGTAAGCGCGGTTCCGTATTTGACCTTGATCTGCTCAGCTGACCCCATAGGAGTGCGCAGACCGAAGGCGATGTCATTAGTAAGGTTGTTACCGCCAAGAGCGATAACGGAAGTATGCTTTATGGAATCGTTGGCGAAAATAGCCAGATCCGTTGTTCCGCCTCCGATGTCGACAATGGCGACGCCGATTTCACGTTCTTCTTCAGAAAGCACTGCCTTACTGGAGGCGAGTGATTCAAGAACAATGTCGGAAACATCAAGTCCTGAACGGTGACAGGAACGGATGATGTTCTGGGCGGAGGTGACTGCTCCGGTAACGATGTGGACTTTTACTTCAAGACGCACACCGGCCATGCCCAGCGGATCGGCGATACCGCGCTGATCGTCAACGATGTATTCCTGCGGCAGGGTGTGGATAACTTCCCTGTCCAGCGGAATGGCGACAGCTTTCGCCGCATCGATAACCCGGTCAACATCCTTTTGAGTTACTTCACCGCCTTTTACAGCGATAACTCCGTGGCTGTTGAAACCTTTGATATGACTGCCTGCGATGCCCGCATAAACGGAGCGTATTTCGCAGCCGGCCATGAGTTCAGCCTCTTCAAGAGCTTTCTTGATGGACTGTACTGTCTGCTCGATGTTTACCACCACTCCTTTGCGCAATCCTGTGGACGGGGCAGTGCCGATACCTACGATATCGACTCCGTCCGCGGTGGGTTCCCCCACGACCGCGCAGATCTTGGTAGTGCCTACATCGAGGCCGACGATCAGATCAGACTTGGACATAATTCTTTCTCCTCATCATCCTTGTAAATTCGGGGTATTGCCAATTGAGGCAATCATTTCCCGGAATTGCGTTTTTCAACCCAAACCCTGTTCTTTCCGGTTGAAATGACTGCCACATCCCTGAACTCTCCCCTGTTCTTGAGGTCTTTCCAAACTGTGTTCAGGTGTGAAAGCTGTTCTTGCCAGTTGTCCAGTCCCAGCAGCACCGTAAGGCTGAGTCTGTCCATAAAAATTTCCATCCTGTTGCCGCCTTTGATGTCGATCCATGCTATCTGGCCCGAATCGAAGGGCAGCTCCCGTCTGCTGAGTTTGTTCATGAATTCCGGCAGGATGGTTGCCTTGTTCATGGCTTCTGATTCAATATTCAGAAAGGGCAGGGAACTGAATTTGCCCGGAGCTACCGGGGCAATCAGCTCACCTTTGCTGTCGCAGTAATAAAGAGCGTCATTGTTGCGGACTATGAAGCGAGGCTTTTTCTCTCGCACGTGAATCTGCATTTTACCCGGCAATTGTCTTCTGATAGCCGCGGATTTTATCCACAGATTGTTACTCAGCCTGCTTTCCACGTCTCCGATGTTCACCGCGAGGCTGTTTTTGTTAAGGCTCAGATCTGCGATGGACAGGATCTCTCCGTAACTCAAGCGATGATTGCCGGTTACCTTGATGTCTTGCAGGGCAAAATAAGGCAGGGTGGTAACCCAGCGGTACCCGGCAAGACAACCTACTCCGATCATTGCCAGTACAAGCAGGCAGGCTCCTGAGATACAGAATTTACGCAGCAGGACGGAAAAAATATTTCCGATAGGCTGCGAGTTCAACTTGCGCCTTTTAACTTTGTTTTTGCTGCTGCGTTTTTTTCCTGACTTTGTCAGGTTAAGCCTGCTTTTATTTACTCCTGCTACGCTCATGACAGTATTATTACCTCCGGCTTTAAGGTGACGCCGAATTTTTCAGCCACGGCTTCGCTTGCCTGATCCATAAGTTCCAGTGCCTGCGCTGCTGTGCCGTTTCCTTTATTCTCAAGGAAATTGGCATGCATCTCGGAAAAGCCCATACCGCCGATCTTTTTACCTTTAAATCCGGCTTCGTCGAGCAGTCTGCCCGCGCTATAGCCTTCAGGATTTTTGAAAACACACCCGGCGGTCTTTGCTGTGACCGGCTGGGTGGACTTTTTCTTTTCAAAGTTGTTTTTGATCCTGCCTCGCACCTCTTCTTCGGTGGAGCGGGTAAGTTCAAACTCAACTTCCCAGACCAGAAAAAAATCATCTTCACTGCCGTTATTCTGACCAATGGAAAAGTGACGGTATCCCCATTCCAGATCTGCGGTGTCTTTCCAGAAAAGCCCTTTTGAAGGAGTCCACAGCCGGACCCTTTTTACGGAGGACTGCATGTCGGTGCCGTAAGAACCTGCGTTCATGGCGACGGAACCACCGACGGAACCGGGAATCCCGGCCAGTCCTTCCATGCCGGAAAGACCGTTTTTGATGAGCGTTGCAAGGAGTCCCGGCAAGCGCATATCAGCGGGAGCCAGCACTCTGGTGCCGGATATCAGTGCTTCGGCTTTGCTCCGGCAGGCGATCTGTACGAGGGCGAGATTCAATTCTCCATCCCCGGCCAGCAGGTTGCTGCCTTCACCGATGGCAATAAGGCCGCTGCCCTCGCGCTCAACAAAGCGGGATAGCTCGTCCAGCCCGGCTTCGTCGCGCACCTTGGCCAGAACACGTGCGTTTCCGCCAATGCCTAGTGAGGTGAGCTGAGCCATGCTCGGTTTATGAAGCAGTTCCAGTGTCATCAATATTATCCGTTACAATGCGGTCATTTCTTCAGGTTTCAGGACTTTTTCGCCGTCCTCTTCGAGATACTTTAAAAACTTTTCACCCACGGTATAGATTGATCCTGCCCCTTGAGTGATAAACATATCTCCGGGTTTCAGGATGTTGGGCAGTTCATTCTGCATCATCTCAAAATCCGGGTAAAAGCGGACTTTGGTGTCGCTCACCTGCCTGATACCCTGTGCCAGTGACATTCCGTTTACGCCCGGAATGGGATCTTCCGAAGCGGGGTAAATTTCGGTCAGCAGCAGCTCATCGGCTTTTTCAAATGTTTTGCAGAATTCACCGAACAATGCCTGAGTGCGGGTGAATCTGTGGGGCTGGAAAGCCACCACCAGCCTACGCTGCGGAAAGCATGATTTAGCGGTCTCAAGGGTTGCCTGAATTTCCGCAGGGTGGTGCCCGTAATCGTCGATCACGAGAATTCCTTTGCTTTCCCCTTTTTTCTCAAACCTGCGACCGACTCCCATGAAGTTGGATAGTCCTGAAAGGATAACTTCGGGTTCAAGCCCGGCTTCAAGGGATACCCCGATTGCGCCGAGGGCATTGAGCACGTTGTGCTTACCCGGCTGGGCCAGTGAAACTTCACCCAGCAACTTCTCGTCCAGAAATACCTTGAAGAGGGAGCGCACTTCGCAGGAAAGGATTTCCGCGCGTAATCTGTTCTCCTTGTTCAAACCGTAAGTCATACAGGGACGTTTGATTGAGGGCAGCAGTCTCTGCACCCCGGAATCATCTCCGCAGACCACGTTCATTCCGTAGAAAGGAATTGAATTCATGAATTTGCGGAAGGATTCATCAATCGCTTCCTGATTGCCGTAGAAATCAAGGTGGTCTTTATCAATATTTGTAACCACTGTGATGATCGGCGCGAGGCAGAGGAAAGATCCGTCTGATTCATCAGCTTCGGCAATTAGAAATTGCCCGTCACCTAAGCGGGCGTTACTTCCGAAGGTGTTCAGCCTGCCGCCGATGATGACGGTGGGGTCCAGCTCCGCTTCCGTGAAAATTGTTGCCAGCAAAGAGGTGGTAGTCGTTTTACCGTGGGTTCCGGCTACTGCTATTCCGGTACGCAGGCGCATCAGTTCGGCCAGCATTTCCGCTCTGGGAATGATGGGGATTCCGAGTTCACGTGCTTTGACCACTTCAGGATTTTCTTCGGATATGGCCGTAGATTTAACCACCACGTCAGCTTCTTTGACGTTTTCAGCTCCGTGTCCGATGAAAACCTGCGCACCCATTTTGAGCAGACGCTTGACCGGAGCTCCAGCGGCAAGATCGGAGCCGGTTACGGTAAATCCCAGATTGATCAACACCTCGGCTATGCCGCTCATGCCTGAGCCGCCGATACCGATCATGTGAATGTTGCCAACCCTGCTGCGCATGATTGGGCTTGTGGTCTCCGTTACCAAAGGTACGTTAGGTCCTTCCGCTGCGATCATGCTGCACCTCTCATTTTCTTCATTCTAATAATATCTCCAAGTCCTTCCGCTATGGCGGAGGCCGCATCAGTCCGGGCAAATGAAAGTCCTCTGCTTCCCATGGCTTTCAGCCGGTCCTGATCCGTAATCAGCTTTATAATTTCATCAGCCAGCCTTTGCCCTCCCTGTTCGGAATTACCAAGTTCCGATTGCGGGATGACTATTGCCGCTCCTAAATCAGCAAGGGAAAGCGCGTTCCCGGTCTGATGGTCATGTGTGGCATACGGAAAGGGGATAAATATCGCCGGCTTTCCCGCTGCCGCAATTTCAAAGACAGTTGATGCCCCGGATCTGCACACTACAAGGGAAGCTTCGGCATATGCTTTGCCCATGTCGTGGATGAAGGGGGAGACCGCTTCGCTGTTAAGTCCGTTTAATTCGTATGCCCTGCGAACTTTTTCATAGTCGTCATTTCCAGTCTGGTGGCGCAGGGTGATGCCTGCTTCTTTCAGTTTGGGAAGTCCGCTTATGACTGCGTCATTGATGGCCGCAGCGCCCTGACTTCCACCGAATACCAGTACCGATTTACCAACTGTGCTCCTGCCGGAGTCGATTATTTCCTTGCGGACCGGATTGCCCACAACAGTGGTTTTAGCCGCGGGGAATAATCCTTTTTTATCTTCAAAAGATGCGAAAACTTTTTTTACAACTTTGCCCAGAATCCGGTTGGTCACTCCGGGCACACTGTTCTGTTCGTGGATTGCGGTGGGAATGCCCATGATCCATGCTGCCAGTACCGGACAGAATCCGGCGTATCCACCGAAACCGATCACAGCATCGGGCTTGAAAGAGACTAGTTCTTTCAGGGCCATGACAAGTGCATTCAGAATCCACAGTGAACTGAAAACTTTTTTGATGCCGCCGCCTACGATGCCCTTTGCCGGGAGTCCCTTAAAGGATATCTCCGCCCGACTGACCATATCCCGTTCCGGACCTTTACCGCCGAGAAAAAGAATCTCGCAGCCGGGGAAACGGGTTTTGATCTCATGGGCAACTGCCAGTGCAGGGAATACATGTCCCCCTGTACCGCCAGTGGTAAGGACAATGCGGTTCATCATACTTTCCCCCTTGATAGATTGAGGAGGATGCCTATGCAGATGCATGAAATGATCAGGCTCGATCCGCCATAGCTTACGAAAGGCATCGGCACGCCTTTTGGCGGAACGGTTCCCATGACCACGGCGAGGTTGAGGCTGAATCCCAGTGCCAGCATGATGGTCAGTCCGTAAGCGGTGAAACGGTCCTGCAGATCGTCCTGCGCCAGAGCTATTTTAAATCCGCGCCAGACCAGGAATCCGATAATCGCAAACACGGCCAGTACACCGATGAATCCCAGTTCTTCGCCCACAACAGCCATGATGAAGTCGTTGTGCGCTTCAGGGAGAAAGAAAAGTTTTTGTTTGCCCGCTCCAAGGCCCTGACCGAAAACATTTCCCGACCCGAAAGCGTAGAGGGATTGCACCAGCTGGTAACCTTCCTCGTGGGCGGATTTGAAAGGATCGATGAACGCGGTCATGCGTTTGAGCCTGTACGGGGAACTGGTGATGAGCATGTATCCGGCGCCGCCAGCGAAGACCAGAGAAGTCAGCAGGTAGCTTATACGGGTTCCGCCGACCAGACTCATGAAAAAGAGGATCATGCACAAAAATACCGAGCCGCCGAAGTCCGGTTGCAGCATCAGGAGCAGGCATAAAGCCCCGGTTATGGCGAAGGGCGGCAGGAATCCTACGTTGAAAGTCTTGATCATCTCCTGCTTGCGGGAGAAGAAATAGGCAAGATACAGCACCAGCGCCGGCTTACAGAATTCCAGCGGCTGAATGCGGATAGGTCCCATTGCGATCCAGCGTTTTGCGCCTCCCGCTGCTACCGATAGAGGGGAGAAGTCACAGAGCAGAAGGAGCACGAAAGCGGCCATGAGCCAGACATAGACCATGTTGTAGTACAGGGCTTTGGGCAAACGGGAACAGGTGTACATCAGGCAAGTGCCGATCACGAGAAATACCGCCTGCTTTTTAAAGAAGAGGTATTTGTCGTCAAAGAAACGCTCGGCCATGATTCCGCTGGCGGAAAGGACCATCATCAGTCCGAAACAGGCCAGCAGCAATGCCGCGGCCAGCAGCCAGTAATCAAGGCGTTCTGGTTTGCCGGAGAGGTTCTTTTTCTTATTCAAGAGAGTTCCTCCATGATCCGTTTGAAATCTGCGCCTCTTTCTTCATAACCGGAATAAGCGTCAAAGCTGGCTGTTGCCGGAGAGAGCAGAATGGTGTCCCCTGCCTGTGCATTTTCGAAAAGCGCACGTACTGCTTTTTCAAGGTCTTCGTGCCATGACAGATTAAATTCATTTTTAAGAGCGGGTTCAAAATATTCGCGACCTGCACCGAAAAGTCCCACTTCGGCTACTTTATTCAGCATGTCGGGAATCAACGAGCTTACATCTCCGCCCTTAAAGACTCCGCCAAGCAGCAGCCGGACAGGACCGTCAAAGCTTTTCAGGGCCGCGCTGACTGCATCGAGATTTGTACCTTTGGAATCGTCAATGAAACGGATTCCATCGACCGAGCCGATATCCTGAATGCGATGCGGTTTGCCGGTAAATGTTTTGAGTCCGGCTTCAAATTCCGCACGGGTCAAACCTATTTTTTCCAGAGCCAGCCATGCTGCTTCCATATTCAGGCGGTTATGATAACCGGGCAGGTTGGGCTGTTCTGCGAAAGTGGAACCGTCAAACCATTTTACTTCGGCTTTGGTGAACTCGGACGGGTCAAGCTGCCCACGCATTTCAGCGGGCAGGATTGCCAGTTCGTCTTCGCTCTGCCGCTCGAAAATTTTGAGTTTGGCCGCCAGATACTCATCCATGTCTTCATGGTAGTTGAGATGGTTGGGAGAGATATTCAGCAATATCGCGGCCTTTGGTCTGAATAAACGGCAGTTCTGAAGCTGAAAGCTGGATACTTCGAGCACCAGCACATCCGCTTCGCCGTCTGCGGCTATAAATTCTGATAGAGGCGTACCGTAGTTGGCTCCGGCGAAAGGTTTGCGTCCGGATTCTTTCAGAATGTGTTCAATCAGGGCGGTGGTTGTGGTTTTGCCGTTGGTTCCGGTTATGGCGATTTTGGGCTCATTGGCGAACCATGAGGCCAGTTCCAGTTCGGAAATGATGGCCCGTTCCGGCAGATCGCCGATAAACGGAGCTATCTTGCGGGCCGGAATACCGGGACTGGCGATGATTACATCTGCTCCGGCGAACTGTTCTTCACAGAAGGGTCCGGTCATGAGCTCGGTATCGCCTAGGCCTTTCAGAATATCGTCTGTGAGATCCACGTTACTGTCCACAATGCGCACGGTAGCCTTGAGCTTGTGCAGCAGTTTTGCTGCGGCAAGTCCTGATCTTCCGGCTCCGGCGACAACTGCCAACCGACCGGTGAACATTTTGGTCGAGGTGACCTGTTCTACAAATGCGCTATCCATAACTTCCCTTACCTGATCTTAAGAGTGCTCAGGGCCATGAGGGCCATTAATATCGAGATAACCCAGAACCTGATAACGATCTTGGATTCCGGGATTCCTTTATGTTCAAAATGGTGATGCAGCGGGGCCATGCGAAAGATGCGCTTGCCTCCGCTTACTTTGAAATAACTTACCTGCATGATTACAGAAACTGTTTCAAAGACAAAAACACCGCCGACAATGATCAACAGCAGTTCCTGCTTGCAGAGCACGGCGATGAAACCGAGTACGCCGCCGATACTGAGTGAACCTACATCGCCCATGAAAAGCTGGGCAGGATATGCGTTGTACCAGAGAAATCCCAGTCCCGCGCCGACCAGCGCGCCGCAGAAAACAGTGACTTCTCCGACTCCCGGAACATGGGGAACGTTTAGGTAAGTGGACATTCCCACGTGCCCGGCGATGTAAATAAAAAATGCGTAACAGGTGGCACTGGTTATGGAAGGCCCAATCGCCAGTCCGTCCAGACCGTCAGTTAAATTCACACCGTTGGAGGCCCCGATCATGACCAGAAGCGCGAAAGGCAGATACATCCAGCCCAGATTAGGAGTGAAGTTCTTGAAGAACGGCACCGCGAGCTGTGTGGAATAAGCAGGCTGCATGATCAACAGACCGACAGCCGTTCCGGCTACCAGCAACTGTCCGAGAAGTTTTGCCTTGGGCGATATCCCTTTGTTCTGTTTGCCCCTGATCTTGGTGTAATCGTCCACAAATCCGACAAGGCCGAACCCGGCGAAAACCATCATGGTCAACCATACGTAAATATTGGCCAGATCCGCCCAGAGCAGGGTCGAGACCAGCACGCCGAAGCCGAGCAGCAGTCCGCCCATGGTCGGAGTTCCGGCCTTGCACTTATGCAGTTCGCCTACTTCGGCCTGAATATACTGCCCGCATTTTATCTTTTGCAGCCAGCGCATCATCATCGGCCCGAGCACGATGGTGATGACCAGCGCGGTGAGCAGGGCGTAGATTGACCTGAAGGTAATGTAACGGAATACATTCAGCACACCTAATTGCGCGCTAAGGGGGACCAGAAAGTGATAGATCATTTGTTGCCTCCGCTTTCCCCGTTAATTTCATTGCTCAGCACGTGGAAGTACTCTTCCATGTGACAGGATCTTGAACCCTTAAAGAGTACGACTGCGTCGTTCAAACCGAGTTCATGTATTCCGTTCAAAAATTCGATAGGTTTTTTCACCGGCACCAGAGTGCACCCGTTAGTCTGGGAAGCCACTTCTGCGTAATGCATACCGTGATAAAAAGTTGCAGCCGGCTTGGTCTCGGCAATTTTGCTGCCGAGATCGCAATGCGCGCATCCGGCTTCATCGCCCAGTTCCAGCATATCTCCGAGCACCAGTACCAGAGGGCGTTCCCCGGCGATGTTTTTGGCTGTATCGATGGCGCGACTCATGGATAGCGGGTTTGCGTTGTATGAATCATCGATAAGTGTCCATTCGCCGTGGGTGTGGCAGTGGAACCGCTGCTTGGGCAGTTCTACTGTTTTTAATCTTTCCGCTATCTCAGTCAGCCCCATGCCCAGCTGGTGCGCAGCGCAGGTAACCGCCGCCGCGTTTTCAGCAAAATGTGATCCGCATGTGGGCAGGATTACTTCCGCTGTTTCATCTCCAGCCTTGATCAGGAATCTTCCGGAACCGTCAGGCAGCGTGTGCAGCATGGTGCTGTAGTACTCCGCATCCTCATCCTGAGAGGAAAATGCCACGGGCTCCGTGATGGCGCTTGCCGCGTTCCAGAGCAGTTCGTGATCCTTGCAGCAGAGGGCTTTCCCATCGGGGCGAATGTATTTGAAAAGAGATGCTTTATGGGCGGCAACATTTTCAAGAGATCCGAGACCTTCAAGGTGCGCGGGACCGATGTTGTGTATGATTGCCATATCCGGCTGAGCAATCGGGCCTAGTTCGCCCATATCGTGCGGCAGACTGATGCCAAGCTCCATGACCCAGTAAGTCTCCTCTCCAGTTGCTTCAAGCATGGAAAGGGGCAGGCCGAGCTGGTTGTTCAGATTCATGAAATTTTTGTGCACCAGTCCGGAACCGGAAAGCACGTGAGCCAGCATTTCCTTAACCGTGGTTTTCCCGGCGGACCCGGTCACGGCGATCATGCGGGCATTGGATTTAAGGCGCCAGTATGCGGCTACACGGCCAAGAGCCTGTACGGTGTCGCGGACCATAATGGCCGGCTTACCCTCAAGTTCAGGTATGAACTGGGAAACAACAACCGCGACCGCCCCGGCTTCAAGAGCCTGCCGGGCAAAGTTGTGGCCGTCGAAATTTTCCCCTTCAATGCAGAAGAAGACATCACCTTTTTTCACCAGCCTGCTGTCAATGCGCACGGCTGCGATTTCGATGTCTGCCGCAGAGGGAAGATCGCTGCTTCCCATGAGCTGTTCTTCTAGTTCTCTTAAGGTCAGCTTCAACCGTAAATCTCCTTGATCGCCTTTGAGACTTCTTCGCTATCGCTGAAGTCCCGCTTTTCCGTTCCGATAATTTGGTATGTTTCGTGTCCTTTGCCCGCTATGAGCAACACATCGTCCACAGTCATTTCCGCAATTGCTTTTCTGATAGCCTTGGCTCGGTCAACTTCTTCTATGATCTGCGCGCAGTCTTTCAGGCCGGGACGCACATCTTCTATTATCCGCATGGGATCTTCGGTACGCGGATTGTCAGAGGTCAGCACCGCTACATCGGAATAGCGGCAGGCTGCTTCAGCCATGAGCGGACGCTTGGCCCGGTCGCGGTCACCGCCGCAGCCGAACACACAGATAATCCTTTTGAAATCAAGATCCTTGAGGGTGCTCAGGACGTTGTCCAGCGCATCCGGAGTATGGGCGTAGTCCACGAAAATATTAAGTTCCTGATTATTGCGGACCCTTTCGAGCCTGCCGGGAACTCCATCAAATTCCTTGAACACATTCATCTGCTCCGGGGTCAATCCCATGTGCAGACCGATAGCCTGTGCTGCCAGCAGGTTGGAACCGTTGAACTTACCGATAAGGTCGGTTTCGATTTCCCATTCCTTGCCGTCATAGGTCATTTTAAGACGCATGCCGCTGCCGGAGCAGGAAATCATTTCCCCGCAAAGGGATTTTTCACCTGCGGCACAGGCGGAGTCCATGCCATATCCGATGGACGGGGAGTAGCATTCGAGCAGGCGTCTGCCGTATGGATCATCGAAGTTGATGATGCCGCGTTTCAGCGCGCTGGGATAATGCTGGAAGAGCATGCATTTGGCTTTGAAATATTCTTCCATATCACCGTGGTAATCCAGATGATCCTGAGTGACGTTGGTCATAACCGCGGCGTCGAAATTGAGTCCGCAGACACGGTTCTGATGCAGGGCATGGGAGGAAACTTCCATTACTGCAACTTCGACTCCAGCTGCATCCATTCTGGAAATCATCTCATGCAGTTGCCAGCATCCGGGAGTTGTCAGCGGGGCCGGTTGTTCATATCCGGGCCAGCGATAGCTAACCGTGCCGAGCACGCCCACTTTCATTCCGGCAGCGATAAGGAGCCGCTCGATCAGGTAAGTGGTGGTGGTTTTACCGTTGGTACCGGTTATGCCGACCAGCTTAATTTTGCAGTCTGCTGTTTTAAAATAAGTTTCGGCCAGTTCTCCCAGAGCTTCGCGGGGAGAGGGATGAAGGATCAGTTCGGCGGAACCTGTTTCAATCTCTTTTTCACAGACAACATATGCGGCACCATTTTCCAGTGCCTGAGGAACGAAATCAGCACCGTCACGCAGGGGTCCGGAAATGGCGATAAAAATATCACCGGGGCGGACTTCCCGTGAATCTGTATGGACCATCAAACCCTCGCCTACTTTGGCGAGAAGTGATTCCCATTCTGATCTGTTCAGTACTGCTTTAGACATATAAAAATTCCTTCAATTAAGAGACCCAGAGTACCATTTCAGCTTTTTTGTCCTCAGGCCATTTCTCACCTGCGGAGGGCAGCTGTTTAGTTACGGTCATCCCCTGACCTTTCAGTTTGGGGACGAATCCTTTCTGAACCAATATTTCAATTGCCCTGCGGATGGGCATTCCTTTCAGATCCGGGACTTCATCACCTGCGGCGGTCATTTTTGCAGGCGTAGCCCGCAACGCTTTTTTGGGCATTGCGGTGTAGTTATTTCCCGCAGCCATAAGCGGTGTCGGCTTACGGTGTTCGGGCAGCTTGCCGTAGTAGGCAAGAGTCTGGGTCATGATTTCCTTAACCGCCGGAGCCACAACTGTGCTTCCGTAATGGTTCGGTTTAGGATCATCGACCATCATATAAACAATGTAATCCGGGTTGTAGCCCGGAACCAGTGCCACAAACGAGGCTATGTATTCGGTTCCGTATCCGCCTTGTTTATGTGCTTTCTGGGCCGTTCCGGTTTTTCCGGCCACGGTGGTCCCGCTTATGCGGGCTTTGCGTCCGGTACCGTCTTCCTGCACTACTTCGCGCATCATGGAGAGTACCTTCTCGGCTACCTCTGCGCTGAAGATCCGCTTGGGCTTTTCTTCCTGCTCGGAGCGGGGGTATTGCACCAATCTAAGCGGCTTTTCAACCCCTTTATTGGCAAGGGTCAGGTAGGCCTTAGCCATCTGTACGGTGGTTACACCGATTCCCTGCCCGAATGAACCGGCAGCAAGGTCGATATCATTCCATTTGGCGGCCGGGTGGACCAGTCCTTTGCGGTCGCCGGGGATAGGCAGGCCAGTTCTATGTCCGAAACCTAGGTCGCTGATGAACTTGTGATAGTTCTGCACGCCCAGTTCCAGCCCGATCTTGGCACAACCTATGTTGCTGGAGTATCGCAGGATTTTATGTACTGGGAGCCACCCTTCTTTATGGGTGTCCTTGATGTATTTACCGTTGATTTTCCAGCGTCCGTTTTCGCAGTCAAAGAGCTTTTCCGGGGTTACAACCTTATGTTCAAGGGCCGCAGCCATGAGAAACGGTTTAAAGGTTGATCCCGGTTCTACAACGTCAAGAGCCGCACGGTTTCTCCAAATACTCGGAGAACTGGTGCGGAAAATATTCGGGTTGAAGCGCGGGCAGTTGGCCATGGCCAGAATATCGCCGCTGGCGACTTCAACTACTATGGCCGATCCCCATTGGCCGTTATATTTTTTCACAGCTTCAGCCAGCGCATTTTCAGTGATTGACTGCAACTGTGAATCAAGGGTCAGGTGGATGTCCTTGCCTCGGACGTCCATCTCCCGACCCATGGCATCGAGATACAACCTGCGACCGGATGCGTCGCGCTGCACAACGAACTGTGCCTTGCGTCCTGCGAGACGGTCATTAAATTCTTTTTCAAGCCCTTCAAGCCCCTTGCCGTCGATCCCTGAAAAACCAAGCAGCTGACCTGCAAGGTAGTTGTTGGGATAAAGTCTGACGTATTCCGTGGTCAGATATACGCCCGGCATTTCGGCCTTTTTAATCTTCTGGGCAATTCGGTCGTTGATTTGCCGTTTGATCCATATGAAGTTCGACTTTCTGGAAAGTTTCTTCCTCAATTTCGCTTTTGAGATGCCGAGAATCTTGGAAAGCTTATAAGCCGTGCCGTCCACGTCGGTGACTTTGACCGGGCGGATATATACGGACGAAGCTTCCACACTGGTTGCCAGCAGATTACCGTTGCGGTCATAGATGGAACCGCGTTCCCCGCGTTCCAGTTCCGCTGCGAGGTGCTGACGGGAGACCATGCGCGACAAATCAGCTCCCTTGTACAGTTGCAGCCATGCCGCCCTGCCCAAGAGACCTGTCCATACAAGGGCAAAAAGGACCATGACGAAGAGCAGCTTGGTCCTGCTCGCCTTCAGGCTTTCTTTTTTCCTTTTAGCCATTGCTTCGGGCTCCCTGTTTTTATGCTATGGTTTCGCCTTCTTGGCGGGTCTTCTTATCTGCCCTTGCGAGGCCGGACCGAAACCGTATTCTTTTGCCAACTCCCTCAACCTTATGGGTGAGAGCAGATTGTTTCTTTCTACCTCCAGCTTTGCGGCCAGAGATTCCTGTTCATCGAGTCTTTTTTCCATGCGCCTTAAGTCGTAAGCCTTGTCGACCCGCTCGATGTTCAGCCAGACCGAGACCAGCCCCAGTATGAGTGCCGATCCCATGGTCAGGGTCAGGGCCATGGCTATTCCTTTGGAATCACCTTTCATGGCCTGTTACCCCTCCTCCCCGGTCCTTTCTGCCACCCGGAGTTTGGCACTGCGGCTTCGGGTGTTAACCTCCATTTCCTGCTCTGTGGGCAGAATCGGTTTTCTGGTCAACACATTCATCAACTTGGTCTTTCCGCAGGTGCACATAGGCTGCATGGGCGGACAATCGCAGCCCTGCGATTGGGCTTTGAATGTCTTTTTTACGATACGGTCTTCCAGCGAGTGGAAGGAAATTATCGCGACCCTTGCACCGGGATTCAGTCTTTCCGGAATCCTGTTGAGGAAGGTTTGCAGTTCTTCCAGTTCGGAGTTCACGGCAATGCGCAATCCCTGAAAAGTTTTAGTCGCCGGATGAGTCCGGGACAGGGCTCTACGTTTGGCCGGATAAGCTTTCTCAACAATAGAGGCCAGTTGCAGGGTGGTTGTAATCTTTTTTTCTTCCCGTGCCGCAATGATCGCTTTAGTGATCTTGGAGGCCAGAGGTTCTTCGCCGTAAAGCTTCAGAATTCTGTTCAGGTCGGAGTAAGAACCTTTGTTAACAATGGAAGAAGCCGGCGGCATACCTCCTGCCGGGTCCATGCGCATATCCAGCGGTCCATCTTTTATGAAGCTGAATCCGCGTTCTGCATGATCCAGATGCAGGGAAGACACACCGAGATCGAGTACTACTCCATCAATAGTATCCCAGCCCAGTTCGTTCAGGGCTGCTTCAAACTTACTGAAAGCAAGGTGAAACCTGTGCGCCTGCCCATTAAAAGGGGCCAGACGTTCTCCTGCCAGTTCGAGCGCCTGCTCGTCACGGTCCAGTCCTGCCAGTTCAGCCCCCGAACCGGCGGCTTTGAGAATTGCACTGGAATGACCGGCCATGCCGAGGGTGCCATCAAGATAGCGGCCTCCCGGTTTAGGAGCCAGCCAATCGATGACCTCATTCAGCAGAACGGAAGTGTGAACCTGTTCAGGCTTTAATTTCTTGCTTTCCATAATTTCCTGATCCAAAACAGTTGTCGGTATCAAATCATAACTCTGGGGGGAGTCGGGATGAACCTGTGACGGCCTTGAAAATCAAGTTTTAAAAATCTGTAGATGCGTGTGCCAAGTGGGGCGGAACAGCAGTAAAGGCTAGAACGGGAGTTCGACTCCGCATTCAGCCAGTTCGTCTGAGACATCGTCGAAATCCTGTTCAAGCAGGGATTCGTATTCCCGCTTGTCCCAGATTTCAAATCTGTCGCCGACTCCGGCAAGGACTACGTCCTTGTCCAGTTTGCCGCTTTTCCGCAGATAGGAGGGAATGGTGATTCTACCCTGTTTATCAAGGTAGACTTCTTCGGAACCTGATATGATTATTCGGATGAAATTCCTGAGTTTCCGGCTGGGGCTCTTGATGCTGGTGAGCTTTTCTTCAAGTACCATCCAATCCGGTGGAGTGAAGCCGACTATATTTCCTTCGAAAATAGTCAAGGTCACACAGCCTTCCGGGGAGTCAGAATAAACCTGATCCCGGTAATCCGGCGTAAGCATCAGTCTGCCTTTGGCATCCATGCTTCTATGTGCATGACCTCTAAACTTCATTTTTTTACCACTCAATCACACAGATTTACCACCAATTCCCCCCGTCTCACCACCTGTGTGTGAAAATGGCTAAAAAGTCAAGACCCCTTTATAAAATAATAGGGTCCCAAATAAGCTGTTTTCAATGCTCGAGACAGATTTTGCTACATCTAAAAGCTTATATATACGGACCTTAGAAAGAATTAAGAAAAGGGGAAAAAAAGTTTATGTTTTTTTTAAAAAAAATGGATAAAAATTGTAACCTGTGAGGCACAGGCTTCACGAACAGGAATATGAGTGCTATAGAAAATTTGAAAACTATGATTCTGAGTATTTTCAGACGCTGTTTTTAGCTGTTTTGTACGTAGGATGGGGATTTTGTGCTTTTACGGACTTCTACTCATTTAGTCTAACTGTTCCAATCGTTTATAATTGATAGGGTGTGGTTTAAGTATGCATGCAAAAGGTAGAATGGATGTTCCTGAGGGGTTGAATGAAGAATATTACCAGATCAGTCCCGATATCCTTCAGAGTTTCAATAAGTTCAGACCTCCGTTGGATATTTTCATGTTTAAGGAAGATATCGCCAGAATCACAACCTTCTACAAGGTGGGAGGTCGGCTGACCAAAGAGCAGATCGAGCAGTTGGCTGGACTGGTCAAAGAGGGGCTCATTTTTGTATCCCGTAAGGATCATCCGGTATACGTGAAACACATTTCCTATCAGCTGGATCTTGTCCTCATTGACCGGAATCTCAAGGAAAGCGAGATTGCGGATATTTTTCTGGAAGCCCTGACCATGCGGATAAGTGAGTTTCTAGACCAGCCCGTGGCCGCGGTAATGGAAAAGCTCTGGGACGACCTGATGGTTCTGACGGAATATCTCTGGAACGATCCTTTCCGCATCAAGGCTCTAGCAAAAAGACTGCATAAGGAGCACACTCTCGGTCAGCACAGCGTGAACTGCGGTATTCTTGCGCTGAATATTTTTATTCGCATGAAGTCTGAAGCCTTCTCCAGCGGAGATGTCAATCGTAACCATTTCAACAGGTTGACGGCAGGTTTTTTTCTACATGATTTGGGGATGACCAAGATACCCCTATTTATACGCGAGAAACCAAAACCGCTTACTACAGATGAGCGGCAGAAAGTGGATAAGCATCCAATGCTCGGTTATGAGATGCTCAGCAAGCTTGATCTCAAGTATAAGGAAATAGAATCTTGTGTGCTTGAGCATCACGAACGGCTTACCGGAAAAGGTTATCCCCAGCGGAAGTCCGGTCGTGATATAAGTAAACTGGGCCGATTGATTGCCGCCATTGATTCCTACTGTGCGATGATCAGCAAACGTCCTCACGCTGAGGCGCTTGATCCGCTCAAGGCCGCGACTGTTCTAGCGCAGGAAAAGGGCTACGATCCGGAAGTGACCAAAAATATCCAGGCTTGGGCACTGACGTTAAAAAAATAAATTTATTCCATAGTAAATAAAAAATCAGCCCTCTTTCCATCATGGAGAGAGGGCTGATTTTCAATGCGTCCGGCAGAGTAACGGAGATGGAATAATTAAAACTGCTGAACCAGATCTCTGGTTACTTCACGGTATACATCGTTCAGGTGAACCACACCGATGATGTTTCCTCCTTCTTGAACCAGCGCCCATGTACGCTTTTTCTTGCGGAAAATTTCAAGTACTACCAGCATCGGGTCGGTGGGTTTGAGAACTGTCAGATTTTCTTCAATGTGGCCATCAAGGGAAGCTGAGCAGCAGGCTGTTCCGGCTCTTTTAAAAGCTCGATCCCAGTCCGCTTCTTCGGTCAGGCTCAGGTCTTCATCTTTGAGGACCATATCTTCAACGGCTTTGAGCATGGTCCAGATGGAGACAACACCGCGAAGAGATCCGTTCTTTTTCTTCACTACCACTATTTGATTTTCCGGGGCTTCCTTCATGCTGTCTCTGAGTGTTCGTATTGCCTCGGAAAGGCTTGCAGACTCATCGATCGTGGAAAAATCTTCATTCATTATGTCCCATGCGCGTTTTCTTAGCAGCATTGAAATCTCCTTCTGAAGTCCTGTTATCGTTTGTGGTTGAACAAAGTAAGTTTGTAATCGTTGCAGTATTTAAAGCACATTTTGTAATTTCACGCAAAGGCGGATTATTCAAAATCAGCCAGCAGAGGGCCGATATGAATGCCTGCCACTACTGGATCTTCCATGTAACTTTGGCTTATGCGCCAGTATGCCTGATGCAGATGCGGAGAGGTCATCCCGTTTTGCATGGCATTGTATGCCTCCATAAAAGCGGCCAGATGATCGCACAGCTTGAGAAGTTCCCCGTCTTTGGGGTCGTAGGAATCGTCATTGTAACGGGCATCAAGTTCTTCTGTTGATATTTTTTTGGCACAGCCGCCGACTTTTGCCGTAGCATCGAATTCCGAGCCGGTTTCTACTCCGAGAAAATAGCCCAGCCTGTCCGCGATTTGATCGTATCCGTTCTCCTTAAGGGGAGCCATGATCCTGCTTTCCATTTCCTGCTCTTCGTATTCGCGGATCAATTCTCCTATAGTAGGATCGGATTTTTTAACCGGTGAGATTATATCTCTGGTCAGCAGTTCCGGTATATCGTGAAACAGCCCGGTGAAAAAATTGTTCTGCCTTCTCAGTGGGCAGGCCCCTTTTTCGAGGCTGAAAAACCATGCAAAAGTGGCCACGATGAAAACATGTCCCAGTACGGAAGTTTCCGGTATGCGCGGGGTCTGTGACCAGCGGGTCTGGAATCGTAGCCGTCCGCAGAGGTCGGCAAAACGGCCTAGCGGGGTTGATTCCGAATGCAGCAGGGCGCTTACCCCTTTCAGGTGGGAAAAACTTTCAAGACGGTCTATGAAATTTCGTTCAATCCCGTCCAGTTCATCGTCGGGCTGATTGAGGTGTTTGAGAAGCTTGAATTCAGAGTAGCTGGCGTACATGTGAGAGGCTTCGAGGATTTTCCGGTCCAGAGAGGTTTCATCATTATTCAGGTGGTATTCGGTCAGCCGTTCCCAGAATTCTTTACCGAGAGGCATCAGTCTTGGGCGAAGCTGCTTTAGGACCCATTTGGAAAGTTTGCGGTAATGTTCGGGATTTTCCTTGATGCGGTAGAACACCGGAGGTTTGATATCGGTGATGACTATGCGGAAGAGGTATTCAAATATCCCGCCCTCTACTATATCATTGCCGAGTTTGATACGGTCCTGCAGCTCAAGATGCTCACTGTTGAGCACAAATAGAACCCATGCGGCGATCATCTTATGAGCCTGCTTGTCTACCTCCACCAATTCCATGGGCCTGAGTTTATCGTTCCATCTTTTCATGAATGAGCCGGAAAAAATGAGTTGCAGCAGGCTTTTACGAATTATCGGCATTTAAGTATGTCCTTCAGGCAGTATGTTTATCCGGTTTTATAGTCTCTGGGGGAAAATTATTTTACCGGAATTTTGAGCAGCGGGCATGCGGAATTATGCGGTACAAATTGCCCCAGCACGATTTCTCCGTCGCAAAGCGCTCCCATGTTTTCTTTCAGGTAATTTTCCGGTGTCTCGACCAGTTTTATATCCACCTTGAGCGGTTTGCAGAAAACTTCTCCCCAGTTGGTGCTGTATACAAAGTGCGCTTCCTGCACCTTTGTGATCTCCGGTGGAACGCAGAGATTCAATATAAAAAATCCTTTGATTATGCGTTCCGCATTCAGGGTTTCTTCCAAGGCCACGCTGAAGGTCTTTTGAGGTGGAAAGAAATGCATCAGATCGCTGAAGAGCTTTTTGATTTCTCTCTCCCGCAGGGGGCCGGAACTGATGTCGGTTTTGACCTGCATGTCATGGTTGTACAGCCCGTTCAAGGCCAGCCAGACCAACATACAGTTGAGGTCCGGCCCGGATTCTATCGCAGCCATGACTTTTCTGGAGCCTGAATCGTCCGGATATTCTCCATGAATGTCCCAGATCTTTCCTTTGTCTCTTCTGGAAATATTGATGGAATTGAAAAAATGGGTTCTGGGTCCGGGCAGTGAAAGCCTGAGTATTTTATTTTTACGTTTGGCGAAGATCGAGAAAATCACCCTGCCCAGTCGGGTAAGGTCTTCGGGGGTTATGGCAACTCCGGGAAATTTATCCTGTTCGCCGCGGACCTTCATGTAGGTATTTACCATAAACTGGTTTATCTGTTTGCCCAGCCTTACCACGGAACTGAAATCGGAAAGGTCCTTGAATCCGTGTACCGTTCCTTCCGGTGCTTCTCCGGATAGATTTTCGGAGAATTTAACCAATTCCATCTCTTCCGGACGTGTCGGGACTTTTTCAATCCCGTTTTCGCCTACCAGACCGCATTTTAAACGCAGTGCCATAGCCGTAAGCCATACATATTTCTTGTTGTTTTGCAGAGCAAAAAAAACAGCAAGTTCGCGGTAAAGGAGCATGTATGGATCAACCCGGTGGATGTGATAGGTTCCTTGCCGGACATTTTCTTTCAGCTTTTCGCAGAGTAGCGAATATTTACTGTCTGATGTGTATAATTCCAGCAGTCCGAATTTCATAATGGCCTTGAAGGGGCTTTTTATCCCTTTGACAATCTGCCAGAGAGAGGCACCAAAAAATTCTTCCACCGGAATATCGGGAACATTGCCGAGATCTACACAGAAATTTTTCCCCTTCAACAGTGCAACACGTTTTTTGCCTGCTTCGTATACCTGATCCCGGGCTTCCGGCGGGGTAAACCACCACAGCGGAGGTTTGCCGGCCAGCAGCAGCGCAGTGCGATAAAATTCTTCTTTCAGGATTGCACTTTGTGCGGAACCGGAACTTTCTTCATCACTTAAGCCGAACTGGTTGTTGCGAATTTCTCTGATGTCCATGATGAAAAAATGAAGTTCCAGCCCGAATTCCTTCATGGACCATTCTTCGATGTGTTTGAACTTTTCGGCCAGTTTTTCACGGCTTTCGGATGGCTTACCCTTGAAGTTACAACAGACCCAGCAGTCGAGGTCTGAATCACGGGTTTGGGCGATCGTTCCGGTACTGCCGATGGACATGAAAGATTCAATGGGAATGGAGTCTCTGCCGCCTGCTTTATAAGGCGTTTCCGGGAAAAAATTTCTCAGAACTTCCGCAGTCTGCAGAGTCAGTTCATAGCCGTTTATTCTGGAGCTTATACCGTTAAGATCCAAACCTGAATTGACTTCAAAAATGTTGGTGTGCAGCAGGGCAGGTATTATTTGCAGCAGTTCCCTCTTTTTGCTGTCAAGTTTGGCTGCGGCCCATTCCAGCCTGCGTTTGTTATTCGCTGCGAAGTTTGCGTAGTTGCGGTCAATATCCTTGAGGGCGAACCAGCGTTTAATTGTTTTGCCGAGGATGTCCTTGCTGTATTCATTAATTTTTCCGAATCCGGTCGATTTTTCTTTGCGTCTTTCCCGTTTATCCAGTCGCGTGCTGAAGGTCCGGATCATGGCCTTGAGCAATTCCGGTGATTCGGTCAGCATGTTCATGGCCCGGCAGTGAATTGTGCTGCATTCCTGAAAGTCTGAGCAGCTGAAAATTCCGTCCCTGAACAGGGCTGTGGCAAAATCGGAGAAAAAGAAATCACAACCATTTATTTTGTTTTTGTAAAACAGGGTCTCCCGGAAATCGCAGAGTCTGAAGGTTGTAACTGAAAAGTTGGTTCGGCAGAAATAGGCTCCCGAAGCCGCGACAGCTTCAAAACGACATTTTTTAAAAGTGCTCAAAAAGGTTGTAGCGTAATCGAGATGTGAGGTCTCGAAAGTACAATTTTTCAGGGAGCAGTCATAAAATGTGATTTTATTCAGCGAACATCCGCTAAACGAACAGTCTTTGAATTCGCTTTCCAGAAAAACAGCGTCGGCAAATGTGCAGGCCTCAAAACTGCACCCCTTGAAAAGACATTCCTCCATAAGGGATTCCCTGAATTCGCAGGCTGTAAAGGTACAGTTCTGGAAAGTCAGTCCCCGGCAGAGGCTTTTCCTTTTGTTTAGTTTATGCAGTCGCTGGTTGGTAATCTGGCCGTCGGTAAAGATATCTGGAAGTCCGTCGGATTGAGTTTGCGACTGGCCGAATATTCGTTTGAACCCTGTCTGGTGTTCCTTTTTCTGCTCAATATTGAGCATGATGGGCCCGCCCTGTTTGATAAAATCCACGCCCGGAACTTTTTTGGCTTCAGGTATTTCCGGCCTGAGAGGTTCTTCAAAGCTGCCCCTGGCAAGTATTTCGGCCAGTAAGGGTTTGAGGTCGTTTTTCTTTTTGCTGCGGGAATGTTTCAGCAGGTTGCTGAGAGTATTGCCGAAACATTGCGGATCTTCTTCACTGATGGTGGAATAAAGCATCGCCAGCACAGGATCATGGAAGACATTTGAAATCCCGTTCATGAAGCGGGAAAAATTATCACTGCTCAGCAGTGGAACCCGATTAATGATTTCTGCCCTGATTTTGGGAGAATCATTAAAAGTCTGAGCGAAGATTTTTCCCCGTCCGATACCTCCGAATTTGATCAGGGCGTCCAATGCCGCTTTGGCCAGTGGCAGAGATGCGGAACCGGTAAGTTGTCGGATTTCTTTCAGCAGCTCATCATCTATTTCATCGGCAAATCTGATTACTGCCCGGAGCACCTTTTCCATGATGATCGGGTCCATGGTTTTCAGGTGGAATGAAATATCTTTGAGCATTTCCTTATCGGGATAAGGAGGCATGGATTCGGTGCAGAGGGTTATTTCTTCAAGACTCTCCGGGCAGCGCAGCTTTTCACGGCAGGTTTTTCCATACTTACCGGACATGAATCTTCCCAGTGAACTGAAGGAAAGCTGTCCCTTGCGGGTTCCGTTGCGGGCGAAGAAATCTATTGATTTATGCAGGTCTAATTTAGACGCACGTTCCAGTACTGATTGTGCGAATCTGATCCGTTCCGGCATATCCGCGCAATGTATCACCGTCATGCGGTCGGCTACTGCAATGGCAATTTTGTCCTGCTGCTCGGCAAACCAGCCTTTAACCCGTGAAAACGGTAGCAGTTTATTGCAGAGAAGAATGGCAGCCATATTCCTGCCGCAGGGGCCCATTAGAGCAAGGTTGTCAAGACAGATAGCCACAGTGGTGTCTGTTGGCTCCGGTGCAAAGGATATTTTACCGCCCTGTTCCGCTTCCTGTTCTATGGCTTTTCGGGCCATCCCGAAAAAAAGCATAGAGTATTTTGCTGATTCCAGTCCATCCGGAGGATTATGCGAATCACTGAATTTACCTTCGATTTTGAGGCGCAATTCAGCCAGCTGCCGTTCTTCGGGAGGATAAAGAGTCAGTCTGCGGAGTTCATCCAGCAGGGTGTCGTTTGTTCCTGTCTTAACCATATACGAATATTCTGACCTGATTAGCCCGTTTTCGTCAACAACGCGATGGATTCTATATGCGCGGTATGAGGAAACATATCAACCGCAGCAAAGCGTTCAAGCCGGTATCTTCCTTCCATTTTTGCTATATCCCGGGCAAGTGTTGCGGGGTTGCAGGAAATATAGAGAATCTTTTCAGTTCCCAGCTCAATAATTTTTTGCAGAGACTGCTCGGGAACCCCAGAACGCGGCGGATCGACAATGATGATGTTCGGCCTGGTCAGATCGGCTGGAAGCCCTTTTGCGGAAGCAAGGTTGCCTACAATATAGCGCGTATTGTCCAGTCCGTTCAGCTTGGCGTTTTCCTTGGCTGATTCGACCGACTCAGCAGAAACTTCGATGCCGATCATTTCTTTCACATCCCCGGCCATGAAAAGTCCGATTCCGCCAGAGCCGCAGAAAAGATCCCAGACCACATCGTCCGGCTTTGGATCAGCCAGCTCAACGCTCTTGCGGTATAGTTTTTCCGCACCCTTGGAATTTGTCTGGAAGAACGCGTTGGGGGTGATGCGGTAATTGATCGCAGTACCATCAGCGCGGGACAGCTTTTCGGTTATGTACTCCTGCCCGGTAACGGAAATAAGTCTTTCACCAGTGGCGAGGTCAGCGCGTCCTTTGCGGGTAGAGTGCGCGAAACTTTTCAGTTGCGGAAAGTTCTCGGAAAGAAGTTTACCCAGCCCTTTGATTGCATGGTGTGATTTGGCCGGAGCTGTGATGAGGTGAACCATCATTTCCCCGCTATGATGTGAGAAACGGACGACCAGTTTGCGCCAGTATCCACCGCGGTTGTGAAGGTAGCTGCCTATCCCGGTGCCGGCGCAGTAATCCCGGACCATCTTCGGCAGGCCGGCACATTGTTCAGGGAGCAGGGGACAGCTGTCTATATTCAGCACTTCCCTTTCTGAACCGCGCAGCTTGAATCCGAGCTTGAGGGAATCGCCGATGCCGTGAAATGAAAATTCCATCTTGTTGCGGTACCCGTATTCCAGAGGTGAAGGCTGAGCTTTATCGTCCATGCCCGGTGTGTTTTCCGGGATTTTGCCGATGCGTTGCAGGGTTTCGCAGACCTGCCGGCCTTTCCAGTAGACCTGAGCCTCGTAATTCATATCCTGATGCAGGCACCCTCCGCAGGTTCCGAAATATTCGCATGCCGGAGTCTTTTCTGCCTCAGCATGATTGATTACTTCGCTCCGTCTGGCTTCAGCGAATCTTTTTTTGAGCTTGGTTATCTCGCAAAGAACTGTCTGACCCGGAACGACTCCTTCCACAAAAAGGGTCAATCCTTCATACCGACCGATACCCCTTCCCCCGAAGGCCAGTGATTCGATTACGGTCTCAACAGTATCGCCCTTCTGGATGGGCTTGGTTTCACTACTCATATTTGACAGTTCTCCTTTGACCGCTGTAGGTTCCGGTCTATGATTGATAAGGCAACAGCACTTGAATCGGTTTTGCGGAAGTTAAAAAAACTCCCTGTGGGCCACTGCATAGACCTGCGGACTTACAAACGCAACCGTTCCCTGTTAATTTTGCACGTTCGGACCCATGAATATATTATTTACGAAGACGGTTATGAAACAATTGAGCACCTGTCCGCATTGAAGGGCATGAAAAAGCTATTAAAAACATTGTTTAAAAGGGAATTTCCGCGAAGTAATAAAATCCGTATGTATGAGCTGGGCGAGTATAACGAGGAAAAGCACCGTCGCGAAATGAAGAAGCTGTAGAGGACTACAGTTATTATTTTTTACTTCATTTCCAAGGGGAAAGCTTGCCACCGACCCGAAATCTGCATAAAGGTAACATGCATTGTACTAAATTGGGCAGGAGAGATTAATGATCAAATATTTTATTTTGTGGCAGCTTTTGTTGGTTGTGATTGCGGTCCCTTCCTTTGCGCAGGATGAAGCTCAGAACAAAACGGATGTAGTTTCTTCTACATACGAAACAATCGTGATTCCCGCTGATTATAAAGAAACAGGCGTGGCTTCATGGTACGGGGAGAGCTTTCAGGGAAAGCTGACTGCCAGTGGTGAGCCATATGATATGGAAAAAATGACCGCTGCCCATAACTATCTGCCGCTGGGAGTAAAGGTTAATGTTACCAACCTCGGCAATAAAAAGACGGTTGCTGTAACCATCAATGATCGGGGTCCCTTTGTGCCGGAACGCATCATCGATCTTTCCCGCGCCGCTGCCCGGAAGCTTGGCTTCATTGATTCCGGCAAGGCCAAGGTGCTTATTGAACCCTATCGCCCGGAACCGGAAACTCAAATCACGACGTCTGTTCCGGCCGGTGTGCATAAGAATCTTTACGGCGCGTTTTATATTCAGGCCGGGGCATACAAGGTTAAGACCAATGCCGACCGCCTTGTTGAAAGGCTTAACAAATCCGGCTTTCATAACACACGCATCGTCCGCGTGGTCACTGACAGCGCCCAGATATTCAAGGTCCAGCTTGGTATGTACAAGACATTGGATAGTGCCCGGAAAGAGCATCTCTCGTTGGGAAAAGGTTTCCCCGGTTCTTTTATACTGGCTGATGTTATTCAGGACTGACTTTTTTTTATTTTCAAATAAAGAATCCCGCGGCACGATGTGTCGCGGGATTCTTTATTTTGGGGGTATATTTTATTTTAAAGGCTTATCATTCTTGTTGTCTTCGACCTCAACATCAATGATGTCATGATCAATTCTTTGCCTGGGTTGATCCTGATTGGTCCATGCCGTGAATTCTGAATTGTGGTGGACTACATGAATATTCGGGTTGTTTTTCATGTTCTCAAATTGAGCCCTGAGCATTCGCTTGAAATATCCGCGTGTGACCGGGAAAAGGATGAGCAGGCCGAATATATCGGTCATGAATCCGGGGGTCAGCAGAACCAGACCCGCCAGAAAGATCAGCACCGCGTCGAGGATATCTTCGGCGGGCATGATGCCTTTATTCAGATTTTCTTGCACCTTCTGCATGGTGGCCACGCCTTGTGATTTAGCAAGGGCCGCACCCACAAAAGCTGTCAGTAGACAAAGAGCGATGGCATTCAGTGTGCCGATTTTTGAGCCGATCTGTACCAGAATGTAGAGGTCGATCAGAGGAATAAGAACAAAACCCAGAAAAATTTTAGCGAACATAAAAAACAAACTCCCGTTCTTAAATATCTTAACCCGTGCTTTGGAAAATAAGCATGATTCCCATGAAGACAAGCAGGATCATGATTATTCTTTTGTAAAGGTCTTCCGAGACCTTTCCTGCAAGCCTGTGTCCGAAAAAGACTCCCGCCAGAACCGGTAACAGGGATACAAGGAAGAGCTGGAAGGCATAGAGTGTTGTGAGTCCACTGATCAGATGTCCCAGAGCCGCCATTGCGGCAGAAACCAGAAAGAATCCCGAGAGTGTGGCCTTGAAGTCTTCTTTTCTCCAGCCCATGAGGGATGAGTAAATAATTGTGGGCGGTCCCCCTGCGCTGACAGACGCGGCTATAGCTCCGGTCAGGAATCCGGAAATATATCCCCAGACCGGATTCAGCTTTAGAATGATGGGTCTTACCAGCAGGGAGTAGCCAGCGTACCCGGCCACCAGGAATCCGAGGAAAAAAGTTATGAGGTGCCCGTCCACTTCCTTCAGGGCGATGGTTCCGAAAATTGTTCCGGGAATGCTGCCAATAATTAGTGGCATGATTTTGCGCGAATCCATGTTCGAGCGCAGGTTGCAGCACATTCTCAGGTTGATGATGACTGCGCAAAGAGTGCAGACCGCTACCGCTGTTTTAATATTGAGAATGAAAGCGAGTAAAGGCATGGCTATCAGAGCGGAACCAAATCCGGTAAGACCTTGGAGAAGGCCTGCGAGGAGGAAAATTGCAGGTACAAGCAGGAAAGGTGACATGATTTTATCTTTTGCGCAGGGTGAGCATGGTTAGGTTCTCCGGAATATTATCTTCAGCAATAATTTCAGATTTCCTAACCCTACATATTATATCAATGTTGGAGCGCTGGTCTTTACGGATTTCAACTTTTACGGTCATACCGGGCTCAAGATTCTGAAGGCGTGAACTCACCTCCTTGAATCCTGTTCAGCAGTCTTTCCAACAAATGATTGAGTTGTTGTTCATGTAAAAAAAAAGGCCGGGCACTACTAAGGAATGCCCGGCCGTTTTGATAATTATTTTTTATTTTTCATGGCTTCCTGAAGCTTGTCACCGAGCAGGCCGCCGAAACCACCGGTACCACCTGAGGTGGAGGTAGATTTGGGAGCTGATTTGCGTGGTGCGGGCTTTTTGGGAGCTGATTTGGCGTATTCTTTCCAGTCGCTGTCGCCGGATTCTTTTTTCGCTTCACCTGCGGTGAGAGTAACCTTGCGGTCTGTGGGGTTAATCTCTTCGATGGAGATGGTCACCTTGTCACCGGGTTTGAGAGCTTCAAGTTCAGCCTGTTTGCCGGAGCGGGTGATGCGTGACATGGGCAGCAGACCGGTGATGCCGGGGGCGAGGTTGATAAAGATACCGAATTCAGCGCGGTTCTCAACGGTTCCTTCAACTTCCTGACCGACTTTAAAGGTATCTTCCATATCCATCCACGGATCACCTGCAGCGTCTTTCATGGAAAGGCTGATGCGGCGTTTTACCGGGTCGATATCTTTAACCATGACAGCAACTTCCTGACCGGGGGAGACTTCATCTTCCGGTTTGTGGACGCGCTTGGTGTAGCTCATTTCGGAAATGTGGACCAGACCTTCGATACCGGGAGCGATTTCAACGAAAGCACCGAAGTCGGCACAGCGAACAACAGTTCCGTTGATCTTGTCGCCGGCTTTGAATTTGTCGCCGATTTCATCCCAGGGGTCAGCCTGAAGCTGTTTAAGGGAAAGGCCGATTTTGAGACCCTTACCGTCTTTACGCGGCTCCATGGAAAGGATGCGTACGGTAATTTCATCACCGGGCTGGACGATGTCTTCGGGTTTTGCGGAACGGGACCAGCTCAGTTCAGAAACGTGAACCATGCCCTCTACGCCGGGAGTAAGCTCAACAAATGCGCCGAAGGGCATCAGTTTGGTTACTTTACCTTCCATTACTGCGTCAGGCTGGACGTCCTGCATGAACTGTTCGCGGGCTTTTTCCTGTTCCTGTTCGAGAAGCACCCTTCTGGAAACAACAATGTTGCGACCGTTTTCTTCGAACTTGATGACCTGAAAATTGTGGGTGCTGCCAACGAAAGCTTCAGCGTCTTCGACAAAAGTGGAGTCGATCTGGCTGACCGGGCAGAAAACCTTACGGTGCATCATTTTAACTCTGAAACCGCCTTTGCAGGTTTCTTCAACCTTTCCTTCGACCGGGACTTTGTTTTCATATGCTTCGCGCAGCATATTCAGTCCACCAGCGCCGGACATGGCTTTGGAAAGGACGATTTCATTGTTGTTCATGGAAATAACGTAAAGTTCTACGGTATCTCCGTCTTTAACGGTCAGTCCGCCTTCTTCGTCGGTCAGTTCATCACGGTCGACAACTCCGTCAACCTTGGACCCGGTGTCTACGAAGACAGAGTCTTTGGTGATGGAAATGACGGTACCTTTGATCTGGTCTCCGACCTGAAGGTTATCGTTGGATTCGGACTGGAAGGCTTCAAACAGTTCGGCAAAGTTTTCTTCGCCAGTTGTTTCCAAGTTTTTCTCGGACATGCTCTTGATTCTCCTGAAAGGGCAAATTGGTCCCGGCAAGGTAGGATTTTTATAGTGCCGTAGACAATGGGAACCTAACGGGAAAAGGCACAATTTTCAAACGATTTATTAAGATAATTTTAATTGCATATTTCCATGAATGGCTGCGCCGAGCGCTCCTGCGAAATCCGGTTCTTCAGGAATAATCGGTTTGATATCTATGGAGTCTTCTAACATGCTGATAACGCAAGGGTTGTTTGCTACTCCTCCGGCGAATACCAATTCTCCTTTGAGTCCGACCCGGCTGAGCATGTTTGTCGTTCTGCGCACGATGGAGCCATGCAGCCCAAGTGCGATGTCCCGCGGATTTTTTCCTTGCGCCATTAGTGATGTAGCTTCGGTTTCCGCGAAGACGGTACACATGCTGTTGATCATGAGCGGTTCATTGCCGCCGAGTGCATAGTCTCCGAAATCTTCAATGGGAATCTGGAAAACCGTAGCCAGATGCTCCAGAAATTTACCGGTCCCGGCAGCGCAGCGGTCATTCATTTCAAATTTTGCCACTTTGCCTTTGCCGAGCAGGGAGATTGCTTTGGTATCCTGCCCGCCGATATCCAGAATGGTCCGCGCTTCGGGGTAAAGGTGCGATACTCCCAGTGCATACGCCTTGATTTCTGTCAGTGAAAAACATTCGCAGCCGGTAAGTTCTTCAGTAACGAGCTTGCGTCCGTAGCCGGTGGCAGCGATGCTGGCGGGTTTAACGCCGTCCAGTATTTTTTTAATTTGCGAAGATGGATCAAAGGTGGTCGGCAGTTTGCGTTTTTCGATTACCTTTTCGCCGTCCAGTAAGATCAGCTCCATTGATCTCGATCCGATGTCAATTCCTGCTATCATGCGTGCTCCGTAGCCCCCGGCAGTTTACCGGGGGCTATAATATTACGAAATCATTTCCACAAATGCTTCAACACGGGTCTTGAGCTGCTCGGCATCTTCCATGCTGTAATCGGTTTCAATTGCCAGCATGGGAACTTCAGCCTCGGTCAGGGCTTTTTCCACCTTGAAAGTCTCGTGGGTGTAGGGCTGGCAGAACATCAGGGAGTAGTGGATCACTCCGTCTACTTTGGTCTCTTTAGCCAGTTTGGTAATGTTTTCCATGCGCTCATTATTGGGCGTGAAGCAGGCACAGTCGATTTTTAGGTAACGATCACAGATGGCATCGATCATTTCTTCCACTGTTTCAGCGGATTCATCCACCAGATCACGGCTGTTGCGGGTTCCGATGCAGGACTCTTCGGATACAACTACAGCGCCGGAGCTTTCCACAATATAGGGCAGTTTCCAGTTGGGTACTGCCATGGGACATCCTGCGAGCATCAGCCGGGGAGTCTTGTCCGGTACTATGCCTTCGTTTTTAGCGATGCGTTCTTCAATCTGGTCGCAGAGGGCGTTGATGGAATTGGTAAAGCGGACCGGATCATCATAAAAACTTACCTGATTGACGAGCAGCACATCGCGGCCGGAAATCGGTGTGGGCACTGCTGCGCGCAGCGTGTTCAAGCGTTGCAGGGCACGGCGTTTATCATTGACTGTTTTGATGCTTTTCTTAAGGGATTCAGCGGTGATTTTATTTCCGGTCAGTTCTTCAAGTTTTTCTTTGAAGCGCAGTATTTCGGATTTCCAGAGTGCGCGGTCTGATTCTTCTTTGCGCTGCGGGACTTCCATTACATACATGGGAGCCATTTCGCCGAACGCTTCGTAAGCTTTCTTTTTACCGTCACAGGTGGTTTCGCCGATAATCAGGTCGCAGGATTCGGTGTAAGGACAGATTTTAGCCATCTTGAAACCGATAAAAGATTTGATCAGGGCGCAGGTGTTGCGCGGAACTATTGTTTCCGCTGCTTCTGTTCCGGCATCAGCACCGGAGCAGAGTCCCACTTGAATGGCATCAACAGCGAGAGTCAATTCTTCCGGTACGAAAACACAGAATGTGCCTATTACTTTGCGGCCGGCCTTTTGAGCCTCTACCAGTTCCTGAATACGCAGCCCGTGAACTTCTGAAAGCACGAAGTCCAGATATTCCATGCCCTTCAGGCGGCCCTGCTGGCTCATGTAAATGTCGCCGTAGAATTTACCAAGAACCTCCAGCAGCCCCTCATGGGCTTCAATGTCGAGATTCAGGTTTTCCCACATTTCAGTGTATGAAGATTGTTCCATGATCAAATCTCCCGGATAAATTGTTGTCAAATGTTGTTCAGAATTATTCTTGAATAGATTAGTTCAATGTTGGCGACAAATTGATAGAATCTATTACTTGATGATTTATTCATTTATCTACTCTATGTTCTCCGTTTCTCGTACTGGCCTTAACGCCTGCTTTCGTATAACTCCTTTCGTCATAAATATTTCGGGGGATAACTTGAGAAAAAACGAAGCTACAGCATATGCGCGGGGATTGACCCCGGAACGGGAATTTTGCGCGGCCTATATGGATGTCCGTAACCTGCGGTCATTGATCCAGAAAGAGCCGCAGTGCGCAGATACCGAGATAGTCCATGCTGTCTGGGATGTGCTGATTGAGCAGCGTTACAGTTCCCAGCGCATGTCGCAGCTGCTGTACCGGGAATGCGCTAAAACTTTGGGGGCCATCGGTCACGGTTGTCCTGACTCTGCTGTCTCGCATTCTGCCCTGCATTTGCAGATTCAGGCCGCTTCCAGCTGTAAGAAATACGCGGCGGTGGAGGCTTCCGGTGGACTTGGCGTACTGCCGTTTGAAGTTGCACTGCCTGAGCCCCCGGAACCTTTTTCAGGATTCGCCCCCACGGTGAAGTGGGAAACTCTGCTTAAGAACGCAGGTGTTGTAGGCAAACCTGTTTTTTCCGGGCGCAGCGCGGTTATGCGGGCCGAAGGTGATAAGCGTATTTTCGCCATAAAAATTCTACGCCGGGGTGAGACTCCCGAAGGGCTTCATCTTGAAGGACGCTGGATGGAAAGGCTTCGTAATGAGAGTGGCCCGGAAGGCGTGCGGTTTGATTGTCCCGAGCCTTATACCATCGGCGGCCATGTGGTTTTCAAACTGGAAGGATTGCCCGCCGGATCTCCTGAGAACCTGCATGAAGAACTTTACGCCATGGGCTACCACGCCCACAGTGACTATTTTGTCTATCCCAATGACGACCGCGTGGATAAACGGAGTTCAGCGGAAGAAATGCTGGAAATAATGGGTCGCAATTCCTTCCTGCTGGGGCGTCTTGCCGGACGGGGCATAGTACACGATGCACCCATTCCCCTTTTCCATAACCGGGTGCAGGCTACCCGGCGTACGGATGAAGGTGTTTACGAATGGCGTAGATTCGGACGGCTGGATCGCTGGCTGGATTCCTGCCGCTATCCTAATTTTGGACGATCCGGCCTGCGTGATTTTGAGCATTTGCAGGTCATTAAGCCGGGGTGCGATTCTTTTTACTGGGCCATTGGTTCACATTTCATGTCTATCCTGCTGGTGCTGGGCAGCTGGTTCCGGTCACAGGAACCTCAGACCTGCGGACTTGATGCCAATGGTGCACCCGTCGATGCCCGCCACCTTTTCGATGCTGATTTTTTTGAACAGGCTGTAAAATACTGCTTTGACAAATATTATCACGGCTTTACAGGAAAGGAATTCAGCAATGAGATAGACCTGCATGTGCCGGAACTTGTTCAGGAAATGATCAATGAAATGGGTGTTGATCGCCACATGTTCGAGTTCATGCGCGTGGTGGATCAGGAAATTCTGGAAGACGGAGAGTTCCGTAAATATCTCATCAAGTGCGGGATGGACCCGGATAAAGCGTATTCCATAGAAAAGAACAAGGAAGATATTCCCCTGACTACCGGGCCGCATCTTGGCGATTTCAACAGCACTATTTCATTGCCGGAAATTATCGAATGGTCGGCCATGGCTGCGGGATGCTGTATTGCTTCGCGTGCGCTTGGAGATCGCTGGGGATAGGGGAAGTTTTTTTGTTTTGATACTGTTAGACTTTATTCCCGTTCTATTTTGGTGTAATAATTGGGGGGGAATCCCGTAATCAACAGCTTCAGATATGGAGACTCTCATGACCTCTTTTCTTCCCGTTAAGGCCGAAGATTATAAAAAATGTATGGAGCAGCGCCCGGTAACAATTGAAACTTCCATGGGACCGGTAGAATATGCGGCTAGGGGAGAAGGTCCCGTCCTTCTGAGTGTACACGGAGGTCCGGGAGGCTATGATCAGGGACTGGCGATCAGCGAATCCTTTCGTCTGAACGGTTTCAGGATTATAGCGCCTTCACGACCGGGGTATTTGGGAACTCCCCTGTCCAGCGGGCAATCTCTGGAAAGTCAGGGGGATGCTCTCGCGGCCCTGCTTGATGTCCTGGGGCTGGATAGAGTCGCTGTCCTGGGGGCGTCGGCGGGAGGACCGTCCACTTATCTTATGGCTCAGAACCACCCGGACCGGGTATCGGCTCTAATTGAAATCGATTCCGTCTGTATGCGTTATACTAAGGCCGATGAGATTTCCAAGGCTGAGGAATTATTGTTTATGAGCAAGGCCGGTATGTGGTTGATGGATTTTCTTATGAGCCATTTTCCGGCAGCCATGATCAAAAGTTTTCTGCAAACGGAAAGTTCGCTGGCGGAGCACGAGATTCGGGAGAGGGTAAGGCAGGTTTTGAAGGATCCGGCAAAGCTTGCCATGGTTGAAGTTCTGTCTCGCACCATGACAACAAGATACGAAGAGCGTAAAGCCGGGGTAGCCAACGATCTTGAGAAAATGCGGTCTCTTGACAGACTCCCGCTCGACAAGGTCGACTGTCCGACTTTGATCATACATGGAAACGCGGATAATGACGTGCCTCCAGCTCAAGCTGAATATGCAGCGCGCTCAATCGCCGACTCCGAGCTCTACTGGATTGATAAAGGTTCCCATATGGGATTCTGGTTGGCTGATGCTGCTGAGACTGTTCAGCAATATGCAGTGAAATGGTTACGTGAGCAAGTAAGCTAGCTGACCGCTGTTCAAGTTTTTTCAAATATCAGCAGCATGATTTCAGCGCACCTCAAACTCCAAAGCATCCACCCTTCCAAGTTCATCAGAAACGGAAATTCTGTGTTTCCCGATGCTGACTTCCGTAAAAAGCCTTTCGTCAAAATCGCCTTCTCTTACCAGCCTGCCATCAAGGAACCAATATAGGGTTCCGCTGTCCGGTCCGGCTTCGGCCTTGAGTGAAATCTGCTGGAATTTAAGCGGGGTATCCTTGCGCAGCAGGTAGGGCGTGCCGGATGCCGGTGATATAATTTTCGGGGCGATGCCCGCAGGAATAAGGCCGCAATCAGGTGCCAGCGGCGGCATGTGCGGTATTTCCAGATTGTTTTCGGCCCGCCATCTGGCTAATTTCGGCGGAATAGTACGGATGGTCACCGCCTTGATTCCTTTTCTGCCAAGACATTCACCGGAAATCCTGTATCCGCTCTTTCCGTCCACGAAAATCTGGCGGCATTCTTCGCAAGGATGCAGCTTAGTCCTGCCGGATAAAATGCGGATAGTTGTACGGTCGGTACAGAATGGACCGGGCAGCTGTCTGCTGTGGGCGCAGACTTCAACTTCGCTGATGCCGGGACCTTCCGGCGGCGGAGGTAATTTCCCGCCCGGTGCGGCCATGCGCAGCAGGTCAAAAAGCAGCGGTCCGGCGTGAACCGCGCCCGAGATCCCCTTGCGCGGTCTTCCGTCCGGGTTGCCTACCCATACGCCGACAGCATAATTACCGGAAATTCCTACAGCCCATGCATCGCGATGTCCGAACGAGGTTCCGGTTTTCCAAGCTGTTTCCGGCATATCACGGGTCAGCATCCATGTCTCATTCATTTCCGGTCTGGTGACCGAAGAGAGCATTTCAAGGACCAACCATGCCGACTCTGGCGAAAGAATCTGCGTGTCTATTTTGTTTTTTCCGGCAGTAACCTTGAACGGCTTAAATTTTCCGTTCTCCGCGAGTGATGCGTACAGATTAGTCAATTCTGTAAGTTTAATTTCACATCCGCCCAGTGCCAGCGGCAGACCGTATTCCAAGGGTTTTTTATCAAGCGTGCTGATGCCGCCCTTTTTGAGCAGCTCGATAAATTCAGCAATACCGTCTCCGGCAAGGGTGTTTATCGCCGGGATATTCAGGGATTTTGTAAGTGCCTGCCGGACTGTTACCTGACCGTGATATAGCCGGTCATAATTTTTCGGGGAATATCCGGCGTAATCAACCGGGATGTCATAGACAAATGAATCCGGGACCAGAGCGCCCTGATCAAACGCGAGTCCGTATATGAACGGTTTCAGGGTCGATCCGGGAGAACGCTTGGTCGTAGCCAGATTGATGGCTCCACCGAAACCATTCTCAAAAAAGTCCGCCGAGCCGACTAAGGCCCGTATTTCTCGGCTTGGGATGTGGATGATAACGCAGGCGGCATTATCGATATCATCCCCGCGGAGCCGGGCCACATGGCTCTTGAGCATTTCCTGCGCGCCTTGCTGCAAGGTGGAATCGAGGGTGGTGATTGTCTCGGGAATCCGTCCGTTTCGTTCCAGAACCATTCTGCAGAAATGAGGTGCTTCAAGGGGGACCGGTCTTATGGACTGCGGCAACGGTAATCTCATATTGCGTTCAATTTCCCCCTGCGGGAAAACTCCCTTCTCCGCGAGCTGCCGCATTACCCGGTTACGTCCGGTTCTAGCCTGTGCGGGATTCCGCAGGGGATCATAAAAAACAGGACCGCGCGGAATGGTGGTCAGCAGTGCGGATTCCCCCAGCGAAAGTTTTTCCGGTCCATGCCCGAAATAAAAATGGGAAGCCGCGCCGACCCCGACAATATTTCCGCCGTAGGGCAGTATATTCAGGTAGATTTCCAGCAACTCATCGTTTGAATGATGCAGTTTGAGCTGTAGAGCTCGAAAAGCCTCAATTATCTTTGCCCCCAATGTCCGTTCTTTCGGTTTTGTCATGCGCGCAATCTGCATGGGAATGGTCGAAGCCCCTGAAATTACGCGTCCGGCAGATATGTTCATAATTGCAGCGCGTATAATTGAGATCGGATTCACCCCCGGATGATACTCAAACCATTGATCTTCCGAAGCAAGCAGCGTTTTCTTTAAAACCGGTGAGATTTTATCAAAATCAGTATGCATACGCCGTGCTCCGTCCGGCGGCAGGAAAATTCGCAATACTTTGCCGTCACGGTCTTTTACAACCGAGGCCACAGGAGGATGAAGCTTGTGTTCTGGAAAAGGATAAAGAAGATCAAGCGCAAAAAAAGACGCGACAAGAAAGAGAGCTATCCCTCCGAGTATTAAAATACCTCTCTTTCTCATCATGAATTTAGTTTAACCAATAACAACAACTAAAAGTTTTTGGGATTCTTAAACCCTTTCGCAAAAGAGTTTAAGCCCCCGGAGAGACTGCCGGTAGGCTTTCCCCCCGGAGGCATTCTTATTTGATAATCATCTTACCTAATGCGGTGGCAGCTGATTTTTCGGGATCATACATACCTTCCACCTGCACCGGAGGAACTTTGAATTCCCCACGGGTCACGGCGCGGAGCAGGGTCACATTTTCGACCTTGCCCTTGGCTGGGATGTCCGAGAAGACCAGTACCCGGTCATCGCGGATATCCACGTGATCGGGACTTACATTTCCTTTGGCCAGCCATGGTAGGTCTTCACGAGTGGCGAGCTTGGTATTTTCCGGCTCAAGACCGGAAGGCAGCAGGCAGCTTATCACCGCGTTGGGAACATCGTCTTTGGCAGTGATCTCCGTACGCATGGCTACAAGCTGACCTTGTTTGATGGCATCCATTTCCAAAGGATCGCCGTCACGGGTCAGGAATTCCCTTTTGATCTCAATCCCGTCTGCGTGGGGTTTCCAGCTTTTGATGGTCGGAACGGCTCGGCTGTTTATCGCCCAGACGAAGGAACCTTCTTCCGGAGCGGATTCAAGCTCGATGGAAAGGGGAGCGTCACCTTTGACAGTGACCTGCGCGGTTCCGTTGGTTGCAAAGGAGGCAAGCTCCTTTTCTCCGCTCATTATTTTTCCTGCCGGATGCGGGGCGGATTTTGTCTGCGCAAAGAAAGTTCCCAGTGCCAGAAAGCCGAGAGCGTTATCCTGCGTTACATTGCGTCCGCTGTCCGCCATCATATTGTATAATTTATCAGCAAGTTTCGGGATGGCGTTGTCCTTGCGGTCTGCTTCCATGCGCACCAGGAGTTCAAGAGCGAGATCGCGTATTTTAGAACTGAAGAGCTGCTTTTTATCTTTGCCCTTAACCGGAGCGGGCTTGGCGGAGATTAGTTCACGGTATGCCGCCATATCACCGGATGCGGCAAATGCGCCGGCCAGCAGAGTCAGGGATAGTTTATCCATATCCGCTGCCTTGCGTTCCCGAAGATAGTTCATGGGACCGTGCATAACTTTGCCGGAACGGGCAAGAACATACTGGGCGTAACAGGGCAACCGGTAGGAATAGCCGTCCCTGATGGTATCGGCGTAATTGGTGGCGGCATAATGTTTAGCCCGGTTAAGGAGCAGGCTGTCCACCTGATAGCCTGATATTGCGGCCTGTTGCAGAAAGTGCAGCACATAGACCGAGACCCACGGCTCGGAGTTTTGTCCACCGGGCCACATGGCGAAGCCTCCGTCGGAAGTCTGCATCATGGAAAGTCTGCTCAGTGCGGACTGGACCATGAATTGCGGCGATTTTTTATCAAAGGACTGCGGAGAAAGCTCGCGGGCCAGTTCCGGGAATTTCAAAAGCGGAAAGGCTTGCGAAACGGTTTGCTCTGCACATCCGTATGGATAGTGGAGCAGGTAGTCGAGCTTTCCGGCAAGGCGCAGCATAGGCTGGTTGCCGATTATGAGTGTTCGCTGGGCAGTTCCTACACGCATGCCTTCAAGGTTCGCCGGAAGGACGGTTTCTTTGTCTTTTAAAAAACCGGAGCGAGAAGAACGCTGCACAGGCAGGGCCGCGCGGATATTGAGATCAATAGCTGTTTCGGCCGATTCGTCATTGCCGACAGCTGAGAATTTGAAAGCCGCCGGTCCAAGAGCCGCCCCGGTACTGGTACTGAAGAACGTTGTCTTCTGCCTGCCTTGTGGAACGGAGAACCCCATGATTTTCATGGACTGCTGCATGCTTTTGCTTACAGTGAGCTCGAGGTTGAATTTTCCGTCCTGCGGGGTGTCGTTGCGGACGCTCAGCGGAATGTCGAATTTTTCATCCGGCGCAAGGAAACGGGGCAGGGTCGGCGTGACCATCAATGGTGAGCGGACGGTCATTATTTTTGATGCCGAGCCGAATTTTTTGCCATCGCTGACCACGGCCATAATGCGCAGTGCTCCGCTGAATTCAGGGATTTCAGCATTGAAGACGGCTTTGCCGCTCTTGTCTGCGGTGATGATGCCGGACCAGAAAGTGACCGGCTTGACCCTGCGGATACCGGAGCTGCCCGCGAATTGTTTCATCATGGCCAGTTCCATGCCGCCGCCGGCCGCCGCTTTGTTTATTGGGCCGGCATCAGGCATGAGCAGTCCGAAAGTATCGGACCAACGCACACCTAGGGCACGCTTGGCATAGAAGTAATCAAAAGGACTCGGTGTCTTCTGACCGGAAAGACGCAGGATGCCTTCATCCACCGCGGCTATGGTCAGTTTGGCGCCGGGCTTGGTTTTCACCTGCAGGGTGACGGTCTTTTTCGGTCTGGTCGTCTCGGGACAGGTTATATCGATACCGAGTCTGTTGGCTTGTCGGTCAACGAAAAGGGGAACAGCGCCGACAGCCCGCGCACTGGAGCCCGCTTCAAGTTTATTCACAGAGCGGATAAGGGTGGCGGTTACGTATGCGTTGGTGCTGATTCCTTTTTGCACCGGAACTTTGACCGTCGCGGTATTACCTTTGACATCAATGGTTTTGGTCCAGCGGATGGAATTATCTTCAATGGTGATCAGCATGCGTCCCGCAAAGGGGGTGCGGACTTGATACTCAGCCATTTCACCGGGCTTGTAATCCCCTTTTCTGGTGGGAATAATATCAAGACGGGCAGGGTTCTCAAGAGCCCACGGAGAATATCCCCAGCCGCCGCAGAAAAAGTCGGCCTGCGCGGATATACCTGATTCGGGATCACTCAGGATCACCCGGTAACTGCCGAACTCGGCAGGGCTGACCTTGAATGAACCGTTGGCTGCCTTGGCAGAAATTTTACGGGTTTCCAGCAGTTGCGGATCGCGTTCTGTTACATATTTATATGAGCCGGAAGGAGTAGAGCGGACAATGGTCTGCCAGCGGTCACGGTAAAGTTTCATAATCAGCTTACCAGCCGTGGTCTTTTTACCTTCCGGGGTCAGGGTTACATAATCGAGTTTAACAGATTCACCCTGTTCGTATCCCCGTTTGGTCAGTTTTTTCAGGCCGGGATAGAATTTTGAAATGAGGATGGGGTCTGCCTTTGATGCCGTAACTCCCCGTCCGCCTGTCTCGCTTACTCTTGCAACCATTCGGGCCTGAAGGGCGGAGTCGGATTTAAGGCCTGCCGGAATGGGGGCGCTGAATGAAAATTTACCGGACTCATCCAGTTTGGCTTCGGTTTTAAAAATCTCGCGGGATTTGAAGGAGCTTGAGTCGGTATTGAAACGATAAGCTTCGTATCCAGTTGGAGAGAAGACTGCCGATTCGATCATTACCCGTGCTGTAACCGGAAGGTTCTCAGCCGGGGGACCGAATAAATAGCGTCCTTCCACTTCAAAGTTCAGATTCTGCCCCACGGAAGCGGGCTTGGCGGTAATGATTTCCGCGCTGATGCGGTCGGGCATAAAATCTTCCACTGAGTAGCGGAAGTTGCCGATACGCTCATTCCCGGCCAGCAGTTTAATGTTGAACTGTCCGGTGGGTGAATAATCAGGAATGGCCCGTTTGAACTCAATCATGCCCTGATTATCGGTATGCACGGTACGCCGGAAAAGTTCCCGCCCGCGTTGATCCGAGTAGAGCAGTACCACAGGCATTTTTTTAGGCGGCTTAAGGTTGCGGCCCCTGACCACAGCAACGCCTTTGACTGTTTCACCGGGGCGGTAGAGGTTGCGTTCTCCATAAGTGAACGCGGTCAGGCCCTTGGGCGAAAGACGCTGCCCTGCGATATCGAGCCCGGAACGGTCAGTGGCAAAGCGGTCCATGAGCATGAAAGTCATGTCGTTTTTACGGGTTACCACAGCCATATACGGATCACCGATGCCATCACGCATATCTTTTTTCTTAATGATCAGCATCCCCTGTGAATTGGTCGTGCCGGTAGCCATAACCTGATTGCGGTTGCTGATCAGTTGAACTTTGGCATCAAGCACAGGTTTGAGATCAGATAGGGAGGAAATCCAGAACAGGGTCTCATCATCACCCTGTTTGGCGACCACACCTAAATCTGTGATCATCACCCAGCGCTGTACTCCCTGACCTTTGCCCGGAATCGTCGCTGCTATGCGGTAAAGCCCCTTGCCGCCTTCGGCAATGAAACTTTTTATGGACAGAGGAGTTAGTTTTTCCTCATTGATCTTGCCGGAAGTATTAAGTTTGCCCGAGAAAATTCTATTGCCCAGCGCAGCGGAAATGCCACCGCCGTAAGTCGTGGGGTCAAAGGCTATGTATCCATAATGGGTGAAGAGTGAAAAAAGGTTGTTCGGGAAAACCCGGTCCACGTTTATGTTTACCTGCTTGGTGTTGACTGTCTTAATGCCGAGAGTCTTATAGCCGGATTCGGAGAGGAACATGCCTGCTGATGAGAAATCTGCCGTGGGCGCAATGTTCGGGATAGTTACGTTTTCAGTTAATGTCTTTTCAAGCAGGGCGCCGTCTGCGGCGGCGAGGCCTTTTTTCATGACGATGGAATATTTCATACCCGGTTTGAATGGGCCAGAAAGGATCAGTCTTTTGCCGGAAGCGGCTGCGGAAACTTTCACTGCGGGTTTAATCGAGAGCATCTCAAGGCCCTGCGCCGGGATAACCGGGCTGGAAAAACTCAGCTCCACCCTTGCCCCGGTAAGGGAACTTGCGGATTTGTACCCGGAGTAGCTGAGTACCGGGTCGAATACCACTTCGATTTTCTTCTCATAATCCTTACCCAGAATCATGGTCCCGCGTCCGTCGGGCAGTTCCTTGTTTACTTTGAGAATGTATGTTTCAGCTTTTAATTTTTTTTCTACCGGAGCGCTTTTAAAGCTCTGGTCGTAATCATCGTAGTTGCTGGTGATGCTTAAGGGAATTCTCGCGCCGTCAGGACCGGTCAGGGAAATATTTTTGAGCGTGTTTTCGGGAGTTACGTAATTGCTGAAATTGATGAATCCTTCAATGCGGACTTTTCTTCCCTGCCCGGCCACGGGTTCGGTGCGCAGGTCGATCTTTTTGACTCCGAAACTACCGGTCTGGACATGGAAGGTATTTTCTCCGGCAAGCGTTTGGCCTGTGAGCAGGAAATTTTCCGGTTTCAGTTCAATGGTGAAGTTTGTGTCGCCCTTGAAAGCAGGATCGGCGGAAAAGCGCAGGGCATAAGGGTTGATCCAGCGCCACTCACCTTTTACCCTCGGGGTTATGGTGGCGGGTTCTTTTTTCAGCACAGCAGAAGTCTCGGAAGGTCCGATGGGCATGTCAAAGGCCAGCAGCAGTTGTGAATAGCCCTGACTATCCAGACTTACGTCGGTAACCTTTACCCCTTCACCGGAATTCATCCTTGCGGATGCAGATTCGTATTTGCTTTTGAGCAAACCAGCCGCCTGAATAATGCAGAGCATGAGCAGCAGGGCAATGATGATATTTTTTTTGTCCTTGAACGGGGTCGGTCCTCTGTCCATGTTGAAATCCTCTTCTTTATATAACCTATTTAGATTGCGTCAATTTAACTTTTTTATTGTGCCATTTTTTCGCAGCACCGTCATTGCTCAAATTTGTGATTTCCCGATAATATCATAATTGTGATTGTCTTGTCGTCTGTTCTGCCTTGTTTGCAAGAATTCGCCGACTATGTATACTCTCTGCAAATGTGTCAGTATTATTTAAGTACTATTCAGGAGAGTTGAGTTGGAAAACCATAATATCGCCATCATTGGATTGGGAAGAATCGGCAAAGTTTTCCTTGAAAAGACTTTGTCCAGCGGAAGTATGATGACCGTAAAAGCGGTCTGTGAAATGTGTGATACCCCGGGGCGGAAGCTTGCGCAGGAAAATGGAATACCGGTTGTTGATCTGGCTGAGATTGTTGATATGGGACTCAAAATAGATGTCATTTTCGACCTTACCGGAGACCGCAATGTATCCCGTATTCTGCATGAAAAACTGGTTCAAACCCGCAATACTTATACACAGGTAGCTCCTGAACGGTTGGCCCGACTGGTCTGGACGCTGATTGCGGGAGATGACTACCTGCCGAATCTCGGTAAGAGCAAAGCTCAGATTTATGCTGAGATGCTTCTGGAAGGGGAGCCTCAGTCCGGGGGCTAAGTCAGCGTCGGAAGTGCGATTGTAAATCTGGTACCTTCTCCCGGTGTGGAGTCGGCAGTGATTGTGCCCCCGTGGTTATGCGTAATGATAAAATAGGAAACCGAGAGTCCCAGCCCGGTCCCCATGCCGGGGCCTTTAGTGGAATAGAAGGGCTCGAAGATACGTTTCAGCTTTTCTTTCTCCATGCCCGGTCCGTTATCTTCTATCTCGACGCGAACGAAATTTTCATCCGAGGATGTCCTGATAGTGATAGTAGGTATTTTGTGGGTGTTTTTTTCTTCCGAGAGGGCCTGCGCCGCATTTTTGATTAAGTTCAGCAATACCTGACTAATTTCCATCTCGGTAAAATTGAACATGGGAGAGGAATTGAAATCGCGGACAATTTTTATTTTTTTGAAGTCGTATTTCTTTTTAAAGTCGTAGTCGTTTGATGCCAGTGATATGGCGGTTTCTATCACCGGTTCAATGGTTCCGCTTGATTTTGCGGAGGTGCTTTGGCGGCTGAAATCGAGCATTGATTTCACTATAGAGGCCGCGCGAGTACCGGCCTCCTGAATACTATGCAGATATTCTGTGATGCCCCTTTTCTCCATATAATTACGTAGATTATCCAGATCAATGTTACATTTTTCTGCAATCGGCAGGTTGCTTTTCAAAGTAGGTGAAGTCCTGCGTATTATGTTCTGGGTTATCTGCATGATTATTCCCAAAGGGTTGTTTATTTCGTGCGCCATGCCCGCAGCCAGACCGCCGACGGACATCATCTTTTCTGTCTGGACCATCATTTTCTGCATTTTCCTGCGCTCGGTTACATCACGCATTACAATGAGCAGTTTTTTCTGTCCCCCGATGGAAGCAACCCTTGCAAGGTTGTCAGTCCAGAAAGGTTCCCCGTTGCTTTTACGCACCATCCATTCAAAATGCACAGATTCACCGGAAAGTGCTTTGTTGAATAGTTCAGTGGCGTACTTGTTATCATAAGGAGGGGTGTTGAAGCTTATTGCTTCGGGGCTCATTCCAATGGCGTCGATCCGTTCCATTTTGAAGGAATCGAGAAATGCCTGATTGACATCAGTAAAGACCCTTGTAGGCAGGTCCAGCACTCCGATGGCGTCTTTGGTGGAATTAAAGATTTCCCTGTAAGTTATTTCTGATTTTAAGAGTTCATTTTGAGCCGAATGCCTGCTGTCAATCATGCTGTTTGCCAGTTCCGCCATTCTGTCGAATTCATTGAAGTCAATTTTAGAGCGGTCGATTTTCGTCGTGGAACCGTTTCCCTTACGGAAAAAAATTTCAAATGAATTAAAGTTATCCTCCAGCATTCGCTTAAAACGTCCTGAAAAGAAAATGGATGCTAGTGAAATTAGAAATACAAGCGCTAATACAGCAGTAATCTCGAATAGCAGAGTATCCCACAACTGCTTTTTACGTTTGGCCATCAACTGGTTCAATTTTCCAACATTAATCCCGTAAGAGAGAAACCAGTCCCAGCCGGGAACAGCTGAACAGTAACTCAGCCTTTTGTAAGGCTTAACGTTGGTGTTAGTGGCTGGGGTCGTGTAGGTGACAAAACCGCCGCCGGATTTGGCTGTCTTGATCAGCTCCCGGATTATAAATATCCCGTCCTTATCTTGCAGATTGAGTAGATTCTTGCCGCTGGAATCTCCCAGCAAAGCGACTCCTTCATATGTGGCCGCGAAAATGTCATCTTTACCCTGATGGATTCGGGAAAGCAGGCGCAGTATTTCCTCTTGAGTTTCTTCGGTTATGGATTCTTCGTATACTCCGGTTCCTATTATCCAATTGAATGGTTTGAATAATTTTATAAACGATGTCTTCTGGAGCGGACTACTGTCGCCCCCGGGCCGGGGCCATGTATACTCTATGTACCCCCCGTTGCTCTTTTTAATAAGGTCAATCATGTCCTGAATGATAAGCCTGTTGCTCTGTGTTTTCATATTCAGGATGTTTTTGTTTCCTATTTCAGGCATTCCGTTATTGATTATGCCTTTTCCATCCATAGTAATGATGAACAGGTATGAATCTGAAAAATCGAAAGCCATTGAGTCCAATGTCTTTTTTATAAGATCTTTCAATTCGGTTTCAGTCATGGAATTTTTATATGTCGTGTATAGCTTATCAGCCAGCCTGTGCCCTTCTAGAATTGCGGCCTTGATATTTTTTATGCTGTTCTTTTGATTCTTGGCCAGGGTGAATTTTATTGAGAGTTTGATTCTGTTGATCTCATTGATAAGCCGATCTTCAATTCCACCGAAGATTCTTGTTTCGGCTTCAACTACCTCTTTCTGATAATCCCTGACCATTAAATAGAGAGTCAGTCCTCCGAAGATAAGAATAGAGGAAAAGCAAAGGGTGAGCATATATCTGGATAAGGTTGAAACAATGTTTTTCATATTAATACCGTTGTTGTTTGAGCTCGGATCGTATTAATGAAAGAGAGAAAGAATAGTTACTGCAAACAATAGCATCCCGGGCATTCAGGAACAAGAAGTATTGAAATATAAGTTTTAAAAAAAGATGTTTTACGGCGGGGCGGGCGGCAAATAAAAAAAAAGGTTACGATCAATTGATCGTAACCTTGTGATTTCAGAGTGGTGCGCCTGAGAGGATTCGAACCTCTGACCTACGGATTCGTAGTCCGGCACTCTATCCAGCTGAGCTACAGGCGCACTCGAGAAAAAGTGTTTATGTTTATTTCGCTTTCCGGTCAAGCTTAGATGTAAAATAAATTAAAAAAGTTATTTTGTTTTTTTCAGTGAAAATGAAATTCGGTTACTTTGCGGTCGACGGTTACAAAGTAAGTGGGGATCAAACAGAAAAAAGGGCTATGATCGTTTGATCATAACCCTTTGATTTCAGAGTGGTGCGCCTGAGAGGATTCGAACCTCTGACCTACGGATTCGTAGTCCGGCACTCTATCCAGCTGAGCTACAGGCGCGTTGAAGAGGGTTCTATGGAGAAACCTCTTTCAGGTCAAGCATTATTTTAAAATAAATTTAATTTTTTGTGAAATAAATTCTCATCAAAAAACTTTATGCTGTAATAAGATGCTGATTTATTTAATTTTTTTATGTGCGGGTGGCATATGGTGCGATGAATATTGTAAAAAGAACAAGCGGCCATAATCGCCCTTTAAATATGTTATAGTCCGCGAGGAGTTTCTTCCATGAGTGCCCTGCCAGATATTTTCCGAATACAAATTCAAAGCATACGGTCAGACTCAGCCAGATAGCACCGGCGAGAAGTGCCTCTGAACCATCTGCTGCCGGAACGATTTTCTGGAACAGGCATGTGTACCCGTAAAATAAAATAATCGCTGTCACCGAGGATAGTTGGTGGGCACGCAGTTCATTCATTCTTTTACCATAGGTTTTTTCTCTCAGGACTCCGTTGGCAATGGCAATCGGTATCATGGGAATCCAACCTGCTGCGTAGGCTAATAAGGGCATCGGATCGTCCTATTTATTAAGCTTTCCCGAAGTGTTTATCGCAGGAAAATTTTCGGTTTTCACGATACTCATATCCGGTAGAATCCACATGGCCGAGCAGTCCGGGAAGTATTTTTTCATGAACGCAGTTCCTTTTTTGGGTCCCATAATGAAAATTGTGGTCGCCAGTGCATCAGCTGTCTCAGCGTTCGGGGCTACTGTTGTGGTCGCGATGCTCTCAGTAGATGATTGCAGCAGGGCGGGGTCGAAGATATGATGTTTTCTCGTTTTTTCATCCTTGGATACAGGTATGATGAACTGATAATAATCACCTGATCCGCATACCGCGCTGTTTTTTACCTTGATGTGTCCGATTATTCCGGTTCCTCTCGGGTTGCGGATGCCGATGGTCCATTCCCGGTCGCCGAAGACCATGAAATCGCCTCCGGCTTCGACCATGGCGGTGTTGATTCCCTCATTTTTCATATAGTCAGCAGCCGCATCAATGATCGTGCCCTTGGCGAGGCCACCAAGATCAAGAGCCATTCCCTTTCTGGGCAGGAAAACGATGTTTTTTTCGGGGTTCATTTCCAGCAGCCGGTAATTGATCAGATCCTTATGGCCGGCAAAGCGACTTTTATCGAAAGCGTAATAAAAAGGAGTAGTGGTGATGGCTCCTATCGTTATGTCAAAACTGCCGTTTGATTTCCTGCTGATCTCAAGGCCGCGCCGGATTGTCCGGTATGCTTTTTCTGATACCCGCACGCCTCTCTTGCCTGCCTCGTGGTTGACTCTGCCGACTGAGCCTCGTTTATTGCGATGGTCGAGGTCTTTTTGCAATCGATGCATTATGGCTACGGCTTTTCTTGCTTTTTCTTTTGTAGCTGAATTGTCTCCTCCGGGAATGGTCAGGTTGACCACTGTGCCCATGGCGACTTCGCTGTAGCGGAAGATTTCGTTGCCATCTTTCTGCATCAAATTCGGCGGAACCAGCAAAAGCAGTCCCAGGGTAGAAATCGCGGCAGAGGTTAATCCGATTTTGCGGTATCCTTTTTTTTGCATTCCTTCATACATAAGTAAAACTGTGGCCAAGGCTCCGGCGATGGCGGTCAGTTTGAACGGTGTCCTCACGTGTCCGGTAGCGCTGATCATGATCCCGCAGAAAAGAGGGCCGGCCATGAAACCTATATTCGCGGCCATGTTCGCAATTCCCAGAGTTCTGCCTTTGGAGCAGCCCAGCTCTGAACATACAGCCATGGAAGACGGCATGGACACAGCCGCGCCTATGCCGGATAATATCCCGCTTAAGATAAAACCGGGTATTGTGGAGCATCCGCCGAGAATATAGAGCGCCAGTGCGCTGATCAACATCCCGGTACAGGTGGTAAGTCTGCGTTCAAAACCGGCCAGCAGTCTGCCGGAAACAGGAAGCAGCAGCACTGTAGCCAGACTGGGGACGGAAAATATCAGGGCGGTATTTCCGGGGGAAAGATGTAAGGTGGATTTTAGAAGTACCGGGTAAAAGGCTATCAAGCTGCCGATTCCCATGCCACGCCCGAAAAGAGCCGTCATAATGCTGATGAATCGGCGCGGTCCGGCAGAATTGTTTCCTGTTTTATCCGGATCAGTTACGCGGGTGGGCAAATGCTTTGCGCAGAATATAAAAAGAATTAATGCCAGCCCCATAAATAAGGACATGGCACCAAGCACCGGCAGATAATCTTTGTTTATGTATAGTAAGCCGCCCATTAGCGGGCCGAGCAGGAAAGATGAATTCATCACCGCTGAGAGTAAAGCAAAACGGGACGATAGTTTGTCCCCGCTCATGGAGGCCCCGATGGCGGCCATGCTGACCGTACGCACTGTTCCGGCACAGAGTCCGAGAATAAACTGGATAGCGTAAAGTGTTTCGATGGCGGGATGCTGCAGATACAGGAGCGGCAGCAGTACGGCAAGTCCGCAGGAGAGCAGCAGCGGGCCTGAACTTCCATTGCGGTCCGCGTAGTTTCCCGAAAGGGGGGCGATTATCAGCTTGGCGAGGAAATATCCCGCAAAGCCGCTGCCGAGCCACATTCCCCCCGCTTTTTCATCTAGATTCATCAGCGGGAGAGTGAATGTGAATACACCGGTACCCATGGAGGCGGCAAAGACAGCCCCCATCAGTAGCGGAATGTTGAACCTTGTCAGTCTTTGGCTAAACTTCGAATTACGAATTGACATGCTTCTTTAAATAAATTGTCGATCTGAAAAGGAGTCAGGAATTTTGTACGTACTGCGCCGACAATGTGCCCGTACACCAGATACGATGTCTGTGGCAGTGGAGCTTCGCGCATTGAACCGTCTTCGATTCCCTGTCTGATGTAATCTTCGATCTGATCGATTAGTTTTTTGAATTTAGACGCGATGTGAGTTCGGTCCAGATGCGGATATTCGTCACTGAAAGGAGAACTGCGCAGCAGGGTCGGAAAGGTTGTTCTATGGCTTTCGGTGAAGAGAAAATATGCCTCAACAAAAAGCCCCAGAGATTCAAGTCCGCTTTTACCTTCACTGGCCTTATCTGTCAGCACTTCCAGCATCTGGTCTATAAGATCTCCGCCAGCCTCAAGAAAAAGACTGTCCTTGTTTCCGTAGTAATGGGAAACAAGTCCCGAAGCCACTCCCGCGTGGTCAGCCACCATCTTCAGAGTGGTTGCTGTGTAGCCGTGTTCTCCGAATTGCTCTTGCGCGGCCAGCAGGATCTTTTCTTTTTTTGTCATGTGGACTCCGTTGTTGGGTGGTCACAGAAACAGGTGCTCACTTCTGGAATTATGCAAATAGGCGGCTACCGGAAAAATTTAGCCGGGTAACACGTTTTTCGCCTACGCACCTATGGTCGGCTTGAGAACCTCTGCGGAAGCCAGAGTCTGAGTTCCACATTTTTTAATAGTACTCAACAGAAAAATTAACAAGGTTGAAGATTAATAAGTAGTTTACTTTTAGAGAAAGCCGGGGCCGTTTTAAATGTTCATTAGACCGTTTTATGTCGCCAAAAAAGGTAAGATGTTAAATTTAAATGACTTTAAACCAGTAACACGTTTTTAGTGTTTCGTAATAACTTTGAGCATGTGCAAAAAATCACGAAGTTGTCAATTAATTTTTCAAAATTGATTGACCAGCCAATTAAGGAGTGTTAGAACAATTACAACTAAATGCCGAAGCGGTCCACTGTTTAGACCGCAAATTTGACAATGTAAGTTCATGGTTTTGTGATCTGGTTAATGTAAAATCTCACCGAATGAATATGGGTGCCTGATTGGTATCTCAGACTCTTCGGGTGTCGGGGGATGTGTGCCAGTTTTCAGTCAAAACATATCCGGTAAAGGCGGGGTGGGACTTTCCTTTTCGGAGTTTGGGGAGATCTGTATTCAGGACTGTTATGGTTTTCTGGAGCGGGTTTTCTTCCTGTTTTTGCATTGTTCAGTTATCTTTTCCTCTGTTAATTCCTCTGCCGGGCCGTTCTCCGTATCCAACGGGTTAAGCCGCTGTCCGGACGCCACTATATCTCTCTTTAATTACAGCTATACAAACAGCCCGTTACCGCATGCGGTAACGGTTAATTCAGTGTGTTCATTGCACAGATTCCTTTATCCGTTCTCGAAAATATTCCCCTTAACGGGGATTATGCCCTTTAAGCCGGGTATTTAGCTCGGCCCCGGAGTTTTTGGGTCCGGGGAATTTATGGGAAGTGAAGGCGCCGGTTTGTTTCCGGTGTCGGCTAATTGCCAAGGCGCTAATATCGATGGGGTAGTGCTGGTAATCCATTAATACGGGAGAGATCCCGTTAAAGGAGGAAGGTTATGGCTGTAAACGTAAGTATGCACGTGGCGCGTCCGGGGAAGAGGGATGCTGTCATGGACTGGCTGCAGATGCTTAGCGGTGCCGGACTTGTGGCTTTTATGTGGTGTCACATGATTCTGGTTTCTTCGGTTGTTATTTCGCCGAAAATCATGAATGCCATTGCTTATTTTTTCGAGGCAACGTACATGGCACAGGTCGGTGGTCCTTTGATTTTCTTGGTTTTTTTGCTACATTTCGTGCTGGCGGCCAGAAAGGTGCCTTTCCGTGCGGAAGGGCAGACAACCATACTGCAGCATGCGCAGATGCTTAAGCATCGTGACACATGGCTTTGGGTTGTTCAGGCTGTGACCGCAATGATCATCCTTGTGATGGGTGCCGTCCACATGTGGGTTGTACTCAATGACCTCCCTATTACTGCCGCGAAGTCGGCGGCCCGTGTAGCTGATGGCGGATGGATGTATTTCTATCTGGTGCTTCTGCCCTGCGTTGAACTTCACGTCAGCGTCGGTTTTTATCGCATAGGTGTTAAATGGGGATTCATCAGGACAGAGAACAGGAAGCAGGCTAAGAAGCTTGAATCAGTTCTTTTCGCGACCTTCATGGTCATCGGCATCATCACCCTGATCAGGTTCATCACTTTAAGTTAAACGGGGTTCATAAATGCAAACTTATTACTCTGATCTCCTTGTTATCGGCGCTGGTCTCGCGGGCGAGCGCGTGGCTGTGGAGGCGGCCCAGGAAGGTTTTGATGTAATCTGTCTCTCGATTGTACCGGCGCGCCGGTCTCATTCCTCGGCAGCACAGGGCGGCATGCAGGCCGCGCTGGGCAACTGCGTCAAGGGTGAGGGAGACAATGTAGACGTCCATTTCGGCGACACTGTTCGCGGTTCCGACTGGGGTTGTGACCAGGAAGTGGCCCGTCTGTTCGCTGACGCCGCACCCATCGAGATGCGCAGGTTGGCTCACTGGGGTGTGCCCTGGAACCGTGTTGTTCCCGGTAAATCCTTCTATTTCAAAGGTGGCGAGAAATTTGAAAAAGAAGAGAAAGAGGAAAAACGCGGCTTGATTACCGCCAGATCCTTCGGCGGTACCGCTAAATGGCGTACCTGCTATACTTCTGATGGAACCGGACACGCAGTTATGTGTACTATGGATAACCGCTGTGCCGAACTCGGAATTAATGTTTTTGACCGTAAGGAAGCAGTCTCCCTCATTCATGACGGGGATAAATGCACCGGTGCGGTTGTCCGCTGTCTGCGCACAGGCGAGCTGGAAGTGTTTCTGTCCAAGGCCACATCCATTTGCACAGGCGGTTTCGGGCGAATTTACAAGGCAACAACAAACGCGGTGATCTGTGATGGCGGCGGGCATATACTTGCCCACGACACCGGAGTTGTCCCCATCGGTAACCCGGAAGCCATTCAGTTTCATCCCACAGGCATCGTACCGACTGACATTCTGGTGACCGAAGGTTGCCGCGGTGACGGCGGAACCCTGCTCGATGTGAACGAAGAACGGTTCATGAATATCTACGAACCGGAAAAAGCCGAACTGGCCTCCCGTGATGTTGTCTCCCGCTGGATGACCCATCACATGCGTCAGGGCAAGGGTGTGAAATCCGCTTACGGTGAACATCTCTGGCTGGATATCCGTCATCTGGGAGATAAGCACATCTCCACCAAACTCCGCGAAGTTGATGAAATCTGTCATCATTTTCTGGGTGTTGATCCCCGTACACAGCTCATACCGGTTCGTCCGACCCAGCATTACACAATGGCCGGCGTGCGTACCAATAAAGATGGTGCGGTCTACGGCATGAAGGGACTCTTCTCCGCCGGGGAAGCGGCCTGCTGGGATATGCACGGCTTTAACCGTCTCGGCGGTAATTCACTTGCTGAAACTGTTGTGGCCGGCGGCATTATCGGGGCCAAGATTGTTGAATTCCTTAAAGGATATGAAACCGACTTCAAGACTTCCCTTGTAGCGGACGCAGTGCGCAAGCAGCAGGATCGCATTGAGAACCTGCGCAGCGGTGCAAACGGTAAGGAGAATGTCTACAAAGTCCGCGAAGAAATGCAGGACGCCCTCATGGACGGCTGTTTTGTCTTCAGGAACGAGGAAGGTCTTACTAAATGTATTGAAACCCTGCAGGGTACCCTTGATAAGGCCCGTAAAGTCGGTCTTGTCTCGGATGGTCTGGGCGCTAACCACGAACTGGCCGCGGCCCTTAAGATCGAAGGTCAGGTCAAACTTGGCCTGTGTATTGCCAAGGCCGCTCTTGAACGTACTGAAAGCCGTGGTTCCCATAACCGTGAGGATTACACCGCACGTAATGACAAGGAATGGCTGAACAGAACTCTGGCTTACTGGCCCGTGGGCGCGGATATGCCGGAACTCAAGTACGAAGATGCCACCCCGGGATATGAAATTCCTCCGGGAGACCGTGGGTACGGCGGCGGTTCCATTATCGAAGCCGACAAGGCTGAAATTGAAGCCAAAATGATCAAGAAATAACCCCTGACAAGGATATTAAAATGAGCAGACAACTCGAATTTGATATATTCCGCTATAATCCTCAGGATAAGGGGTCGGTTCCGCACATGCAGACTTTTGTGCTGGATGAAACCGAGAACATGACCCTGTTCATCGCGCTGAACCGTCTGCGCGAAGAACAGGACCCCGGCCTGATTTTTGACTTCTGCTGCCGCGCCGGTATCTGCGGAGCCTGCGCCATGGTGGTAAACGGCAGACCCCGTCTGGCCTGCCAGACCAAAACCGTGGACCTCCCGGAACAGATTACCCTGCTGCCCCTGCCTGTATATCGGCTGATCGGAGACCTTTCAGTTGATACCGGTTCCTGGTTCAGGGAAATGTACCAGACCACTGAATCATGGATTCACACGAATAAGACCTTTGACCCCAACGCCCTTGAAGAGCGTATGGAAAATGAGGTGGCCGAACAGATTTACGAATTGGAACGCTGCATTGAATGCGGCTGCTGCGTAGCCGCTTGCGGTACCGCACGCCTTCGTGATGACTTTCTCGGTGCTGCATCCTTGAACCGTGTTGCCCGCTTCGTAGTCGATCCCCGCGATCAGCGTACCGACCGCGATTACTTTGAAATTATCGGTAATGATGAAGGTATCTTCGGCTGCATGGGCCTTCTCGGCTGCGAAGATGTCTGCCCCAAGAATCTGCCGCTGCAGAACCAGCTTGGTTTCCTGCGCCGCAAGATGGGCATAACCGCAATCAAGGAAATATTCAGGAAGTAATCTATGCGTACCGTTAAAGCTGAACAGGTTATCGATGCTGTGGCAAAGATGTGCGTAAGCGCGAACCGCTACCTGCCCGAAGACGTGAAAAAGCGCTTTGAAGAATGCGCCGCCGCTGAGGACTCCCCAGCAGCCAAGGAAGTTTTCAGGCAGATTAAGGAAAACTGGGAACTGGCCGCAGAATCCGGTCTGCCGCTCTGTCAGGATACCGGACTGGCCGTATTCATAGTTGAAATGGGCGAGGATGTGCGGGTGGAAGGTATGAACATCCGCGACGCCATCAATGAAGGAACCCGCAAGGGTTACGAAGAGGGCTTCTTGCGTAAATCCTCCTGTGATCCTCTGACCAGGGCTAATACGAAGGACAATACTCCGGCCATCGTACATTTTGATATCGTCCCCGGTGATAAGATCAAAATCACTTTCATGGCCAAAGGCGGCGGCTCGGAAAATATGAGCCGGGTGACCATGCTAGCTCCTGCACAGGGCTGGGAAGGAATCAAGAAATTCGTCATCGAGCGTGTTGCCGAAGCCGGACCCAACCCCTGCCCCCCGACCATGGTCGGTATCGGCGTGGGCGGAACTTTCGAGTATTCCGCGCTGCTGGCTAAAAAATCACTCATGCGCAAAGTGGGCGAGCCGCATCCTGATCCGGAAATCGCCAAACTGGAAGCCGAGCTCATGGAAGATCTCAATAAGCTCGGTATCGGTCCCATGGGACTGGGCGGTAAGACCACTGTCTTTGATGTGAAGATTGAAATGCGTCCCTGCCACATTGCGTCCCTGCCGCTGGCGGTAAACATCCAGTGCCATTCTTCAAGGCACGAGGAGGTGGAACTCTAATGGCTGAATACAAACTTACCACCCCGCTTACTGATGAAGATATGGTTCAGCTCAAGGCCGGAGATGTGGTCAAACTGACCGGAACCATTTACACCGCCCGCGATGCTGCCCACAAGAGACTTTGTGACCTGCTTGATAAAGGCGCGGAGCTTCCTTTTGAACTGAAAGGTTCCGTGGTTTATTACGTGGGGCCCAGTCCGGCGCCTCCGGGCAGACCCATTGGTTCCGCCGGGCCGACCACAAGTTATCGCATGGACAGTTACGCCCCCCGTTTGCACAGCCTCGGTCAGAAAGCCAGCATCGGCAAGGGCAAACGCAGCGATGAGGTCAAGCAGGCCCTGAAGGATCATAAAGCCGTCTATTTCGGAGCTACCGGAGGTGCCGGTGCTCTGCTTTCCATGTGCATCAAGGAAGCGAAAGTTATCGCTTTTGATGAACTTGGTCCCGAAGCCATTCGTGAACTGACAGTCGAGGATTTTCCCCTGCTGGTCATTAATGATACCCACGGTGGCGAATTGTACGCTGTACCTGATCGCAAAGCGGCAGGTCTTGAATAAACGTCGGATAGTTGCAACCGATAATAAAGGAGAAAATTATGGCTTTGTTCACTAGGCAGGAAGCCCTCGATTACCATTCCAAAGGTAGAAGGGGTAAAGTTGAAGTTGTTCCGGTAAAACCCTGCAATTCCCAGAAAGACCTTTCTATGGCTTATAGTCCGGGAGTTGCTGAAGCCTGCATGGAAATCGCGGAAGATAAAGAAAAATCCTATCTCTATACCGGTCGTGGAAACCTTGTCGGCGTTGTATCCAACGGAACCGCTGTTCTCGGTCTCGGTAATATCGGTCCTGAAGCCGGTAAACCGGTTATGGAAGGTAAAGGCGTACTCTTCAAGGTCTTCGCCGACGTAGACGTTTACGATATCAACCTTGACGTTACCGATCCTGACGAACTCTGCGATATAGTAAAAGCCCTTGAGCCCACTTTCGGCGGAATCAACCTTGAAGACATCAAGGCTCCCGAATGCTTCTACATCGAAGAAAAGCTCAAGAAAGAAATGAACATTCCTGTTTTTCACGATGATCAGCACGGTACCGCCATTATTTCCGGCGCAGGGCTGATCAACGCAGCTGAAATTGCAGGTAAAAAAATTGAAGATATGCGTTTGGTTGTTTCCGGCGCAGGTGCAGCCGCTGTTGCCTGTACCAATTTCTATATGTCTCTGGGCATTAAGCGTGAAAACGTGGCGATGTTCGACTCCCGCGGACATATCAACAAGAGCCGTGAAGGTCTCAACGACCAGAAGCTCCAGTTCGCCACAGATAAAGAATACAAGGATCTCGCAGACGCAATGAAAGGCGCTGACCTGTTCCTCGGCCTTTCTGTAAAGGGAATGGTGACTAAGGAAATGGTCAAATCCATGGCCGATTCCCCCATCATCTTCGCCTGCGCGAACCCTGATCCTGAAATCTCCTACACCGATGCCAAGGAAGCCCGTCCTGATGCCATCATGGGTACCGGACGTTCCGACTACCCCAATCAGATTAACAATGTTCTCGGTTTCCCCTTCATTTTTAGAGGAGCTCTGGATGTAAATGCCAGCGCTATCAATGAAGAAATGAAGATCGCTGCAGCAAATGCACTTGCCGCTTTGGCAAAAGAGCCGGCTCCGGATTACGTATGCGAAGCTTACGGCGTTGATAAATTGGAATTCGGTATCGATTACATCATTCCCAAACCGCTCGACCTGCGTTTGATTGAATGGGAGTCCGCCGCTGTTGCACAGGCTGCAATGGATACCGGTGTGGCCCGTAAAAAAATCGATATTGAAGAATACAAGAAGGAATTGCGCGAACGTCTGGCTGCTTCCAGAAAACGTGTTTCCGCATTCGGTAATACCTACGATCTCGACAGCTAGTCGGGGAGTACGGGTTCTTAGTTGAGAATTCCCCCTCCCGGTCCTGTGGGGGACCGGGAGGGTACAAACTGGTGATGAGGTCCTGTATGTAAAGTATCGGCGGTTCTTGCGGATCCGGCAGGTGTTTTTTCGATGCGCTGACAACCCGTTTTATGTTTATTGCATTGACGGGGCGGAGGGAAACATTTTTCTGTAAGAACGCCACAAGCTCAAGTGAGGGACTATGAGCGATCAACAAGATAGTGGTAACGGACGTAGAATCGGTTTTTTCCTGGGACCGATAGTTTTTCTGATCATGTTTTTTATGCCAGCCCCGTCAGGCATGGAACCGGCAGCATGGAAAGTTGCTGCGGTTACAGCCCTGATGGCTATCTGGTGGATTACTGAAGCAATTCCCATTCCCGCGACTTCTCTGATGCCCATCGCGCTTTTTCCGCTTCTTGGTGTAATGAAATCCAACGCGGCCTGTGCGCCTTATGCAAACCATCTTATCTATCTGTTCATGGGCGGTTTTTTTCTTGCCGTAACCATGGAAAGGTGGAACCTGCACCGGCGCATCGCCCTGCACACAATCAAATCAGTTGGAACCAGCCCGGGTCGCATGATCCTTGGATTTATGATCGCCACCGGCTTTCTTTCCATGTGGGTTTCCAACACTGCAACAACAATGATGATGGTGCCCATCGGTTTGGCCGTTATCCAGCAGGCCACCGGTTTTGATTCCAAAGACCTTCAAGCCTGTGCCAATTCCGGACCTGAATCAAACTTCGGGAAGTGTCTTATGCTCGGTATCGCCTATGCTGCTTCCATGGGTGGTGTCGGTACAATTATCGGTACTCCTCCGAACACAGTAATGGTCGGTATGGTCGACAAAATGTACGGCGTACAGATTGGATTCGGTCAGTGGATGCTTTACGGCGTTCCCCTAGCAACAATTATGATCGGCGCATCATGGTGGATTCTGACCAAGGTTTTGTTCCCGTCCAAAGGGCTGGAACTTGCCGGTGGTGAAGCGATTATCGATAGAGAAATTGCTGCTCTCGGACCCATGTCCAAGGAAGAGAAATACATTGTTACCGTAGGTTGCTTCGTAGCCGCTTTCTGGTTATCCCGAGGCTTTCTGAAAAAGATGGTTTTTATTCAGGATATGTGGCCTAACTTCGGTCATATTCATGATGCTACTATCGGTATTCTCGGCGCTTTGATTCTCTTCGCCATTCCTACCAACTTTAAAAAAGGCGAATTCCTGCTGGATTGGAAAACAGCGGTAAAAATTCCCTGGGACGTAATTCTGCTCTTCGGTGGTGGTCTGGCGATTGCCAATGGTTTTTCCAAAACCGGACTGGCGACCTTTATCGCTTCCAGATTGACCATGCTCGACGGCCTGTCCATTCTGGCCTTTGTCGCTATCGTGGTACTTATCACCATCTTCCTGACCGAAATAACCTCCAACACCGCCACTGCGACCCTGCTTGTACCAATTATGGGCAGTGCGGCAATCGCTATGGGCGTTCATCCTTTTGCCACTATTGTTAGTGCCTGTGTAGCTGCATCCTTTGCGTTCATGCTCCCGGTTGCGACTCCGCCGAACGCGGTTGTCTTTGGGTCCGGTTGCGTTTCCATCAAACAGATGGCTTCGGCAGGTTTCTGGCTGAACATTATCGGCGCTATTCTGATCACAGCATCAGTGGTCTATGCGCTTCCGTTCCTTTGGGGCATTGATTTAAGTGTTCTCCCTGACTGGGCAGTTATGCCTAAGTAACACCCCCTGACTTCTCGGGCGGATTGTTCCGCCCGGGAACCATTATAAGGGCCGTGCCAGTCACAGCCCGTTTAATAATAATCCAGCCTGACATAGTCCTTTGTCAGTAAGCTCAGTTAATTTCTCTTTTACGTCACTTCACGGACGTGATTAAAAATAAAAGATTTGGTATTAATGCTTTCCGATGTATTAACTGAATCAGGAGAAAGAATGTCAAAGAGCTTGTATATCGCGGCTACAGAGGCCCGGAGCGGAAAATCAGCAATCGTCCTCGGGGTGATGCAGCTGCTTTTGACCCATTTGCGCAAGGTAGCCATTTTCAGACCCATAATTCACGACAACTACCGGGACCGGGATCATGATATTGATCTCATCCTGCGTCATTTCAAGCTTCAACAGGATTATAAAACCACATTCGCATACACCCAGAGCGAAGCCACCCGGCTGCTCAATGACGGCAAACATTCCCTGCTAATGGAAAATATCCTCGACCGGTTCAAGGAGCTTGAGCAGAATTACGATTTTGTGCTCTGCGAGGGTACGGACTATCTCGGCGGTGAAGCCGCAGTCGAATTTGAAATAAATCTGGATGTTGCCAGCAATCTCAGCTGTCCGGTTCTGGCTGTGCTTAATGCAATGGACAGCTATGAAGATGAAATATGTGATCTGGCCAATCGAACCGTCGCCATGTTCGAGGAAAAGGGACTTGAAGTTATCTCGGTGATGGTCAACCGGGCCTCAAAATATTTTTCCCCTGATCTTGCCGAACGTCTGCGCGGCTGTCTGAAAAGCGATAACAGTCCGCTGGTCTACGTTCTGCCCGATGATAAACGGCTGGGTAATCCGACCATGAACGATGTCGTAAAGTGGCTGGATTGTAATGTGCTTTACGGTAAGGATCGTCTTGATACACCCATTGATGATTACGTAGTCGCAGCGATGCAGATTGAAAATTTTCTCAAATACGTGAATGACGGCAGCCTGATAATTACACCCGGTGACCGTTCGGATATAATTCTTGCCAGCCTGTCATCGCGTCTTTCCGATTCTTATCCTAATGTATCCGGAATTCTGCTGACCGGCGGTATAAAACCGGCCATGACCATCCATCATTTAATAGAAGGGTGGAAGGGAGTGCCTCTGCCCATACTCGTGGCCCCTGGGCATACCTATAAAACCGCCCAGATTTTGCGCGGTCTGCACGGCAAGATAGACCCGGAAAATCAGGCCAAGGTGCTCTCGGCCATGGGATTGTTTGAAACCTGCGTGGATTCCCATGAATTGCAGCAGAGACTGGTCTCCAGCCGTTCCTCCAGAATCACCCCGTTCATGTTTGAGCATACGCTGCTGCATAAGGCCCGTGAAAAAACTCAGAACATTGTTCTGCCCGAAGGTAAGGAAGAACGCATTCTGCGCGCTGCGGATATTCTGTGTCGCAGGGATGTTGTGAAGCTGACTCTGCTGGGTAATGAGGATGAAGTGCGTAGTGTTGCTTCCAACCTCGGGGTAAGCTTAAAGGGAATTGATATTATCAACCCGGCCAAGTCTGAATATTTTGACAGGTTTGTGGATGAGTATTTTGAACTTCGCAAGCACAAGTGTATTGTGAAAGACGATGCCCGTGACCGCATGAGCGATCCGACGTATTTCGGAACCATGATGGTTTATACCGGAATCGCAGACGGCATGGTTTCCGGCTCCATCACCACAACAGCCCAGACGATCCGCCCTGCATTTGAATTTATCAAGACCAAGCCCGGATTTTCTATTGTTTCCAGTGTGTTCCTCATGTGTCAGAATGATCAGGTTACGGTTTACGGTGATTGCGCGGTAAACCCAAATCCCAATGCTCAGGAACTGGCCGATATTGCCATCAGTTCCGCTCATACCGCTTCCATCTTCGGCATTGAACCGAGGGTGGCCATGCTTTCATATTCCACCGGAGAATCGGGGAAGGGTTCTTCCGTAGATAAAGTTAAGGAAGCAACCGAAATAATCCGTCAGAAAAAACCTGATCTTGCGGTGGAAGGTCCTCTCCAGTACGACGCTGCCGTAGACCCGGAGGTCGCTGCCGAGCTGATGCCGGAAAGTGATGTGGCCGGTCGTGCCACTGTACTTATTTTTCCCGACCTCAACACCGGTAACAATACTTATAAGGCTGTGCAGCGTTCACAGCCGGATTCAGTGGCTATCGGCCCGGTCCTGCAGGGTTTAAAAAAACCGGTCAACGATCTCAGCCGTGGCTGCACCGTTCGCGATGTGGTCAATACCGTCGCGATCACTGCTATTCAGGCCATTGCTGAAAAAGAAGAGCGTAAGAATCAAACAAAGGGCGAATAAATCTAAAAATTATTTTTGAGTGATTGAACACCCTATCAAGGGCGATAATCTTTAGTTTGCGATAAAATAAAACCCGGAAGTGCCGGTGTTTCAAGGATTTTGAACGGCTGCCCAATTTATTTGGGCAGTTCAACCCGAAAGCCGTTAAATTCGGGTAGGCAACGCGTGGGGTAGTGTGCTACACTTTTCGCCGCACGCCTTCCCAACCATAAAGACACGGAGAATTAAAGAATGGCAAAAAAAATGAAAACGATGGATGGTAACCAAGCCGCTGCATACGTAGCCTACGCTATGTGTGAAACCGCCGCCATCTATCCCATTACTCCCTCATCCCCCATGGCCGAGCTGGCTGACGAATGGGCTGTTCAAGGAGTGAAGAATATTTTCGACACTACCATGGAAGTCCGTGAGCTGCAGTCCGAAGCAGGTGCCGCCGGGGCTTTGCACGGCGCTCTGGCCGCAGGTAACCTTTCCTGTACCTTTACCGCTTCACAGGGATTACTGCTGATGATCCCCAACATGTATAAGATTGCGGGCGAACTGCTGCCCACCGTCTTCCATGTTTCCGCCCGCGCTGTCGCAGGACACGCCCTTTCCATTTTCGGCGATCATCAGGACGTAATGGCAACCCGCCAGACCGGATTCGCTATGCTGGCTTCCAACTCTGTGCAGGAAGCTCTCGACCTCGCCCTTGTTTCACATCTGGCGACCGTTGAATCCAGCATTCCTTTTGTTCACTTTTTCGACGGCTTCAGAACTTCTCACGAAATACAGAAAGTTGAATTGATCGACTACGAAGACATGGCCGCAGCCCTGAATTGGGAGAAGGTCCGTGACTTCCGTGACCGCTCCTTGAACCCGGAACACCCGCATACCCGCGGTACCGCCCAGAACCCCGACATCTACTTTCAGGCTGTTGAAGCCATCAACCCCTACCGCGACGCTGTTCCCGGTTATGTTGAAGACGCAATGGGTAAGGTCAAGGAAATTACCGGCCGTGAATACAAACTTTTTGACTACGTGGGTCATCCCGAAGCTGAAAATGTTATCGTAGCCATGGGTTCCGGTTGTGAAGCCATTGAGGAAACTATTGAAAAACTGGTTGCCGAAGGTGAAAGAGTAGGTCTGGTGAAAGTCCGCCTGTACCGTCCTTTCTCCATCGAACATCTCGGCCGCGCTATTCCCGCCAGCTGCCAGCAGCTCACAGTTCTGGACCGCACCAAAGAAGGCGGAGCTATAGGCGATCCCCTTTATCTTGATGTCTGCACCGCTCTGAAGGAAATGAATATCGAGCTGCCTGTTTACGCGGGACGCTACGGACTGGGTTCCAAGGAATTCACTCCTGCCATGGTCAAGGCTGTTTATGACAACATGAAGTCCCTGTCTCCCAGACATCACTTCACAGTCGGTATCCATGATGATGTGACCAGACTTTCCCTCGAAGTGGGTGAAAGCCTCGATACCACTCCCGAAGGCACTGTACAGTGCAAGTTCTGGGGACTTGGTTCCGACGGTACTGTGGGCGCCAATAAACAGGCTATTAAAATCATCGGTGACAAAACCGATATGTACGCGCAGGGCTACTTTGCCTACGACTCCAAAAAGTCCGGCGGCATCACCGTTTCCCATCTGCGTTTCGGTAAAAGTCCCATTAAATCCACTTACCTCGTGGAAATTTCGGATTTTATCGCCTGTCATAACCCCAGCTACGTAAAACTTTACGATCTGCTGGACGGAATCCGCGAAGGCGGAACCTTCCTGCTCAACACCAGCATGGGCCTTGAAGAGCTGGAAGCCGAACTGCCCGCTAAGCTGCGCCGTAAAATTGCGCAGAACAATCTTAAATTCTACGTTATCGACGGTGTTAAGATCGCCGGTGAAGTAGGGCTTGGCGGACGTATCAACATGGTCATGCAGACCGCGTTCTTCAAACTGGCAAATGTTATTCCCTTTGAAGACGCAGTTAAATACCTCAAAGAATCCATCAAGACCGCATACGGCAAGAAGGGCGATAAAATCGTCAACATGAACAACGCCGCAGTTGATCAGGCCGAAGCGAATCTTATTGAAATCAAATATCCCGAAAGCTGGGCCACAGCTGAAGATGAAGCGGACCACGAAGTGTTCGAGCCTGAATTCATCTCCGAAGTGGTTAAACCCATTCTCGCCCAGAAAGGTGATGACCTCCCCGTGAGCGCATTTTCACCTGACGGACGTTTCCCCATGGGTACCTCCCGTTTTGAAAAACGCGGCGTGGCCATCATGGTTCCGGAATGGATCAAAGATAACTGCATCCAGTGCAACCAGTGTTCCTTCGTCTGTCCGCACAGCGCCCTGCGTCCTGTTCTCGCGGATGAAGAGGAAATGAAAATCGCACCCGAGAGTTTCGAAACCGTGGAAGCCAAAGGCAAGGGTTTTGAAGGCCTCAATTACCGCATGCAGGTCAATACTCTTGACTGTCAGGGCTGTGGTAACTGTGCTGATATCTGCCCGGCTAAGGAAAAAGCTCTGGTCATGAAGCCGCTGGCTACCCAGACCGAAAAAGAAGTGCCTAATTACGATTTCTCCGAAATTGTATCCTTCAAGGACAGACTCATGTCCCGCACCACTGTCAAAGGCAGCCAGTTCCAGCAGTCTCTGATGGAATTCTCAGGCGCATGCGCCGGTTGCGGTGAAACTCCTTACGTTAAGGTTCTCACCCAGCTCTTCGGTGAACGCATGATTATTGCCAACGCTACCGGCTGTTCCTCCATCTGGGGCGCATCCGCACCTTCAACTCCTTATTGTGAAAATCTTGAAGGTCACGGTCCCGCCTGGGGTAACTCCCTGTTTGAAGATGCCGCTGAATACGGTTTCGGTATGGAAATGGCTATTTCCAACCGCCGCGAACGTTTGAAGCAGCAGATGGAACAGGCCCTTGAGCTGGACATAACTGATGAACTCAAAGCAGCCCTTAAAGGCTGGATTGAAAATAAAGATGATGTTGCCAAATCCTTGGAATTCGGCGACCAGCTGCGTGAACTTCTGGCTGTTGAAGCCGACAACTACGAACTGCTGCTCGAAATCGAAGAACAGGAAGACATCTTCACCAAGAAGTCCGTATGGTGCTTCGGTGGTGACGGCTGGGCTTATGACATCGGGTTCGGCGGTCTCGACCACGTTCTCGCATCCGGCAAGGACATCAATATCCTTGTTATGGATACCGAAGTATACTCCAACACCGGTGGTCAGGCTTCCAAGGCCACACCGCTCGGTTCCGTTGCCAAGTTTGCCGCAGCGGGCAAGCACACTGCCAAGAAAGACCTTGGCCGCATGATGATGAGCTACGGCTACGTTTACGTTGCCTCTGTCTCCATGGGCGCCAATAAGAATCAGGTTATGAAGGCTTTTATTGAAGCTGAAGCATACCCCGGACCTTCCCTGATCATCGCTTACGCTCCCTGCATCAATCAGGGTATCCGTAAGGGTATGGGTAAAACTCAGTACGAGGGTAAACTCGCTGTTGAGTCCGGTTACTGGCCGCTTTACCGTTTCGACCCCCGCCGCGAAGAAAACGGCGAGAATCCGCTGGTTGTTGAATACAAAGAACCTGACGGAACCCTGCAGGAATTCCTTTCCGGTGAAAACCGTTACGCAATGCTTGAGCGCATGTTGCCCGAAGCATCCAAGGAAATGCGTGCCGGTATCGAAATGGACTGCAAAAAGCGCTACAACCTCCTGAAACAGCTGGCTGAAATCGACTACAAAGTTGACTAGTCCGTTTCCGGAAATAGCTTAAGAACCAAAGAAGGCCCCCCACATCAGATGATGCGGGGGGCCTTCTCTTTTTTATTGAAATGCGGTTTAGCCTTTGCCTTTTGTTTTTGTCTTTCCGGGCTGGGCGTTTTTTTCGATGTAGGAGATGAGTTTTCCGGCAACGTCGATGTCAGTAGTTCTTTCTATGCCTTCAAGACCGGGGGAAGAGTTAACTTCCATAACTACCGGACCGTGATTTGAGCGGAGGATATCCACACCGCAGAAACCGAGCCCCATGATTTTGGCGCTGCGTACAGCTGTAGAGCGCTCCTCAGGTGTGATTTTTACCTGAGTGGCGGACCCGCCCTGATGCAGATTGGAGCGGAAGTCTCCTTCGCGGCCCTGTCGTTTCATGGAAGCTATGACTTTGTCTCCGACCACAAGACAACGTATATCTGAACCGGAGGCTTCGGATATAAATTCCTGTACCAGAATGTTGGCCTCAAGACCCTTGAATGCCTCGATTATACTCGCAGCGGTGTTTCTGGTCTCCGCAAGTACGACTCCTTTACCCTGTGTTCCTTCCAGCAGTTTGATGACCAGCGGGGCTCCGCCGACGATATCAATCAGGTCTTCCGTGTACTGGGTGGAGTTGGCAAAGGCCGTAACAGGAAGCCCTATGCCTTTGCGGGCCAGCAGTTGCAGGCTGCGAAGTTTATCGCGTGAGCGGGAGATGGCAACGGATTCATTTACACAATAGACCCCCATCATTTCAAACTGGCGAACCACCGCGCAGCCGTAAAAGGTGACGGACGCACCTATGCGTGGGATGATGGCGTCAAACCCTTCCAGCTTTTCCCCTTTGTAGAGAATGCTGGGGTTGTGAGAAGTTATGTTCATGTAGCAGCGCAGAGGGTTGATAACCCTTACTTCATGGCCGCGAGCCTTGCAGGCTTCAACCAGGGAATTGGTCGAGTAGAGTTCCCGTTTACGGGAAAGGATGCCGATTTTCATTCGTGCCTCCCGAAAAAATTATTTATAATATTCAGCAGCGTGTTTCCTGCCCAACAGGTAAGATCCGTCCGGATCTACAATGAGCCGTTCCACCATGGCCGACCTGCCCAGAAGCATTCGGAATTTCATGGAATCACGGTTGGTAAGGGTCAGTTCAATATTCCAGCTCATGTTACCCAGCACCAACTGAGAACTGATCACAGGCCGGTCTTCACTTATTCCACCGGAATTGGTGACTGTGCGAAAATCTACAACAGGCGCTTCGCAGAAAATTTCCACATCAGTACGTTTTTGTACCGGATGAATGCCGAACCGAATCCATTTTTGCCCCTGCCGCTCGAAAAAATCCTGCTGAAAAGAATGCAGGCAGGAAGTTTTCGCTCCGGTATCAGTTTTAAATTTGATAGCCGGAATATTTAATTGCGGAAATGCGGCCCATTCCCTCCAGCCGACGACCGTCTTTCCCTGTATGTATTCAGGACAGTTCATAAGCTGCTCCATATGTGTAAAATGTGCAGAAAAATGAAGCTTGGTGCAGTTTTGTCAGGATATGAATATGTTATCCGGTTTATTCGCAGTAGTAAGCTTCTAATTAAAGCGAGGTAGGGCATATAGCTGTAAGTTATGAAATGCAAGAAAAAAAACACCTGAACATACATTTACGAGCTGATCCTACGGCCTCAGCCATACTTGCAAAAAGAACCGTTTCAGGCAACAAGGGAACCACTTTTCCCAAGGAGTTGATTTTGACTGAAATAAACGCATCTTCCCCTCTTGATGCCAAGGTGGAGCACACAGCCGGATTAATGTCCGGTATGCTTGAAATGTACCCTCCCGAGCGCATCGCAGTGGCTTGGACCGGAGGCAAAGATTCCACTGTCGTGCTGGCACTCTGGCGCGAAGTCCTTAAAAGCAAGGGAAAAGAAGCCTCACTTGTGCTGGTTCCCCGAGCATTATCCATTGATACCGGAATAAAATTCAGCGAAGTAATGTCTTTCCGGGACCGCGTAGCTTTGCAGTGGGGAGTTGATGTGAAGGTAATCCGGCCGGATGTGGACCTCTCCGGTTATCCTGTGGCCGAGGACCCTGTAAAATGCTGCGCCGACCTCAAAATCAAGCCCTTGCAGCAGGCTATAGAAAAATTTGAAATAGATCTGCTTATTACCGGAATCCGCAGGGATGAACATCCCGGAAGGGCCGTTAGAAAATATATGGAAGTGCGTGATAATCCCGACCACACCCTGCTCAATCCCATTCTTGAGTGGACAGAGATGGACATATGGTCGTTCATCACCATGCATGGGCTTCCGTACTGCGAGCTATATGATCAGGGTTACCGGTCTCTTGGGTGTCAGCCCTGCACCGCAAAGGGCGGCAGCAGCGAACGTGACGGACGTAGCGCAGCCAAGGAACGCAATCTGGAACAGCTCACTTCCATGGGATATTTTTAAGATAAAGAGAGAATATAAGTTATGAGAGTTAATTTTTGTTTGCACGGTTATGAGGTGCATGAGTCTTGGCGTGGATTTTTTACCCTTCCCCGGATGATGGAACTGGACAGGATCAGCTCTTCAATCGGAAATGATTTTACGCCCGCTGCTGATAAAGTATTAAGGTTTAGCAAGATGGACCTTTCCAATGTGAAAGTAGTCATCCTCGGACAGGACCCGTATCCGCAGGCGGGGGTTGCCACCGGCAGAGCCTTTGAAGTTGGTGACATCAAAAGCTGGGAAGATCCGGTAAATAATTCACTGGGCAATATGATCAAACTTTTTCATAAGAATTACATGGAGCTTGACGAAGTGGCCGGTATTAGCGTGGTACGTAAGGATATCGCTAATGGTAACTTTCCGCTCCTGCCTCCGAAAAAACTGTTCCCGCACCTTGAAGAGCAGGGCGTTCTCTTTTTAAATACCGCCCTGACCTGCAAAGTAGGCGAGTCGAACAGCCATCGCGAAAAATGGCAATCATTCGCCGACGGTCTGCTTCGCTTCATTTACCGGAAAAATCCTCAGGCCAGATGGCTTCTCTGGGGTGGAAACGCATGCGAAATGGGAGATTTCGTTCCAGTTGCAAATAAGCTTGAGAGTCATCATCCCATGCTTTACACCAAGAAGCCCGGTTCGTTCCTTGGTGAAAATCATTTTGCCAAATGTCCGGAGATAAACTGGGTAAAGTAAAATATTAACCTCGTTGCTGTTTTTCATCAGTACAATGCTGCTAATACCGAACGTGAATTGAGCTGACTGCCTTTGGAATATTAAGTCCTTTTACTGAAGGCCCTTACGTACCGGATAGGCCGTCGCTGAATCGGGTGAGGCTTCCCTTGGCTCTCATGGCAATATGTATTATGCTACCGCGCACGTTATTTCTTAATTAGCAGCCAAACTGAATAAATCAGGTGAAAAATGATCAATAGAAAAAAGACCCGAGAATTGTTCATCGGGGATGTCGGCATTGGCGGAGACAACCCGATCAGGGTCCAGTCCATGTGCAACACTGATACCCGCGACGCTATTGCCACCGGGGCGCAGATTGACGCTCTGGCCGAGGCCGGATGCGAAATCGTGCGTGTAGCTGTTCCCGATGAAGAAGCCGCTAAAGCATTGGTGCAGATCCGCAAAAATTCTCCGGTGCCGTTGGTGGCGGACATTCATTTTGATTACCGTCTTGCCCTTGCGGCTATTGACGCCGGAATAGACGCACTGCGCATCAACCCCGGTAACATCGGCGGAGAGGACAAGGTTGATTCCGTTGTCGCTGCTGCCAAGGAACACAGCGTTCCTATCCGCATCGGCGTAAACGGTGGCTCACTGGACAAAGCACTGCTCGCCAAGTATGGCGGTCCGACCCCGGAAGCGATGGTCGAAAGCGCGCTGGAACACGTGGCTTTGCTGGAAAAGAGAGATTTCTACAACACCAAGATTTCCCTGAAATCATCATCTGTACTGAATACCATAGCAGCTTACAAATTGCTGGCTGAAAAGGTGGATTACCCGCAGCATGTGGGCATTACTGAAGCCGGTACTCTGGTGCGCGGCGCGGTCAAATCATCCGTTGGACTGGGTATCCTGTTCTGGGAAGGGCTGGGCGATACCATGCGTGTTTCCCTGACTCATGATCCGGTTGCTGAAGTCGGCGTTGCGTGGGAAATCCTGCGTTCGCTGGGACTTCGTGAGCGCGGCCCGGAAATCGTTTCCTGCCCCACATGTGGGAGAACAGAGATTGACCTTATCGGACTGGCCCAGAAAGTTGAAGATAATCTACGCGGCGTAAAGGAAACTTTTACCGTCGCGGTTATGGGGTGCGTGGTAAACGGTCCCGGCGAAGCCCGCGAGGCTGATATCGGTATTGCCGGAGGCCGAGGACTGGGCATCATCTTCCGTAAGGGCGAAGTTATACGCAAAGTCAAGGGCGATGAAAATCTGCTGCCTGAATTTATGAAAGAAATCGAATTATTTTTGAAAGAAAAGAGAGGACAATAAATGCGTTTAAGCCGTTACTATATTCCCACATTGAAAGAAGATCCTTCCGAAGCGGAAGTGGTTTCCCATAAACTGCTGATGCGTGCGGGCATGATCCGTAAGCTGACCAGCGGTATCTACAGCTACCTGCCGCTGGGCTTTAAGTCCGTGAACAAGGTTGCCAGCATCGTGCGTGAAGAAATGAACCGCGCCGGAGCGCTGGAAGTGCTTATGCCGATGGTTCAGCCCGGCGACCTCTGGAAGGAAACAGGACGCTGGGATTATTACGGAAAAGAACTGCTGCGCATTAATGACCGTCACGGACGTGATTACTGCCTCGGACCAACCCACGAAGAAGTTGTTACTGATCTCGTGCGCGGAGAAGTCAAATCGTACAAGCAGTTGCCCATCAATCTATATCAGATCCAGACCAAGTTCCGTGATGAAATCCGCCCCCGTTTCGGCCTGATGCGCGGCCGTGAATTCATCATGAAAGACGGTTACTCTTTTGATAAAGATGAGGCCGGAGCAGAAGAATCCTATCGTGGTATGTTTGAGGCCTACAAAAAAGCCTTTACCCGTATCGGACTTGATTTTCGCCCCGTACAGGCGGACTCAGGTGCTATCGGCGGTGATTTTTCGCATGAATTCCATGTACTGGCCGATACCGGTGAAGATACCATCGCAGTATGCCAGGACGAAAAATGCGGCTATGCGGCCAACCTTGAAAAAGCCAAGGTTGCAGCGCCCGCCGGTGAAAGCATGCTCAGTGCCGAGTGCGCTGCTATTGAAGAAGTAGCCACTCCGGGTAAGCACACCGTGGAAGAAGTCTGCGAATTTCTGGGTGTAAGTCAGGATAAGCTGGTCAAGACCCTGCTCTTTACCGTTGACGGTGAACCTGTTGCCGCTCTGGTTCGTGGCGATCGTGAGTTGAATGACGTTAAGCTGCGCAATCTGGTCGGCGGAAATGAGATTGAAATGGCAAGCGAAGAGCAGGTCAAGGAATGGACCGGAGCTCCTGTCGGCTTCGCCGGACCTGTCGGACTCAAGATTGAGCGCGTATTCGCCGATCATGAACTGCTCGCCGCAACCGATTGGATTGCAGGGGCCAACAAAGGTGACACACACATCAGGCACCTTTCACTCGGCCGTGACTGCAAAATCGAACAGTTCGCAGACCTGCGGGTAATCACAGAGGCTGATCCCTGCCCCGAGTGCGGCGCTGCCATTGAATTTACCAAGGGAATCGAAGTGGGACACGTTTTCAAACTCGGTTCCAAATATTCCAAATCCATGGAAGCTGTTTTTCTTGATGAGAATGGAAAGAGCCAGCCCATGGTTATGGGCTGTTACGGTATCGGTGTTTCCCGTATTGTTGCTTCCGCCATTGAGCAGAACAATGATGAAAACGGCGCAATCTTCCCCCCGACCATCGCACCTTTTGAAGTGTGCGTGATTTCCCTCGGCGGTAAGGATGCCGCTGTTAATGAAAAAGCGGAAGAACTCTACAATGAGCTTATGGATATGGGCATCGATGCAGCCTACGATGACCGCAAGGAACGTCCGGGCGTTAAATTTGCTGACGCTGACCTGATCGGTTATCCCATGCAGCTGGTTATCGGCGGCAAGGGACTGAAAAACGGCATTGTCGAAGCCAAAAACCGTAAGACCGGTGAAAAAACTGAACTTCCCCTTGATGGTTTCAGTGAAGCCTTCAAAACATGGCGTGCCGAGATGTGGCAGTCATGGGGACTTGAAGCTAAATAATTCAATGTGGCTGGTGCTGAATACAGTACCAGCCACATATATTAATATATGAAAATATTTTCAGTAACTGACATCACCCGCGCTGTTAAGGATGTTCTGGAAACGGAATTCCCGTTTATCTGGGTTCGGGGTCAGGTTACAAATTTAGCCCGGCCTGCGTCCGGGCATATTTATTTTACGCTTACTGACGGTGATGCCGGATTGTCCGTGGTCTGGTTCAAAGGCAATCAGCGCAATGGCGGCAACGGTGGTGAAGAATCAGTCAATCCTCTCACCGGGGAAATTGAATCCGGAGCTCCGCTGGAACTCGAGGACGGCATGGAGATTCTCTGCGCCGGACACATGAATGTATATCCTCCGCGCGGAACTTATCAACTGGTTGCCGAATTGGTTCAGGAGCAGGGCGTTGGAGATTTAAAGCTTGCCTTTGAAGCCATGAAGCGCAAGCTCTCCGAGAAAGGTTATTTTGCTGAAGATCGCAAGATGGATATCCCACGCTCACCTAAGAGGGTGGCGGTTGTTACGGCTGCCACCGGTGCGGCTGTTCGGGATTTTTTGAAGATAGCAGAAACTCGCGGAACCGGAGCTGAAATAAGAATTTATCCCACGCTGGTTCAGGGTGATGCGGCTCCGGCACAAATAGCTCAGGCCCTTGATGCCGTAAGCGATGACGGCTGGGCGGAAGTGACAGTGCTTATCCGCGGAGGCGGTTCGCTGGAAGATTTGTGGGCGTTCAATACCGAGCCTGTGGCTGATTCAATTTTTCGCTCCACTGTGCCGGTGCTTTGCGGCGTGGGGCACGAAGTCGATGTCAGCATTGCCGATTACGTGGCTGATAAGCGGGTGGCAACTCCCAGCCATGCGGCGCAGGAGCTTTGGCCCCGGCGCGAAATCCTGATGCAGACAGTTGATGAGATGGACAGCTCCCTGACCCGCAGTTTTGAGAATTTTCTGACAATGCGTTATTCCCGGCTGGAAACGTTGCAGAAAGGATTGAGCTGGCTTTCACCGGCGCAGCGCGTTGAACGGCTGCTGCTTTCCTTTGAAGAGGAAGGGGAACGCTTGAACCGTGCTGCCGGAAAATTTCTTAAAACAAAATTTGATACGGTTGAGGCATTGGGTAGCCGTTTATCTTTTGCCTTTGGCGAAGAACGTATTGAGCGCCGGGAACAGGATCTGGCCGGGTTGCAGCGAAGGCTGGCCCGAGCTGCGGATATTTTTCTTAAGGATAAGCAGTCCGAATGTGAAACTGCGTCCAACTCATTGCGTATGCTGGACCCCGAAAGTCCGCTTGAGCGCGGGTATTCTCTTGTAACGATTGAAAAAAGCGGCACGTTTCTACGCAGTCCGGACGAAGTTGAAGACGGGGATTCTATCCGTCTGCGGGTAAAATCAGGTGAGGTCCGGGCAAAGGTTACATCTGAATAACTCTTAGGAGATTATACAAATGAATGGGCATAAACAATTTCGTATAGCTTTTTTCACCCTGTTTCTGATGCTTATATGCACATCGAGTGCTTTGGCTTCAGTTGTTCTGGCTTATCCTAAAAATGTAGGGCTCGGTGAACCGTTTCTTGTGCGGGTAACATCCGATAAACCTCTTGATTCTGTTTCCATAAAATGGAAAGGCAAAAGCGTGCAGCCGGAGATCCGCTCATGGGACGGACGCTCCGTTGCGCTGGCGATGTTCGGAACAGACGTGCTTTTTGATAAACCCGGACGGGAGAAGATCGTCATTGAAACAGTAACCGAAGGTCGCGAGCGTTCTTTCGGCCGTACTGTTAAGGTCCATAAGAAAAAATACAGGATTCAGCGGCTGACCCTGCCTGAAAAAATGGTCACCCCGCCCCAAGAAGTCTATGACAAGATAGCGCAGGATCGTAAGGAAGTAGCTGCTGCCAAGGCTTCAATGAGTCAGGACCGCAAATGGTTTCTTCCTTTCTATCGTCCAACTAAAGGTTCACAGTCCAGTCCTTACGGGGCGCAGCGTATCCTGAACGGGAAACCCAAGAACCCGCATCGCGGACTTGATTTCCGGGGAGCTAAAGGGACCGCCGTTAAAGCCATGGCCGACGGTAAGGTGGTACTGGTCGGAAAGCATTACTACGCTGGAAACTCCGTGTATGTGGATCACGGTAACGGAGTGGTCACTATGTATTTCCATCTTTCAAAGATAGATGTTAAGGAAGGCGATATGGTTGAACGGGGCCAGCTTATCGGCGGCATCGGTTCAACAGGAAGGGTCACCGGACCGCATCTGCATATGAGTGTGTCAGTGCAGGGCAGACTGGTTGACCCGAATTACGTATTACACAAAACTACAGACCAACTGCTTGGTATTAAATAACTTTTTAATATTTAAGCGGCGCAGTCGTGTGAAATAATTAGGGATACCTATGCCCTTTGCACTGCAAAAGGTGTAGGATCAGCGGCAAAACAGCCGGAGACATCTCTTGAAAAAAGAAAGTAAAACATTTGAAGATCGCTTGGACCGCTTGAAGGCGATAGTGTCCTCCCTTGAACAGGGAGACCTGCCCCTTGAAGAAGGTGTGGCCCTCTTTAAAGAAGGTCGTACCCTTTCCAGAAAATGTGCAGAACAGCTGGAAAAGGCCCGTAATGAAGTGAAAATAGTCACCGACGGCGGAGTGGAAGACTTCGACGTAGATACAGAAGAGGATACAGAGGATGACAGTTAAAGAAAAACTCGCGGTTCATGCTGCGGAGGTTGAAAAATATCTTGGCGAATGTCTGAAAGACAAGGGTATTCCTGAAAATCTTCTGGAATCCATGAATTACAGCCTGATGGCCGGCGGTAAGAGACTGCGCCCGGTACTGGTGCTGGTATGGGCCCGGATGCTCGGAGCTGATAAAGAAGCGGTTATGCCTTTTGCAGCCAGTCTGGAAATGATCCATACTTATTCGCTTATCCATGATGACCTTCCGGCCATGGATGATGACGATCTGCGTCGCGGTAAGCCCTCGAACCACAAACAGTTTGACGAGGCTACAGCAATTCTCGCCGGTGACGGCCTGCTTACCGAAGCTTTCGGATTTATGGCCACCGCGGATGCCCCGGCCGAACATGTAGTGGAAGCGATTGCTCTGATGGCCAAATCTGCCGGAAGTGCCGGCATGGTCGGCGGGCAGGTAGTTGATATGAGCTACACCGGACGTGAAGGAGTGACTCTTGACGAGCTTCGGGTGATGCATTCCATGAAGACCGGAGCGCTTATTCTTTCTGCTTGTAAATCAGGTGCAATTCTGGCTAAAGGAGCAGAGGCGACCGACGATGATGTCAAACGTGCGGAAGAGTACGGAAGACTGATCGGCGTAGCTTTTCAGATCGTTGACGATGTTCTGGATGTGGTCGGCGATGAGGCCACCCTCGGTAAACCCGTGGGCAGTGACATTGAGCAGGGTAAATCAACTTATCCCAGTCTTATCGGTCTTGAAGAGAGTAAGGAGCTGGCCCGCAAGTATATTGATGAGGCCGTTGAACTCCTTTCGCCTTATTCAGGTGAAGAAGCCGAATTTCTTGCTGAACTGGCCCGTTATATCGTGGACAGGGTTTATTAGTTTTTCAGCCGTATAGGCGTATATTTTATTTTTATACATTGATAAGTTAACAGTGTTAAGTAGCATGCGCCAATCAGTGGATTCCAGAGGGTGTGGGGAGTTTGCTGTTATGCTGCTTAAATATGACATAGATTGTAACATGTGGTGAGGTTCTTTGGGATATGAGCAAAAATGGAAATTCCTGCGGATGCGGAAAATATGAGCTACTGCAGAAAATAAAAAGTCCTGCGCAGATTCAAGGGTTAAGCTATGAGGAAATGACCCAACTGGCAACTGAGCTGCGTCAGTGCATAATAAATACCGTTTCCGTTGGTGGTGGACATTTGGCTCCATCCCTCGGTGTCATTGAGCTTACCCTGGCTCTGATGAAGAGTTTCGACCTTGAGCGGGACCGTCTGGTCTGGGACGTTGGTCATCAGGCTTATGCCCACAAGATTTTGACCGGTCGATACAATGAATTCCACACCCTGCGTCAGAAAGGCGGAATCAGCGGGTTCCCGCGTATGGCTGAGAATCCCTATGACCATTTTGGCGTAGGTCATTCCAGCACATCTATTTCTGCGGCTCTCGGTATGGCTGTAGCCAGTGACCTTGAGGGTGAAAAGCGCAATTGCGTGGCCGTTATCGGAGATGGTTCCATGACTGCCGGTCAAGCCTTTGAAGGTCTTAATCAGGCCGGGGGAATGAAGCGCAAGATGGTGGTAGTGCTTAACGATAATGAAATGTCCATTTCAGATAACGTCGGCGCTCTTTCCGCTTTTCTGAGCCGTAAGCTTTCTCACCCGGTTATGAATCGCTTTAAAAAGGATTTTGAATCAATCCTCAAGCAGATTCCCAAAATCGGTGATGATCTGGCAATGTACGCCAAACGCGGTGAGGATTCCTTTAAGAGCTTCTTCACTCCGGGAATGCTTTTCGAGGCTCTGGATTTTACCTATCTCGGTCCCATAGACGGTCACAATCTGGAACAGCTGGTTGATGTGTTTGAGCAGGTCAAAAAAATTGACACCCCGGTACTGGTCCACGTGCTGACCAAGAAAGGTAAAGGCTACACACCGGCCGAGAATAATCCAACCCATTTTCATGGTGTAGGCAGCTTCGAGCCGGAGACGGGCCGGGCTAAAAAGTTCAAGGGCGGACTGCCGTCCTATACTGAAGTCTTTGGTAAAACTCTGTGCAAGATGGCGGAAAAGGACGATAAAATTGTCGCTATAACCGCTGCCATGCCCGAAGGAACCGGAACCGACTCTTTCCGTGAACAGTTCCCGGACCGTTTTGTGGACGTGGGTATCTGTGAGCAGCATGCAGTGACTTTCGCTGCCGGTCTGGCCACGATGGGTTATAAACCCGCAGTGGCTATTTATTCTACTTTTTTGCAGCGTTCTTATGATCAGGTGGTACACGATGTCTGCCTGCAGAATTTGAACGTGAACTTTTTCCTTGATCGCGGTGGACTGGTCGGCGCTGACGGGGCAACTCATCACGGCGTGTTTGATATGTCTTTCCTGCGTCATATTCCGAATCTCGTTTTCATGGCTCCCAAGGATGAGGCGGAACTCTCACGTATGGTCAGGACAGCTGTTGATTTCAACGGTCCTGCTGCGGTGCGCTATCCTCGCGGCGTGGGCATTGGTGCTATTCTTGAAGAAACCCCCAGCCTCCTTGAAATAGGCGAGGGTGAACTCCTACGCGACGGATTTGACGGTGTGGTTATCACTGTCGGTTCCAGAGTGTGGCCCGCAGTGGAAGCTGTGGAGGAAATTGACGAGAAGTACGGTAAGGCTGTCGCGGTCTTTAATGCCCGCTTTATCAAACCGCTGCCCGAAAAACAGATTCTGGAACTGGCCTCGCGGTTTAAGAAAATTCTTATTGTCGAAGAAAATGCCAAAGCAGGCGGATTCAGTTCCGCTGTTGTGGAAATGCTGGTGGATAACAACGCCCTTGACGGTCACGAAATCAAGCGGCTCGGTATACCTGATGAGTTTATTGAGCACGGCACCCAGCAGGAACTGCGTAGCGAACTCGGTATAGACATCGAGGGTATGAAAGCAGCCATGGTGGAAATGCTCGGTCTGGATTAAGCAGAATTCATCCGCTGCATAAAATAACTGCCAATAAAAAACCGCATTCTTAATTGAATGCGGTTTTTTATTTTATATTTTCAAAATGACCGGCCCGTCTTCAGGCGGGAGATCCTTAGGTGCTCCTTCTTTCAGGTAATTTCGCACATCTTCAGCCTGCACGATGACTCCTTTTTCTAATAAGATCGGTCCGGCTTCCTGCGCGATAAGGTTGAACAGCTTAAGAAAAATTTTTGCCTCGCCGGCACTAACTGCGTCTGACGTCTTGGCACTGATATCACTACGGAAAGCCCCGATGGGCGTATCGCGGCACATGGCAATTCCGCTGATTCCCGGCAGTGCACCGGAAAGCGAAATCTCGTCGCCGTCAGCTATTTTTACCCCGTCAATGTCGTCCACCGGAGATCCGTTTACGAAAATAGCCCGTACCCGGTTCTCGGCATAGTCAGGATTGAGACCTATCTCTTCGACCATGAATTCGCGCACACTCATGCCTGATGTGGTGTGGAGCAAGACTCCCTTTTGCAAAAGTGTGATTGTTCCCGGAATTCCCGCGTGCATGGTTACTGTCTTAAGTTTTTCCTTCATGGCAGTCCTCGCAAAAACTTGGCTGAATTATGTCTTAATGGATATAATTATCTGTAATTATTAATAAAGATGCTCTTTAAAGTACTAATTGTCAAATTGCGAAATTAAAAAAGCCTGTCCGCAGTTTATGCGGACAGGCTTTTGTCAGCGAAATAAATTGAAAAAGTTATTTTGATTTTCTTTTTTGCTCTTCTTCCTCGCGCAGGGCACGGCGCAGAACTTTTCCGACCATTGTCTTGGGCAGTTCATTGCGGAATTCAACTTTCCTAGGCACCTTGTAACCTGCGAGTTTTTCGCGGCAATAAGCCACCACTTCGGCGCGGTCCATTTCCTGACCTTCCTTAAGAACAATGTAAACCTTGATGATTTCGCCACGGGTCTTGTGGGGCAGACCTACCGTGACAGCTTCCTGAATTTTGGGATGCTTGTATAAGACCTCATCCACTTCACGAGGATAGATATTGTAGCCGCTTGAAATGATCATGTCTTTTTTGCGATCTACAATGTAGAAGTATCCTTCCTCATCCATGTAGGCGATGTCTCCGGTGTAGAGCCAGCCGTTACGCAGTGTTCCGGCGGTTTCATCGGCTTTATTATAGTAACCCTTCATAACCTGCGGGCCGCGGACCACCAGTTCACCCATTTTTCCGGGAGGCAGCTGCACACTGCCGACTTCCATATCAACAATGGCGGCATCGGTAGAAGGTAAGGGCATACCAATTGAACCGGGTTTCTTTTTGCCAATAAGCGGGTTGAGGTGAGTTACCGGGGACGCTTCAGTCAGGCCGAATCCTTCAATAATCGTAGCTCCGAAAACTTCCTTGAACTGTTTGATAGCTTCAACCGGCATTGGTGAGGAACCGGAAAGACAGTACTTAACAGATTTTACGTCATATTTGCTCAGCTCTTTCTGTTGCAGCAGGGAAATGTAGAGCGCCGGTGCTCCAGGGAACAGGGTCGGCTTTAATTTGTGCATGGTTTTGAGCACATCAAGGGGCACGTAGCGCGGGAAAGGAACCATAGTCGCGCCGAGGAGGGTAGGAAAGTTGAGGCATACAGTCAGGCCGTAGATGTGGAAATAAGGCAGAATACCCAACACAATTTCCTTATCATCACCGAGATGGCTGAGCATGGCGTGGGCCTGCTGCATATTCGCGCCGAGGTTGGCATGAGTCAGGTTGCAACCTTTGGAAAGTCCGGTTGTGCCACCTGTATATTGCAGCAGGGCGGTGTCTTCCGGCCTGATATTTGATGCGCTGTAGCGGTCTTTCCCTGCTCTCAGGGTGTTCCATTTTAGAATTGAGGACTCATTGTAGGGTACTTTCGGAGAACTTTGTTCCCGCATCCGTTTTAATCTGTAGAGCCAGTTAAGGGGGAACTTGAGGGTATCCGAAATCTGGGTGACCAGATATTTCCGCACGGGGAGTTGATCGCGCAGTTTTTCCACTTTTGACCAGAGCATATCGATGGTGATGAGCATCTTGGCACCGGAATCATTGAGCTGGTGAACGATTTCGGTTTCCATATAAAGCGGGTTGGTCAGGGTTACGATAGCCCCTGCTTTGAGAATTGCGAAATAGGTCATGATCATCTGCGGAGTATTGGGCAGCATGATAGCAACCCTGTCGCCCTGCTCGATACCGAGCTTGCGCAGATTGGCCGCCATTATTTCTACTTCGCGTCTCAGTTTTTCGTATGTGATCGACCAGTTCTGGAATTCGATGGCCTTACGTTTCGGCCATTTTTCCGCAGTCAGGTCCAGATATTCAAATACCGGCCTATTTTTAAAATCCACAGTCTGGGGCACTTCCGGATCGTAATGATCCAGCCACGGGCGTTTGATCTCCACTCCTAACCTTCCATTATCCTTAAAAGAATTAAATATTTTTGCCCGTACGTTAATAGTCCGCAGACCGGATAAGTCCGGTAGCGCACAGGCTCCCCTTCCCCCTTGCAGGGGGTATCTTTCCTTAAAGCGGGCCGATTATATTGATCAGTTTAAATTCTGGCAAGTTTGTAAATGAGATCATTTTCCGGCTGACCTTGTGAAAATATCCAGCAGATAGGCAGTAAGGGCCTGATTGGCACCATCTCCGCATTTTGAAAAAGGACAGCCCAGTGCATAAGGAACCTCCAGAGGGCGCGGAGTCCCGTGGTAAACAACCGCATCCCGGCCTGACTCTGATTCCTTGATCAGGATTTGCATGGTGATGAAACAGGAGTTGGGGCCGCTGCGTATTTTTTGAATCTCGGGAGTCCATTCTTTGATAAGAACCGGATAATCCTCGAAAAAGGGATCACCATAAAGCCCGTCAAAAGCAAAGCCGACCTGCTCTGATTCCCCTGCAGCGGCAAGTTTGGGCGAAATGGAGCCTATGCGGGCTTCTATAAGGTAATTGGCGTTCCCGTTGGGGGCATAGTTGTATCCTATGGCACTAAGGGATTGGATAATGTGTTGTTCAATGGGCACGATTCCGGACTCGACCTTACGCGGTAATCCGTTCCCTTGAAGCTCAAAGAGAATGACATCTACGTTGAATGAGCCCTGTTTGGGATTGAAAACAGTCATAGGCACTGTTGGTTTTATTTCGTGTCCCGCACAGCCGCTTATGAGGATAAGCAGGCTGAGAAAGAAGAATTTTACAAGACTGGTTTTTTTTAACATAACTACCCCTTGAGTTTAGCTGATCAAACTTTACATCAGTTGTATATCAATACCTGCAGCCTAGCCAGTAATAACATGGCGTGATGTTAGGACACGAACCCAGGCAAAGTTGAAGAAAATGTGTATTAATTTCAAAAAAAAGTGTATTTCCTTGAATTCGGCCGGAGAGACAATTACAATACAGCAGTAACCTGTTTGACAGGCTGAAAAAGAGATAGATTTCCGGGGGGGTCTTTATATGTCGGATAATGAGATATTGCTTGATGCAGGTACTAATGAATTTGAAATTATCGAGTTTTTTATCGACGATGTCCACGAAGACAAGCTCGAACGTGATTATTTCGGCATAAACGTGGCTAAAGTGCTTGAGGTTGTTGAGGCTCCCAAGGGACTTGAGTCTGCCGAGGGAGCACCGCATCCCAGTTATCTTGGAACCATGTCCCTGCGTGATATTATTCTTCCGGTCATAAACCTTGCGGACTGGCTTGATATCGAGCGTAAAGAATCCGAGAATGAACTCATCGTGGTCACTGAGATAAACAATGTAATAACCGGATTTCTAGTCACCGGAGTGACTCAGATTCACCGTATCGGCTGGGGAGATCTTAAAACCCCGAATAAATATATCGCGGATATGCCGACCAACTGCATAACCGGAACAGTTCAGATCGATGACCGTTTTGTGTTGATGATCGACCTTGAGCGTATTCTGGGCGAACTTGATCCTGAAATGGCCGAAAGAAATGACGGAAAAGTATATTCCGCACCGGAAAAAATGACGGCAGTGCTGGTTGACGATTCCGTTTCCGTGCGGGCTCTGCTTAATAAGAATTTCGAGTCTGCCAACTTTGAGGTCAAACTTTATACCAACGGACAGGAAGCGCTGGATGGCTTGAAGGAAATGAGCGCAGAAGCCCGTGAAAAAGGCGGTTCCATAAGTGAGATGGTGGACGTTGTTGTGTCCGATATCGAGATGCCTCAGATGGACGGATATACCCTGACAAAGAATATCAAGAATCATGCTGATCTTTCCAGACTTCCGGTTATACTCTTCTCTTCGCTGATTACCAAAGGGCTGTACCATAAGGGCGAAGCGGTAAAGGCGGATGACCAGATTACCAAACCGGAATTCAATGAGCTGACCGGCCGGGCCATTGCCCTTGTTGAGAAATACAGGGACCGCTTGCAGTCCGCATAGATCCGGCCTTGATTTTAGTGCATAAAAATCCCCTTTGTAAAATTACAAAGGGGATTTTTATGATTTATTTTTTTATCCAGCCGCGGTTTTTCATACATTTTTCAAACGTAGTCTCATAAGAGTAATTTTCAGAAAACTTGGCTTCGTAGGTAGTAGGCTCCCTCGGTTCATCGTCTGTCTGCGCTCCGACCGGAACATTCTGGTTGTTCTGGTTGTCACAAAAATCACGGTCAATTTTGAAGATCTCCTTCTCTTTTGCCGGATCGGTAATATTCGGATTGTGCCATGATCCGCAGCCCCCGAGCATCAGCAGTGCCGCGCTTAACAGTATCAGTCTTTTCTTCATCAGGTTCTCCTTTAAAAAATTACTCCGCTTTAAGGTCGCGGTTCATCAGGTCGCCTACCGCGGTGGCGGGGTCTTTATCTTCATATAAAATCTTGTATACCTGTTCGGTAATGGGCAGCTCTACACCTAGCTTCTTTGCCAGTAAATGAACCGACTCGGTAGTTTTAACTCCTTCGGCTACCATACGCATTTTCAGGATTTCACTCAATTTCAAACCTTGTCCAAGCTTGATGCCCACCTGCCTGTTGCGGGAAAGGTCTCCAGTGCAGGTCAGCACAAGGTCGCCCATGCCGGAAAGGCCCATAAAGGTGGAAGGTTCAGCGCCCATGGCAACACCCAACCGGCTCATTTCAGCAATCCCCCGGGTGATCAGTGCCGCACGTGTGTTATGCCCGAATTTCAAACCGTCGGCCATACCTGCGGCGATGGCCATAATATTTTTTATGGCACCGCCTATTTCAACACCTCGGTAATCCGGATTGGTGTAGATCCGCAAGTATGAGGTGGAGAAGAAATCCTGAACCTCTGCGGCCAGCTTTTCGTCATCACAGCCGAGCACGATGGATGTCGGAAGTTCAGAACTCAGCTCGTAGGCGAAGGTGGGGCCTGAGAGATGAGCGAATCTGGGGTTAAGTCCTTCCAATGCTTCGTTTACAACCTGAGACATCGGTGCTCCCGTGTTCAGCTCAATTCCTTTGCTGGCGCAGATGACAGCCGGGTTTTTCGGGAAATACGGTTTCATCTCCGTCAGGGAGCTACGTAAAAACTGACTGGGGACAACAAGAATGTAGTAGTCGGCCCCGGTGATTACTTTCTCGGCATCACTGCTGGCTTTAAGGTTTTCGGACAGTTTGAAATCAGGCAGAAATACACTATTGTATCCGGTTTTATTTATTTCTTGGCTGAGCTCTTCTTCGCGGACCCACAGATGGGTATCGATTCCTTTCTTGGCTAATGTGTTGGCAAGGGTGGTTCCCCATGCTCCTGCACCGATTACTGCTATTTTCATTTATTAACTCCTTGGAAGTTCTATTCAGCTTGAATTTTTATATCAGATCATAATTACCCCCCGTAGAAAAAATTGGCAACCTGTTCAAAAATGAAAGGGGGTTAGCGATAGTGAAAAAGAAAAATTGCATGGATGAGTGGAGCTGTATATTCTAATGTTGTTTTAAGAAATTTTTAAAGGACTGGGCCATGATTCGTATTGAAAAAACAACTCCGCGTTTTAAACTGGTGATGGTAATTGAACGAATGGGCAGGGATTTAAATGTAAGTCTTCACGGAGGCGACGAATCCCATATCGGAGCCGTCGCTCTGGCTGTGCCGTATCAGGGACAGGGAAGAGAGAGGAAAGCGGATGCTTCAGTTTCCCTGCTTACCGTAACCGGTCACAAAGAGGATGAGCTGGCCCGGAAAATTTCATATACGCTGGCAACCGCTTTTAACTGCACGACTGCGACTGCCTGCGGAATTCATATTGATAACGCTACCGGAAAAGAAATAGCGGATATTCTCGAAATTGCGGACAGGTTGCTTGAGGAGGCTTTGCAGGAACTTAGCTGAGTTGCTTCACGGCCCGACAAGGAGGGCGGATGCAGAGTCCGTATCTGAATGAACCGGTTGAACCGGCTTAAATTCAAATAAAACAGCCCCCGGACCATCCTCCGGGGGCTTAGTGCATTCTTAATCGTAATCAATTCGGTTTAGATAGGCCCTGTGCTCATTACATGGGACAGTTCTTCGATCTTACCGTGCTTGATGCGGTATTCGTAGATTTTCTGCATATCTTTGTATACCTGGAAGACCTGGAAGAAACCGTGCCAGTGCGAGTAGTCAGGACCGTTCATTGCAGTACCGTGACGTGCGCGACGACCGCAATGGTGCCAGAGGTAGTACTCAAGTTCCTGGAAACCGTCATTCCAAGGATCATCTTTGATCAGGAGTCCTTTTTCTGTCAGTTCCTTTTTCATCTTTTCAGCGCCTGCCCAATATGAATTGTAGAGCTCTACAGCATCATCAAGCATCTTGCGTTGCACGTCGGTATGGGTCTTGCCATGACAGTTTGCGCAGACTTTACGCATAAGCTTGTCGCCCTTTTCACCATCGCCGCGTGCGCCGCTGCGGATTACACTGGTCTTGTGCATGAGATCCCACTTCAGACGTTCATTTACGTTGTGAGTGGTATTAAGCTCACCGATGCCGGACATATGGCAGACAGCACATGTCGGTGCGTCGTAATCGCCGGGTTGCCAAGTATCAGGTGCGCTGTCCCATTTCCAGTTTTCACCGTGAGCTTCATAGTACTGGCCGTGCTTGGATTCTTCGTAGATTTCTTTCTGCGGATGGTCCGGGCCGAGGTGGCAGCTGCCGCAAGCTTCGGGCTTGCGTGCTTCTTCAATGGAGAACATGTGTCTGGTGTGACAGACAGTACAGGTTCCGATTGACCCGTCAGGGTAGCGTGTACCGATACCGCCGGGCCATGTGAGTTTGATGGGTTTGTTGTCCGGACCCAGTTCTACTTTGGTTCCGTGACAAATCTGACAACCTGAGGCTCGGGAAGCTATGCTCGGTCCTGAACCTTCTTTTACACCCATGAAGACGCCGCCTTCATAGTAGTACATAAGTTTTTGGAATTTTTTGTTATCAATAACCGGTGCACCTGCAAGCTTGGCATGGCCGCTCTTTAAGAACTGGTCAACTTCCTGCGGATGGCAGCGGGAACAGGTTTTGGAAGAAACCATGGGCGAAATGTAAATTTCGGTACCTTTGATACCTTCACACTGGCTAGCCATGGATGAGCTTTTTTCTACAACGTGACAGTCGTAGCAGGAAACAGTGGCGTGAGCCATCTTGCCCAGTTTCCAGTTTTCGACGATTCCGGGTGTCTTTTTGGCGTGACACTCGATACAGCTGGTAGCTTCTTTTGAAAAGCCCCTCTTCACAACCAGTTCTTTGGGTGCGAGATTGGGGAAAGGTGCGTTAGCAGCAAAACACAGTGCTGCGGACATTGCGATTGCCATTGCAATCGTCATAACTTTAACCATCTGTTTCAACATGATTACCCCCAGTTGGAATCATAAGTCCTTTTTAAAGAACTTGTTAGCCATTTCAATCATGTTTTTGTGACCGACATGCGGGTGACAACTTGCGCATTTTTTGTCGGTCTGTCCGTAGAGATAAGCCCGGTGGGCGAGAAGAGCACCCGGTTTAACACCGACAGGCTCAAGCTTTATATGGCAGTGCCTGCAGGCATTGTCATAAGTGAATTTGAGCCGGTGCTTCTCTGCATTGGCGGCCCAGTCGTACTCGGCTGGGTCGATGTAGAGATTCATGATTATGTCGCGGGTTCCGGTGTAGGCTTTTGCGGACATGTATACCACAAAGTTACCGTGCGGCAGATGACAATCTACGCATTGCGCTGCGAAGCCTTTGTCATTATGCCCCCCGTGCACGGCTTGCTGCCAGGAAGCGCGAAACGGTTTCATGGCATGACAGGTCTGGCAGAATACGTCGGTATTTGTGACGTTTACCATATAACCTGAAGTCAGAACCATAACCACCGCAATCAAAAGTCCCGATACAACTCCCCAACGCCATCTGCGACTGAATCCGCCATCCCCTTTTTTCTTAGGGTTTACCGGCATTGTTCAGTCACCTCCATGCTGTTAGGAGTTATCTCTAATAGTCCTCATTCCACAAATAAGTGATTTAATCAGTTACTCCTCCTTGATTAAAAAAAGATTGCACTATTAGAAATATTACATGGAGAATCTCAACGAGTCTATGACTTAAGTCAAAAACTTCGGGTCTACGCGGGTAATAATGGTCAAAGAAATATTTGCCTTTCAGCACTTGAGGATGAAGCCATATGCAGGTATCAGAGGTTAACGAAAGAAAAGACCAAGGAAGGAATATGGCTATTAAATTTACAGAAATTGAAAAAAATATTCTGGCACTGGCGGGAAAAAATCTTTCCTGGAGTGCAACTCCATATGCAGACATTGCCGAGCAGGTCGGCTGTTCTGAGCAGGAAGTGCTGGATCTCTTGAGCAGGCTTAAAGATGATAAGATAATCCGCCGTTTCGGGGCAACCTTACGTCATCAAAAGGCCGGTTATGGTGCAAATGCCATGGTTGCATGGCGCGTAACCGAAGATCAGGAACCGGAAAAAGTCGGCGAATTTATGGCAGCACGTCCAGAGATAAGCCATTGTTATCTGCGCTGTACTTATGACGACTGGCCGTACAATCTTTATACAATGATCCACGGCAAAGGTCCTGAAGATTGCAAAAAAGTCGTAGCCGAGCTGATGGAACAGACAGGTATCACCGATCATTGCATCCTGCGCAGTCTCAAAGAATTGAAAAAGACCTCCATGGTCTATTTTGAAGAGAAATAGATTCTTATTCGGGGACTATTGTTTTGAATGTCCCTCACAATAAAATGCCTCATAGCGACGAAGTCCTGATAAAATTTTTGGGATTCTTAAACGCTTTTTCAAAAAGGGTTTAAGCCGCAGGAGGCAAAGTGAATTCATTAAAGCGCGAAGCGCATCAAATTTCCAAGGAGTTTCAAATGGCTTCATCGTCTGAACTTTTTAATAAGGCCCAGAAACTGCTGCCCGGCGGAGTGAACAGCCCGGTCCGAGCCTGCAAATCCGTAGGTTGCGATCCTCTTTTTATCGAAAAGGCCGATGGCAGCCGTATGTGGTCCGTGGAAGGACAGGAACTTATCGATTATGTCATGAGCTGGGGCCCGATGATGCTTGGCCATGGCTATGAACCAATCAAAGAAGCAGCTCATAAAGCTGTTGATATGGGCGCAAGTTACGGCGCTCCCTGCCCCGGTGAAATCGAATTGGCCGAAGAGATCATCAAAATGGTTCCTTCCATTGAAATGGTCCGCATGGTCAACTCCGGAACCGAGGCAACCATGTCCGCTCTGCGTCTTGCTCGTGGCGTTACCGGACGTGATAAAGTCCTCAAGTTTGAAGGCTGCTATCACGGTCACAGTGATTGCTTTCTCGCCAGCGCAGGATCCGGCCTGGCAACATTTTCCATCCCCGGTACCCCCGGCGTTCCCGAGGGAACTGTAAAAGATACGCTGCTTGCTCCTTACAACGATCTTGATGCCGTCAAAGCGGTATTCGAGAAAGAAGGCAAGAACATCGCGGCTATTATAGTTGAGCCTGTCGCCGGTAACATGGGACTGGTACTGCCTAAAGAAGGCTTTCTCGAAGGGCTGCGCGCTCTTTGCGATGAATATGGCGCATTGTTAATTTTTGACGAAGTTATTACCGGATTCCGCGTTACTTCCGGCGGAGTTGGCCTCCGTTTTAACGTAACCCCGGACCTGACCACCCTCGGTAAGATCATCGGCGGCGGTTTTCCTGTCGGCTGCTACGGCGGTAAAAAGGAATATATGGAACGTATATCACCCTGCGGTGATGTCTATCAGGCAGGAACTCTTTCCGGTAACCCGGTAGCAATGGCAGCTGGTGTGGCCACCCTGCGTGCCCTGCAGCAGCAGGATTACGAAGCTCTTGAAGCCCGAACCCTCAAGCTGGCGCAGGACATGAAGGCGGCTCTGGAAGCAAACGGATTCAAGATGACCCTTAACCACGTTGCCTCCATTTTCACTCTGTTCTTTACTGATCAGGAAGTGACTGATTTTGAATCCGCCAAGACTGGTGATGCCGAACTTTATTCCAAATTCTACCGCCACATGCGGGAGAACGGCGTAAATCTCGCTCCATCCAGCTTCGAGTGTACTTTTACTTCTTTCGCGCATAGCGAAGAAGATTACGAAGCCACTCTGGAAGCAGTTAAAAGATTTAAAGGCTAGGAAGTCTCCGGCGGCTATGCCGGGGGCCTTAAACCTTTTTGACTCGGCCCGTCCTTGGCCTCGCCCCTCCGGGGTGTTGCCTTTCAGGAAACGCCCAAATCAGCTTTCCTGCGGATTTGTGAAAAAGGGTTTAAGAATCCCAAAAACTTTTATTCGGTTTTAACCAACGGGGGGAGGTCACTCCTCCCGTTTTTTGTTACAGTGGGATTCGCCATGGGAAATCGTATAGCTATATACGCCCTTACGGAAAGAGGGGCAAAGGTTGCTCGAAAACTAGCTGCCCTAATTTCTGCCGACAGCTACGTGCTGGATCGCTACGCAACGAAAAATGATATCCCTTTTACTTCCCTCAAAGATATAGTTGCCGATAAGTTTACCGAGTACGGGAGTCATGTTTTTGTTACAGCGTCCGGGATAGCGGTGCGTATGATTGCGCCTTTTTTGAAAAGCAAAGCCGAGGACCCGGCGGTGGTTGTTGTTGATCAGGAAGGGGAGTTCGCAGTCAGCCTCGTTTCCGGGCATCTGGGCGGGGCCAATGAACTTGCCCGGTTGATCGCTGATAAAATCGGGGCCACCCCGGTGATTACCACGGCCACGGATTGTGCGGGAGTTCCTTCGATGGACCTGCTTGCCCGTGATCAGGGGCTGATTATCGGCGATATCGGTTTAATTAAGCATATCAATGCCGCAATTCTGGATGGAGAGCAGATTCCTGTTTATGATCCTGACGGTTTTTTGGATCTATCCGGTTTCAGTGAATATTTTTATGGAGTGGAAACAGTCACAGGACTCGATTCCTGCTCTTGCGGAATTGTTGTGGACTGGCGGCGGCATGATCTTTCTAAAAAGGTGTTATCCCTGTATCCCCGCTGCCTGAGCCTTGGAGTAGGATGCCGGCGCGGAGTTCCTGCGGATGAGATTCTGGAGTTGGTTCGCAGTGTTGTTGCGGAGAATAAAATTTCATTTGAGTCCATATTTTGCATGGGTTCAATTGATGCAAAAAGTGATGAATCCGGAATGTTGGAGGCCGCTGAAATTTTAGGACTTGATTTGAAATTTTTCAGTGCGGTGGAACTTAATGAAATTGAAGTCATCAATCCTTCGGGAATGGTGATGAAACATATGGGAGTCGGCGGCGTATGCGAAGCGGCGGCAATGAAACTGGCAGATGTAAAGGAAATCTTTGTTCCCAAGACCAAAAGCACGCGGGTGACAGTGGCGATAGCAAAGGTTGCATCAAGGTAATCGGGCTAGGACCCGGTGATGAGTGCCTGCTTGCTCCTTTGGCCCGGCAGGCTATTGCAGAGGCCGACGCGGTGGTCGGTTACACCGGATATATTAAGCTAGTTCCACAGGAATTACTTGAAGGCAGAGAGATCCTTTCCACCGGCATGATGGCGGAAGTAGAACGCTGCCGCAAGGCTGTAGAAGCTGCCGTGGCGGGGCGCAATGTGGTAATGGTCTGCAGTGGCGATCCCGGCATTTACGCCATGTCCGGTCTGGTGATGGAGCTTTTGGAAGCGGATGATCTTTTCGGCAAAGTCCGTTTTGAAGTCGTGCCGGGTATTCCGGCATTTTCCGCAGCGGCAGCTATCTTAGGAGCTCCGCTCATGCACGATTTTGCCTCCATAAGCCTCAGCGACCTGCTCACCCCTTGGGAAAAAATTGAGAAAAGGCTGAAGGCCGCGGCTGATGCTGACTTTGTGATTGCTATCTACAATCCGCGTTCTAAGAAAAGGGCCGGCCATCTCGGTGAAGCCGTTGAAATTTTAAAAAAATATCGCGAAGGCTCCACCCCGCTGGGCATTGTAAACCGGGCCTATCGTGACGGGCAGAAAGTGCAGGTTGTCACTCTGGATAGTCTGGACGTGAACGAAGTGGACATGCAAACTATTCTGATTGTTGGTAATTCTTCAACTCGGGAGGTTGCCGGAAAAATGCTTACCCCGCGCGGTTACGCCAACAAGTATGATATTTGATTAAGCTGTGATAACTATTTGATACCGCTAATTTTAGTTAGCTGATTTTCTTACCATGCTTGACATGGTTTTTTATCTAAATTAAATCCACAAGAAGACTGTAATTAGGTTAACGTTATTTTAAGGAGGAACTGAGGATGAAAAAGACCCTGCTTATCTGTATGGTAGCAGCTGCTCTGGTATGTGCTTTCGCGCTTCCCAGCCTGTACGCTGTTGATGCTCCCGGTGACATGGTTCTGAAAGCACCTGCCGGTGCGAAGACTAAAAAATCTCCGGTTGATTTCTCTCACAAAGGCCATGCGGCCCTTGACTGTGCTAAATGTCACCACAAATGGGACGGTAAAGGTGAGATCAAGAAATGTTCTGTAGAAGGTTGTCACATTGACACCAGCAAAAAAGGTAAAAAGAAACCTACTTCTTTTTACTCTGCTTTCCACGCAAAAGCTGACAACAGCTGTGTGGGCTGTCATAAAGCTCTGAAAAAAGCCAAAAAGGCAGCAGGCCCGACTAAGTGCGGCGACTGTCACCCCAAGAAATAAGTTTTCTTGATGTGTAATTAAAGGGGGGCTGCCCGCCCCCCTTTTTTCTAAAGGGTAGTATATGCTCCCAAATTTACCGGATAAGTTCCCGGCCTTAAGGATCTTTTTTGGAAGGCTTTGATATTGAAGAGTCTGAGAAGGTAACATAGGCTGAAAGAGGAACTGAGTATGAAAAGAACACTACTTACCTGCATAGTAACAGTTGCTTTGGTAAGTGCCGTCGGACTCTTCAATGTGTACGCTGCAGATGCTCCCGATGAACTTGTTCTGAAAGTACCTCTCGGCACTAAAGCTACGAAGCATCCGGTTTCTTTTTCTCACAAAGGTCATGCTTTTATTGACTGCCGCACCTGTCACCACATGTGGGACGGTAACGGTGAAATCAAAAAATGTGCTGCTGAAGGCTGTCACATTGACGGTAGCCAAAAAGGTAAAAAGAAACCTACTTCTTTTTACTCTGCTTTCCACGCAAAAGCTGAAAACAGCTGTGTTGGCTGCCACAAAATGCTGGGAAAAGCTGAAAAGGCAACCGGACCGACTAAGTGCAGCGACTGTCACCGCAGGTGAAATAAATAAGTTTTTTGATGTATAATCAAGAGGGAGGCGGGCCGCCCCCTTTATTAATTTTTTTACGAGGGTAGTTTATGACCCCGGATTCACCGGATAAAAAAGGTACGGAAGAAGTTCTCGATCTTAATGATGTTGCTGAAGAAGTTGATGCCAGCTTTGAACAGGAACTCGAAGACCTTTTTTCAGAAGACCTTGATATTGAAGAGCCAGAGTTGACCATGGATGATTCAGACGATCTTCTGGTGCTTGATGACGTTGTGGAAGAGGCTCCCGGTGATGATGTCCTTGAGCTTGACGATGTCGTCGAGGATGGCGAAGAAGATATCCTTGAACTTGATGATGTAGTCGAAGAAGCCGGGGACGACGCTTTAATCCTTGACGATGTGGTGGAAGAGGCTTCCGTTGAGGGCGGCGAAGAAGATATCCTTGAACTTGATGATGTAGTCGAAGAAGCCGGGGATGATGCCTTAATTATTGACGATGTGGTTGAAGAAGCTTCCGTTGATGAAGTCATTGAGAATCCCGCAGAAGATACCACAGAAATTTCTGAATCTCCGGAAGTAGAAGCCACGGCTGAAGCTGATTTCGGGGATGATCTTGATTTTGACCTTGGTGAAGCTGAGGTTTTGGCTGCCGACGGAGTCGAAAGCGGAGAGCTTGACTCCGAAGGTCTTGACGGCCTCATTGATAATCTCGGAGGTGAAGTGACCGTTGCCGAAGATGATATCGATGATATTGATTCATTGTTTGACGGCGATGCAGATGTAGAAAATCTCGATTCTCTTCTTGATGAAGCCGTAACTGATGAAGACGATGAGCTGGATGGGCTGCTTGATGATATTGATGACAAAGTTGAACTTGGAGATCTTGGTGATGATGTCCTTGCTGACGAAGATATCGAAGGCTTGCTGTCTGAAGAATCCGAGGACATTTTGGATCTTCAGGAAGAAGGGCTCGATCTTTTGGAAGATGTAGCGGATGAACCCGTTACTGAAGCAGTTTTAGAAGTTGCCGAAACAGAAGTTGCCGAACCCGAAGTTACCGAACCCGAAGTTGCCGAACCCGAAGTTGCCGAACCCGAAGTTACCGAACCTGAAGCAGGCGGTATGACTGAAGAAGAGGTGAGTCCGGAAGTATGTGAAGCTGTTGATACTGAGCTTGTGGCCGGAGATGTCAATCTTGGTGCTGACCTTGATTTAGTTGACGATGAGGACCTTGATGCCGGGGATGACGATCTGGACCTAGGTGAATTACTTGAAGATACCGAAATAGATTTTTCTGATCTCGATGCGGATCTGGAAATCGGTGAATGCGAAACATCTGCTGATACCGGTGAGCAGGCCGCTGCGATTGAAGAGCTTGAAGAGAAGTACGCCACCGCAGCCAAGCGTTCCGAAACTCTTGAAATTTCTCTGTCCGATGCAACTGAACGGATTGCGGTTCTTGAGCAGGCTCTAGAATCTGCTACCGGCAGTCTTTCCCGACTTGATAACATCGAAGCCAGCATGGCCGCTTTTGCGGAAAATATGCGTCTGCTCGAAGAAAAGACCGTTCAGGGTAACGGCGTCGTGGAAATTGTCAGTCAGCAGTTAAGCGAAGCTTTGAGACCCGACTCTGCAGCAGTGATAGCAATTGCCGCAGCAGCCGCGGAGGAAGTTGGCGAAAAGGTTGCCGATCAGGTTCAGCTTGGTCTGCGAGAAGTCCGCGCTGATTCAGATGAACGTATTGCTTCCATTGAAGGTAAGTTGGATGAAAGTCCGGACCTTGAGCCGCGTTTAAGTGATCTTGAGTCCCGTCTGGATCAAATTCCAGACCATGATCCGCGAATTGCGGCCGTTGAGTCCAAACTGGGAGAGCTTCCCGATCATGAACCGCGAATTGCAGCCGTTGAGTCCAAACTGGGAGAGCTGCCCGATCATGAACCGCGAATTACGGCCGTTGAGTCTAAACTCAATGAACTTCCTGATCACTCTCCTCGTCTTGATGAAATTCAGGCAAGAATTGATTCCTTGCCGGACGTGGAAGAGGTTGTAGCCAAGTCTCTGGAAAAAGAACTAGACCCGGACTCTCCGGCTTTTTATCGAATTAAAGGCCGTTTGACCGAGGATATAGAAGATTATCTTGCTCCGAGGCTGGTTGAAAAGATTGAGAATATGAAGGGCGAGCTGGAAGAATCCTTTAAGGCTTCGGTTGACGAAATGCTGGCTGAAAAGCTTGAGCGGGCTGTTCCTGCTGAGGCTGCCAGAATTATTCGTGAAGAAATCGCGGCTCTCGCTCGGGAAATCGAAGATTAACTTTGAATTTATTTATATTGATCCTGAAGATCGGTCCGGCGGACAAAAGTCTACCGGACCGATTTAGTTTGGATATTCAGAACGGGGAAATGAAGAAATAAGCTCTGTTACTGACTCATAATATCAGTGACAGTGCAAAAAAGCAGGTCGACTATTTGGAGGTCTCATGCTAAAGAGCCTCACAAAAGAAGGGTGCTTAACAGGTTTTCTTCTTTTTACCCGCCCGGCGCCCTACCTGTGGAGGTCGTGGCCATTTCCCACCGGGCGGGGTTTTCAAGCCTAATCAAGGATATGTACCATGGATAAGATTCAGAAGCAGGCTTTGCAGGTCGCTAAGGAAATAGTAGTTAAATTTATAGAGATCGGAAGAATTTCCCCCTCTAATTTTTCCGAGCATTTTAATGCCATTCATGCCGATGTTGTTGCATCCATCGTGGAGCAGGAAAATAAGTTTTCCGCTGATGGTAAGGGAGAAGCTCAGTAGATGACGCAGGTCTCGCATCAGGAACATGGCCGGAAAGTCAGGGACATGTTCGGTAGAATTGCCGGGTGGTACGACTTCTTGAACCATTTTTTAAGTGCCGGGCAGGATATCTACTGGCGCTACCGTCTGGTCAAACTGGTCCGTCCGGGAAAGGGCGGGCGTGTGCTTGATCTCGCAGCCGGCACTCTGGACGTTTCTGTGGAAACTCTGCGGCAGTATCCGGATGTGAAAGTTCTGGCTATGGATTTTACGCATCAGATGCTGGCCTGCGGCAAGGCCAAGAAGCTTGATGGCAAACATGCCGTCCGGCGCGAAAGCATTGCGACAGTTCAGGCTGACGGCAGGCTTTTACCTTTACCTGATGAATGCCTTGACGGGGCCACGATATCTTTTGGCATTAGAAATATCCTCCCGCGTGAGGATTGCTATAGAGAAGTCCTGCGAACTCTTAAACCAGGCGCACGTTTCTGTATTCTTGAGTTCGGTTCCGGAAGCAAGCGTATATGGAAGGGTTTTTATAATTTTTACCTCAACAAGGTTCTACCTCTGCTGGGTAAGGTCGTTTCCGGTGATTCCGGGGCTTATTCCTATCTGGCGGATACGATTCGGGCTTTTCCGAATGAGAGGGCTCTTGCTGAGGAATTGCGTGAAGCTGGTTTTGGACGTGTGATGTTTATCCCTTTGCTTTCAGGGATAGTCTACATACATGTGGCTGAAAAAACGGAAGAGTAGCGCTACATTTCGCCAAGCGACTGTCCTAGCGAGATCAGCAGCAAGCCGAAAATCATGGCAATAAGTCCGAGGATACGCAATTGTCGCGGGCCTCGTTCGATAATGGATATAAGTATTCTGGGCATGCGCTCAGAAAAGATAAAATAAGGAATCCCTTCAATAATGAAGGCCAGTCCAAGGGCTGACAGCAAAAATGTCCAATCAATGTGCATAATAAGTGCTATGTATATGTGCAGGCTGATTCTGTCTACCCTTACTGAACAAAGTTACTTTATTAAATTTTAAGTCCTGGATTATTATGCAAGTGTTTTAGGGACTTGTCAGATTATCTAAGCAATAAAGGACAACAGGTTATGATTAAATTTTTTGATATCGAAAAGAAGAACACATCTATCGCAGTCGTCGGTCTGGGATATGTAGGGCTGCCCCTGGCAGTCGCTCTCGGACGAAAATTCAATGTTCTGGGGATTGATATCTCCGAGCAACGTGTGAAAGAACTTCGCGAAGGTTATGACCGCACCGCCGAAGTGTTGGAAAATGATTTTCACAACTATGTGGAATTCAGCACCAATGCATCCCGCCTTAAAGAATGCAGTGTAATCATTGTCGCCGTTCCCACTCCAATCGATGAAGCACGTAACCCGGACCTGCGTCCTGTAGTCGGTGCTACCACGATGGTTGGCGAAAACATGGCGGCCGGTTCAATTGTTGTCTACGAATCAACGGTTTACCCCGGACTCACCGAAGATATTTGTGTGCCCCTTCTTGAAGACAAATCCGGCCTCAAATATGGTGATGATTTCGGTGTTGGCTATTCTCCTGAGCGCATCAATCCCGGTGACCGCGAGCATACTTTACAGACCATCGTCAAAGTTGTGGCCGGTAATAATGACGAAGTGGCCGAACTGCTGGATCAGCTCTATTCATCCATCGTTACCGCCGGAACCCATCGCGCATCAAGCATCAAGGTTGCAGAAGCTGCAAAAGTCATAGAAAATACCCAGCGTGACCTGAATATTTCGCTGATGAATGAACTTTCCATGATTTTCGATAAAATGGGAATCGATACTCTTGATGTTCTCGAAGCAGCAGGAACCAAGTGGAATTTTCTTCCTTTCCGTCCCGGTCTGGTCGGTGGGCACTGCATCGGTGTCGATCCGTATTACCTGACCACCAAGGCGGAGGAGATCGGTCATCATCCGCAGGTAATACTTGCAGGTCGCAAGATTAACGACTCTGTAGGTAAGTTCATTGCCGACACCACCGTAAAGCAGATGATCAATGGCGATAGCAAGGTCAAAGGCGCCAAAGTAGGTATTCTCGGTTTGACCTTTAAGGAAAATGTTCCCGATCTGCGCAATACCAAGGTTGTTGATGTTGTTGAGGAACTGTCGTCGTTCGGCGTAGATGTGCTTATCCATGATGCATATGCCGATCCTGAAGAAGCTGTTGAAGAATACAACATCACCACCTCCTCTTTTGATGAATTTAAAGATCTTGAAGCCGTTATTCTGGCTGTATCCCACGATAAATACCGTGAGCTCAGCCTTGATACCATCAAAAGCTGGTTCAGAAATCCTGAGAATGCGCTGATCATTGATGTTAAATGCTTCTTTGACCGTGAGGAATTGAAAGAAGCCGGCATCAGACACTGGAGACTTTAGTTTTTGAAACCGATTCTTTTTGTCACAGCAACAGCCAAGGAGATGAAGGCCGCACTTGGCGGTTTCTGCAAGCTGCCTGCTCTGGAGCAGGGCAGTGTTGTAGAGTTCATGCTCGGCAGTCGTCCCGCGCTGTTGTTGGTGACCGGAATCGGGATTATAAATACATCTTTCGCCATCACCCGGGCCTTGGCCGGAAATGATGTTGGTATTGTTGTGCTGGCAGGTATTGCCGGAACATTTAACGCCGAGCAGTTTCCGCTTTGCTCCGCATGTGTGGTGAGGAAAGAAATCTGGCCTGAATTCGGATTAAAAAAAGACGGGCTTGTCGATCCAAAAGGGCTGGGATTCAGCCTCGCTGAGATTGACGGTCAGCCTGTCTGGAATGCTCTCAGACTCTGTTCTGGAAAAAGGCTTTTTGATTCTGGACTTGACCGATTTGAGAATCTGCCTGAAGCTGTGTCATTGACTGTGAGCGGAGTGACCGCCACAGCGGAAGGTGCTGCTGTATACAGAAATGAATATGCGGCGGATATAGAAAATATGGAAGGTTTTGCGGCTGCTTATGTGTGCGCCCTCGTCGGGGTGGGGCTATGTCAGGTGCGGACTGTTTCAAACCTTGTGGGATCAAGAGATAGTAAAGATTGGGATTTGCGCGGTGCGCTCACTGAACTGGGACGGGTCTGTCAGGTTCTCGTGAAGTAGATTTCTCAAAGCTTCTTTTGGTCTCTCGTAACCGGGAAACTTCATACGCGGATGATTGAGTTATTAGCCTATTTCAAAGATGAACTGCCCCTTATTAACGATTTCCTTGATCAGGAAACCGGAAAACTTGAGGGGCTGGTAAAAGATGTTGCAAGGCATGTGCTGCTTGCTCCGGGAAAAAGAATACGCCCTGTGCTGACCATTCTTTCCGCCCGTGGGCTTGGCTATGCAAAGGATGATATTTATCCCTTGGCAGGCTCTCTGGAGCTGCTGCACGCCGCAACCCTGCTCCATGATGATATTTTGGATGACGCTGATCTGCGGCGGGGCGTTGAAGCTTCACACCTTGTCTTCGGAACTACCGAGACAATTCTTGCCGGGGATGTGCTTCTCGCACTGGCTAACAGGATCGGTGCGGATTACGGCAAACCGCGTATCAGTGCCGTTCTCGCTTCAGGTATTATGGCCACTGTTGAAGGAGAGATCCTCGAAATAGCACATATTTCCGAACCGCTGATGAACCGGGATACCTATATGGACATCATCATCGGGAAGACTGCCCGCTTGATTGAGACCTCATGCAGGCTCGGAGCCATTCTTGCCTCAGATGACCGAACAATGGAAGATGCTCTGGGTAATTTCGGCCTGAATATGGGAATTGCTTTTCAGCTTGTTGATGACGCACTTGATTACGAATCTCCGTCTGACGACACCGGAAAACCGGAAGGTGGAGATTTAAAAGAAGGTAAAATTACTTTACCTTTGATTCTTTACCTTGAAATGTTACAAGAAAAAGAAGCAGAGAAGTTACTTGCAGAAATCAAGAACCGGACTCTGTCGGATGAAAAACGCGATCATGTATTGGCGGAAATCAGAAAGCACGGTTTTGGAACCCGTACCAGAACTTATGCTGCTGAATACGTGGAAAAAGCTAAATCCTGTCTGACACCGTTACCGAAAAGCGGGGAGCAACGAGTTTTGGAACAGGCCGCTGATTTTGTTTTGACCCGTAAAAAGTAGGTGATGATTTAAAGGAGGAGCTGTAGCTATGAGTCTGGAAGATATTCTTGAATCACCGCGACTGATGATGAAACTCAGCTTTCCTCCGGTCATGCTCCAACTGATGGAGGAGGCCTGCAAGCCGGAACCTGATTTTGCGGTGCTTGGCAAGATAATCAGTATGGACCCCGCCCTTTCGACCACTATTATCAATCTGGTTAATTCTCCTTTCTACGGTCTTTCTCAGGAAATAACCGATTTTAAACGGGCTGCTGTTGTTCTCGGTACTCGTGAATTACTCAATCTGGCTGTAACAGTCACCTACCAGAAGCATATCTGCACGAATCTGCAAAATAAAGATTACAAAATTTACAGCGACTGGATGCTGACTGTCTGGGGTGCTATCTCCGCCCAGCTTATTGCTTCTCGTATATGCCCTGATGATGCGGATAAGGTCTATCTCTGCTGTCTGCTTAAGGATATTTCTTTGCTTTTTCTGCGTTGCGCCGCCCCTGGAGAACTTCCGGATACAATTGCAAAGGACTCGGTAGCCAGATCCTGCATCGGACAGGCGGAAGAAGAGAATGATATATGGGGGATGAATCATGGTGGTCTCAGTCAGCTTTTACTGAGCAAATGGAAGATGGAACAGCTTAACTGTCCATCCCTGCAGCATCACCACGCCATTGATGAGATTGATTCTTTTGAGCTGCCTACTCAGACCGTGATTCTTGCCACTAAATGGGCTGAAATGGAACTTGGCAATGACGCCGCACCTTTCAATGTTTTGCAGTTCGAGGTTCAGCTTCAGCGTATTTTGGATATGGATGAGGAAGACATTGAAGCATTCCGTGAAGTCTGCCGTACTAAATTCCAATCCATGCTCAACATCCTCGGCATGTCTGATAAAGAAGAGGATACAAATTTCTATAGCCATTCCATCAAGAGTCTACAATCAAGCTATTTCTTAAGTCTTGAGCTGTTGACCGCGGAAGGAGGAGTGGCTTCAATAGCCCGGATTATCGGCAGACACCTTAAATTGAGTTGGGATATTACCGACTGGGAATTGGCACTCAAATCTCCCCATACAGACAAATACAAATTTTATAGGGGGATAGAAGGTGAAGGCGTGGATATTGCCCCCGAAGCTTTTTCTATTGAAAATATCCCCTGGCAGAAACGCGGTTTCGGTGAGGAAATTTTAAGCAGAAATGTCATTTTGGGCAGGGTCCGCTATGATTCCAAAAGTCTTAGCGCTAAGGATCGCAAAGGATTACACCTTTATTTTCGTTTCATAGGTCAAGCCTACGAGCACTATTGTGCCAAGCAGCACCTCATGGAGGATCGCGCCCAAATTTTGGAAAATTTACCGCTAGGTGTAGCCAGTCTGGACGCTCATGGCGACTTGATTGATATGAATGAAGCCATGTCCCGTTTACTGGGCGGGGCTTCCGTCTCCGGCACGAAAAATTTCCGCGAACTTTTCCAGATGGGACTCGGTGCAGGTATGGGCTCCAGCTGGGGTGATTTTCTGGGCGATGAATCCAGAAAATCATTCAGCAAAATTATCTGCGTCAACTTGCGTACCGGCGGTATGCCCCGCGAGGCCTGTCTTTATGTCTCAGCATACAAGCAGGACCGAGGTGGAGAGCAGTTGATATCATTGATCATGGAGGATATCAGGGAGATGTCTGAAAGTCAGATTCAGGCTCTCAAGCAACGGGATTTTCTCGAAGGTCTGGTAGACTCCATGCGTGATGTTGTGCTCACCGTTGATAAGAGGGGAAATATATCCTACGCCTCATCGCGTTTTTCCAAAATATTTCTGGGCCGCAATATTTTTGAAATAGCGACCCCCTGCGAAACTTATACCGGACTCTGGGGGCCGGAGATGTTTGAAAGGGAAAAAAGCATTGTGGAAGTCCTGTTGAAAAGGACCGATACTGCCGGTCGTCCCTTTGAATTCGTTATAAGTAAGCTGACCGGCCCCGGAGAAAAAAGTTTAATCGTAGCCCGTGACCTTACCGCCATCCGCAGATTGGAAGATAAGCTCAAGCGACAGGCTGTTTTTGACGGTTTGACCGATCTTTTCAATCATACTCAGTTCAACACGCTAATTGCCCGTGAAATTAAGCGCAGCAGGAGAACTGGGCGTCCGGTAGGGCTGTTGTTTTTTGATCTGGACGGCTTCAAGGCGGTCAATGATACTGAAGGGCATCAGGTCGGTGACGAAGTCCTTAAAGGTGTTGGCGATATTTTACGTACTGAATTACGCTCCGGTATGGATTTCCCCTGTCGTTACGGGGGAGATGAATTCGGGATTATTGTTACTGAAGTCCGTGCTGAAGCCTTGGAAAAGATAGGCAACAGGATTCGGCTCCAGGTTGAGAAAAAATTTTCCGGCAAAGTCACTATCAGCGGTGGTCTCACTCTGCTCAAGGAAGGTGATACTTCCGCAAGTATACTGAACCGCGCTGATAAAGCGACTTATGAAGCCAAGGATTTAGGCGGAAATATACTGGTTTGGGCCAAATAGGCCCGGACTTTAATCATCAAGAGGAGATAGCCATGCTCTGGCGTGTCGAGGTCGCACTTAAAGACCATGTCCGTGATGTTCACGGCCACAAAGTTTCCAATAAGATCAGGGAAGAACTCGGTATAGAGGCCGGGGAAGTCCGGACCATCAAAGTATATACTGTAGAAGGTCTTGAAAAAGACGAAATACAAAAAGTTCTGGATCAGGGTGTGCTGCACGACCCGGTTTTGCATAATCCTTCTTTGGAGCCTTTGGCCGGGGATTTCGCATGGAACCTTGAAGTTGGGTTCCGGCCCGGTGTTACCGATAACGAAGGCCGCACAGCCAAGGAATCGGTCATTCTGGTTACCGAGCCTGCTGATGTGGAAGCAGTGAAAGTTTACACCTCCACCCAGTACCTTTTTGCCGAAGATCTCGGTCTGGACAAGGTCAGCCATATTGCTAAGGACCTGCTGGCTAACGAACTTATCCAGAGATACGAAATCCGTTCTGCTGAAGAATGGGTTAAATCTCCGGGTTTTGAAGCCAAGGCAGCTCGGGTTACCGGCAAGGCCAGTGACGAAGTTGCGGTTATTGATATCGCAGCCATGTCCGATGACGAGATGGTCGCCTTCAGCCGTGCAAACACTCTTGCCTTGAGTCTGGAAGAATTCCATTGCATTCGTGATTACTATACCGATCCGGAAGTAATCAAGCAGCGCGAAGAAATCGGACTCGGTGCTAAACCTACCGATGCCGAGCTTGAAGCTCTGGCTCAGACTTGGTCCGAGCACTGCAAACATAAGATTTTCAGCTCCAAAATCAGCTACGAGAATAAGGAAACCGGTGTTTCCTCTACCGTAGACAGCCTTTACAAAACCTGCATCATGAACACCACCAAGGAAATCCGCGCTGAAAAAGGCGATGATGATTTCTGCCTGTCTGTATTTAAAGACAATGCCGGTGTTATCAAGTTCAATGATAAGCTCAATGTCTGCGTTAAAATGGAGACTCACAACAGTCCTTCCGCCCTTGACCCTTACGGTGGAGCACTGACCGGTATTGTCGGTGTTAACCGCGACCCCATGGGAACCGGGCTGGGCGCGAACCTGCTTTGCAATACTGATGTTTTCTGTTTCGCATCACCTTTTCACGAAGGTGAGCTGCCGCCCCGTCTGCTGCATCCCCGTCGTGTGTTTGAGGGTGTGCGTGAAGGCGTTGAGCACGGTGGTAACAAGTCCGGTATTCCTACCGTGAACGGTTCCATTGTTTTTGACGAAAGGTATCTCGGTAAACCGCTGGTTTATTGCGGTACTGTAGGCACCATGCCGATTGAATCCGCTGGCCGTTTAAGCTACGAAAAGAAGGCCATGCCCGGTGACGTAATTGTCATGACCGGAGGTCGCATCGGTAAGGACGGTATTCACGGCGCTACTTTTTCATCCGAAGAACTGCATGAAGGTTCCCCCGCAACAGCGGTGCAGATCGGCGACCCCATCACACAGCGCAAAATGTATGACTGCCTGATGCGTGCCCGCGATCTGGGACTGTACAACGCCATTACCGATAACGGTGCCGGCGGCCTGTCCTCTTCTGTTGGTGAAATGGCCGAGGATAGCGGCGGTTGTGATCTTGATCTCGCTAAAGCTCCGCTTAAATACGATGGCCTCAAGCCTTGGGAAATCCTTGTTTCTGAAGCTCAGGAACGCATGACTCTGGCTGTTCCGCCGGAAAAATTGGACGAGTTCATGGCTCTGGCCGATGAAATGGACGTTGAAGCTACTGCTCTCGGAACCTATACCGATAGCGGCTTGTACAATATCCGCTACGGCGATAAACCCGTTGCCAGCGTGCGCATGGATTTCCTGCATGACGGAGTTCCCCAGATGAAGCTCAAGGCTGTCTGGGAGCGTCCTGAAATTGAATTTACCGGAGAACCTGAAGTTGCTGACCATACCGCCTTGCTCAAGGATATGCTTGGCCGTCTCAACATTTGCAGCAAAGAATATGTTATCCGTCAGTACGACCATGAAGTGCAGGGACGCAGTGTCGTCAAGCCTCTGGTCGGTGAGAAGGAAGATGGTCCCGCCGATGCCGGTGTGCTCCGCCCTGACTTCGATGATGATAAAGGTCTTGTTGTTTCTCACGGTATCTGCCCCAAATTCTCTGATCTCGATACCTACTGGATGATGGCCAACGCAGTTGACGAAGCTATCCGTAACGCAGTGGCTGTTGGCGGTGACATTAACCATATGGCCGGTATCGATAACTTCTGCTGGTGCGATCCGGTTCAGTCCGAATCAACCCCGGACGGTCACTACAAGCTGGCCCAGTTGGTGCGCGCAAATCAGGCTCTGTCTCACTTCTGCCGTGCTTTCGGTGTTCCCTGCATTTCCGGTAAGGATTCCATGAAGAACGATTACAAAGGCGGTGGCGTGAAAATCTCCATTCCGCCGACTGTGCTCTTCTCCGCAGTGGGAATTGTCCCGGACATCAATATGTGCGTTACTTCCGATTTCAAGAAGCCCGGTGAATTCATCTACGTGCTGGGTATGACCCGCGACGAAATGGGTGGGGCTGAAATCACATCCCAGCTCGGTTTTGTGCATGATAAGGTTCCTCATGTAGAAGCGCTTACCGCCAAAACTAGGTACATGACTCTTAATCAGGCCATGCGTCAGCGTCTTGTGACCTCCTGTCATGACCTTTCAGACGGCGGTCTGGGTGTTGCCCTTGCCGAGATGTCCCTCGGTGGCCGTATCGGTTGTGAGGTCGATCTTCGCTCTGTTCCTACTGAATACGGTATGTCCACCTTGGGCGTGCTTTACAGTGAGTCTGCTTCCCGTTTTGCGGTGACTGTAGCTCCTGAGAATGCCGGTAAGTTTGAAGAGCTCTTCGCAGGACAGATCTGCCAGCGCATCGGTATGACCATGGGCGGCAACTCCTTCGGCCTCATGGAAGGTTCTGAAGGTATTGTACGCAGCAAGGTTGAAGATCTTGCCACAGCTTTCAAGGAAACCTTGAACTGGTAGCAGAAAGCAAATAATATAAAATGTAAGGTCGCGTCCCATGAGGGGCGCGACCTTTTTTTATTGTTCTCTGAAAAAACCTGAAACCGTAACCGAACCGTGGGACTGTTACAGCATCCAGCCCTTATTAACATAGGCAAAAATAACTGCATGTCTTTGCGCGGGAGCCGCGTGAACTTCAGGAGGATTTTGCCATGAAAGGTTCTAATGTGAGGGTGGACCTGCATGTACACTCTAAATATTCAACCCGCCCGTCCCAGTGGATTCTGCAGAAACTGGACTGTCCGGAGAGCTTCACCGAACCGTTGAAAATTTATGACAGAGCTATTGCCCGGTCCATGAATATGGTCACGATTACTGATCACAACACTATCAACGGCAGTCTGGAAATAGCCCATCTTGATAACGCTTTTGTAAGCGAAGAAATTACGACATATTTCCCGGAAGACGGCTGCAAGCTGCATGTTCTTGCCTATGATATTACCGAAAAACAACATCGTGAATTTCAGAAAGTACGCGAAAATGTTTTTGAATTGGTGCCTTATCTGCGCGAGCAGGGCATCGTTCATGTGCTCGCCCATCCTCTCTTTGCGGTCAATGAAAGGCTGACCCCGGAGCATTTTGAACAGGCTCTTTTGCTGTTCAATACTCTGGAGCTTAACGGTACCCGTGATGAAATGCAGAATCAGGCGCTACGGACAATTGTCGATAACCTGACTCCTGAAAGAATTGACTTCCTTGCTGATAAACATGGTCTTGCGCCCTACGGAAAAACTCCGTGGGTCAAAGGGCTTACCGGTGGTTCTGACGACCATTCAGGCATTAATATCGCGCGGGTTTATACAGAGTGTGTGGGTGTGAACACTCCGCAGGAAATGCTGAAAGCTGTGACCGAATGTAAAGGAATGGTTCAGGGTAAAGCAGCCACCCCGCACACCATGGCCCATAATCTGTACGGCATTGCCTATCAGTTTTACAAAAGTCATTTTGACTGCACCAAACTCAAGCGATCTGTTGAATGTTTTCGGTATATAGATAATGTACTCGACCCGGGTGACAAGGAAAGCCCCTCCATACTCGATAAATTGCAGGAGTTCATCTACCGTCAGCGTTCCAAAAAATATTTCAGGACTTCGGATTCCGTACAGGCCGCTTTGTTACGTGAAGCCAACCGCATTGTGGAAAGCGATGAACGTGCACGAAATATAAGTTGCGGATTCAGGTACAGCCCCGAAGAATTGGAGAATGAATGGTTCCGTTTCGTGGGCAACGCCACCGATAAGGTCCTTTCCGGTTTGGGAGATAAGATCATCAATAGCGCGCTGGGTGCGAATCTTTTTGACGTTTTTCATACAATCGGCGCAGCCGGATCACTGTATACACTGCTGGCTCCGTATTTTGTTTCGTATGGACTTTTTGCCAGCGAACGGGAGTTGGCTAGGGATTGTCTCAATGCATTCGGACACAGTGATCCGCTTGAAGGGGAGACTAAAATCGCTCATTTCACTGATACCTTCAGTGATGTGAACGGTGTGGCCCTGACTCTGCAGCACCAGCTCGATGTGGCCCGAAAGCACGATAAAAAACTGACGGTAATTACCTGCGGTTCAGAGGGGTCCAGTGATCAGGTTGTGAATTTTACACCGGCGGGTGATTTTGAATTTTCTGAATATCCGGAACTTTCCTTTAAGTATCCACCATTCCTTCGGATACTCTCACATTGCCTTGAAAGTAATTACACCCTGCTGCATCTGGCTACACCCGGCCCAGTCGGGCTGGCCGGGCTTGCTGTGGCAAAGCTGCTGAAGCTGCCCGTTCACGGTACGTATCATACCGCGTTCCCTCAATATGTGCGTGCCTTTACCGATGATACCGGTCTGGAAGATATGGCATGGAAATATATGATCTGGTTTTACAACCAGATGGATACGGTTTTCGTGCCCTCGGAATCAACAGGCGATGAGCTGATCGAAAAGGGTGTTAAACCTCACAAAGTCAAGGTCTATCCCCGGGGAGTGGATATTAATCGCTTTACACCGGAAAAGCGCAACGGGTTTTACAATAGCAGATTTAAGGTTAAGGAATCGGTGAAACTTCTATACGTAGGCCGCGTTTCCAGAGAAAAAAATCTGGATGTGCTGACCGATGCTTTTATCACGGTTTCAAGCATGAGGCCGGAATTGCATCTGGTTGTGGTCGGAGACGGCCCCTATCTTGAAGAAATGAAAGGACGGCTGGAAGGGTTTCCGGTAACATTTACAGGTTACCTTTCAGGTGATGAACTTTCTGCATGCTACGCCAGTTCGGATGTTTTTGTCTTTCCTTCCGCTACAGATACGTTCGGGAATGTTGTTCTTGAAGCACAGGCGTCCGGTCTTCCGGTTATTGTTACCGACTCCGGCGGTCCTTGCGAGAACCTTATTGAGGACACAACAGGGCTGATTGTAGAGGCCGGGAATTCAGATGCCCTGTCACGGGCGATTGTGAGGCTTGCGGATCATCCTGAGCTGCTTCAATACATGAAAAAAAGCGCAAGAACCTACACAGAGAAACGCTCTTTTGATGCCGAATTTCTCAAGACCTGGACCATGTACGAAGACTTATCCAAGAGATCAGCAGTGCAATAAAAGTTTGAGAAGGCAAAGCGCGAAGCCCTAATGAAAAGTTTTGGCATTCTTGCTTTAGTCCCTTTAAGGCTGACGACAGTGGAATAAATCTATTTTCAAAAATGGTTTAAGCCGCCGGAAAGAACAAAAAAGGCCCGAAAGCGTAAAGCTTCCGGGCCTTTCTATTAATAATCTGTAGCTACAGAACTATTCTTCGTCTTCAACTGCGTCAGTGATGGCGCATTCGGTGGTCAGCAGCAGGCTGGACACGGAAGCAGAGTTCTGGAGAGCGATACGGGTAACCTTTTTGGGGTCGATAACACCGGCCTTGATGAGGTCTTCGTATTCGCCGGTTCCTGCGTTGAAGCCGAAACCGTCTTTGCCAGCGGCAACTTTTTCAACAACAACGGAGCCTTCGAAGCCAGCGTTAGCTGCGATCATACGCAGAGGCTGCTGGGCGGCGCGGCGGATGATGTTGATACCGGCGAGTTCGTCGTCGTTGCCGGCTTTGAGGTCGTCGAGGACTTTGGCGCAACGAACAAGAGCGGTTCCGCCACCTGCTACGATGCCTTCTTCAACAGCAGCGCGGGTTGCGTTCAGAGCATCTTCAACGCGTGCTTTCTTTTCTTTCATTTCAACTTCGGTAGCAGCGCCGACTTTGATTACAGCAACACCGCCGACCAGCTTGGCGAGGCGTTCCTGAAGTTTATCACGGTCATAGTCGGAAGAAGAATCAGCGATCTGTGCTTCGATCTGCTTTACGCGGCCTTTGATGTCATCAACATTACCTGCACCGTCAACAATTACGGTGTTTTCTTTGTCGATACGTACACGTTTTGCGGTACCAAGACCTTCAACGGTCATAGCATCAAGGGAGAGACCGATGTCTTCGGAAACAACAGTTGCACCGGTGAGGGTAGCGATGTCTTTGAGCATTTCCTTGCGGCGGTCACCGAAACCGGGAGCCTTAATAGCGCAGACATTGAGGTTGGCGCGCAGTCTGTTTACTACGAGAGTAGCCAGAGCTTCGCCGTCCACGTCTTCTGCCACGATGAGCAGGGGACGGGACATTTTCAGAACCTGCTCAAGAATGGGCAGCAGATCTTTCATGTTGGAAACTTTCTTTTCAACAAGAAGAATCATGGGATCTTCAAATTCGCAGACCATTTTATCAGTGTCGGTTGCGAAGTAGGGGGAGAGGTATCCGCGGTCAAACTGCATGCCTTCAACAACATCCAGTTCGGTTTTCATGGATTTGGCTTCCTCAACGGTGATAACGCCTTCTTTACCTACTTTATCCATGGCTTCGGCGAGAATTTCACCGATGGTGGAATCGCTGTTAGCGGAGATGGTTCCGACCTGTGCGATTTCAGCTTTATCACGGGTGGGCTTGGCCAGTTTGCCGAGTTCTTCGACAATTGCTTCAACAGCAGAGTCGATACCACGTTTGATGGACATGGGATTACGTCCGGCAGCAACGAGCTTTACACCTTCTTCAAAGATGGACTGAGCCAGAACAGTAGCGGTAGTAGTACCGTCACCGGCGATGTCGTTGGTTTTGGAAGCAACTTCCTTAACCATCTGTGCGCCCATGTTCTCGAATTTGTCTTCAAGGTCGATTTCCTTGGCAACGGTAACACCGTCTTTAGTGATGGTGGGTGCGCCCCAGGATTTTTCGATGACAACGTTACGGCCTTTGGGGCCGAGGGTAACCTTTACAGCTTCAGCAAGAGTGTCTACGCCGATTTTCAGGCGTTCACGTGCTGTTACGTCAAATTCAATAGTTTTAGCCATGTTTATGATTCTCCTGATCTGGAAAAATTATTTTATTAAGGGGATATTACTCGACAATTGCGAGAATTTCGTCTTCACGCATGATGATGAACTCGTCAGCGTCGATTTTCAGTTCGTTACCGGCATATTTGGCGAAGAGAACTACATCGCCTGCTTTAACTGTCATGGGGTTGTTGTCTTTACCGGGACCGGCAGCAACAACTTCACCTTTCATGGGTTTTTCTTTTGCGGAATCGGGGATGATGATGCCGCCAGCTGTTTTCTGCTCGGTTTCCAGACGCTTGATAAGTACACGGTCTTGTAACGGCTTGAGATTCATGTTTCCTCCAAAATAAATAAACTTTTTAGATAAGATTAAGTAATCCGATTGATTAAAGCGGATTTTACTTTTAAATTTCAAAGCCTGCGTATCTCAGCAGGCCGGATGCTTCCGAAGAAGCTCACATAAACTAAGACAGCCTGCGTATATGTCAACACCGCAAGCACAAAAAACTCACGCTTTTTTTGATCCCGATTACATCAGCGGTTCATCTGTTTTCAGCATGAAGTCTGTTTTAAGGTTAATTCGCTTGACATAAGCCCGTTATTACCTGTAATTCGCCTCTTCCGCCTCTATCGCGCCGCCCGGCACCGTTGTGTGAGATGTTATCTTTTTTATGATTTTTTTGTAAAAAGAAGCCGCACAAAGTTAAGATATACTTTTCACTATGGCTTTTTAAGACTATCTGGTGTAGTGGGCTTAAAGGGGTACGGATATTCGCCGCCTTAAGCGTAGGCAAAATACTTTTGAAGGAGTTAATTATGAGTAAAACTGTTCTTGTTAAGAAAATCCGGGAAAAACTGGATATGAGTGCAAAAGACGCTTCCACCGCGTTGGACGGAATCCTCAGTGCAATCGAAGACGGCCTTAAAGAAGAAGGTAATGTCACCCTTACAGGTTTCGGTACATTTAAAACTGTAGAGCGTTCCGCTCGTACAGGCCGCAATCCCCAGACCGGAGAAGCTATTCAGATCCCTGCTTCCCGTGGCGTCAAATTCACTCCCGGAAAATTCCTCAAGGACGCAGTTAAATAATTCTGGTTCTGAAGAAGTTTTTTAAAAGCCGTTTCCGGGGAACACCGGAAACGGCTTTTTTTTTATGTGTACTTAAAAAATATATCCATTTATGGCTTTTCTCTCGTGTTTCGAACTATCTGACTTTTGGATCTCTTTCATTTTAATACTGTGCGCAGTCCGGCTACGAGCTTTGGGAGTAATGCATGAAATCTTTATGGAATAAACCTTTCGGGTATAAACATGTGCTCGATATAAGCATCCCGCTTGCGGTGAGTATGGCCTCCACCACTATCATGCAGGTCACTGACCGTATCTTTCTGGGGCGTTACTCCATCGAAGCCATCGGCGCGGCATTGCCTGCCGGAATTCTGTCTTTTATGTTCATATCCTTTTTTATGGGTGTGTCCAGCTATGTGAATGTCTTTATCGCTCAGTATACCGGGGCAGCTAAGCCTGAAAAGGTGGCCTTGAGCCTCTGGCAGGGTATATATTTCGCTCTGGGGTCATGGTTGATTCTGGGGGTGCTGGGCTTCTGGCTGACACCGCTTCTGGAAAGCGGAGGGCATCCTCCCGAAGTTCTGGAGCTGGAGATACAGTACTTCCGTATTTTAATGCTGGGGGCAGGACTCCCCGTACTTGATACCGCTCTTTCCGGTTTTTTTGCAGGACGCGGACTGACACGTACGGTCATGGTTATCAATATGATCGGTGCGGCTGTTAATATCCCGCTCGACTATGCACTTATAAACGGAGTCTGGATCTTCCCGGAAATGGGTATTAGAGGTGCTGGGATAGCCACCATCTCAGCTATGGCTGTAATCGTATCCATTTATATCCCGCTAATTTTCAGCCGAGAGAATGAAAAGGTCTTCAAAACGCGCAGTAACCGCAGCTTTAATCCGCGTTTGTTCAGAAGGTTTATCGGGTACGGTCTTTCCAACGGTGTTCAGTTCTTTCTGGATATTTTTGCGGTTACTTTCTTTGTATATATGGTCGGCAGGCTGGGTACGGTTATTCTTGCCGCCAGTAATATTGTTCTTTCCATTGACGGTGTCTCTTTTTTTCCGGCCTACGGTATTTCCGTAGGGGTAAGTACCCTTGTCGGACAGGCAGTGGGGCAGAGCAGGCCGGATTATGCCCGGCGGGCGACTAAATGCGCCTTGCATATTACGATGATCTGGATGCTGTTTATGGGCGTCATTTACCTTGTCTTCCCGGAAGCGCTTTTATCGCTGTTCCGTCCGGGCGACATCACTGATCTTCAGTTTACGGAGATTCTCGACTACGGGACGCATTTTCTTTTTTTCACGGCAGCCTATATCCTTTTTGACGGAACAGCCCTTGTTTATTCAGGTGCTTTGAAAGGTGCCGGTGATGTTGTGTTCGTCATGAAAAGCGTTGGCTTATGCTGCATCGCGGTGATGGTTGTCCCCTGCTATCTGGGTGTGGAGGTCTTCCCTTCCGGGCCGTATTTCCTGTGGGGTGTTTTTACGCTCTATGTGGTTGTTTTATGCGGGGCCTTTTACTGGCGTTTCCACGGCGGTAAATGGGCGAGCATGAAAGTTATTGAGTAAAAAACAAGGCCGGGTTGATTATGAATCAACCCGGCCTTGTTTTTTAGTTGTCAGCGTATTTTATGTCTCTTGCATGGTGAGCAGCATTTCAGGTCTTACTTTTTGCAGAAATCCGTAAGCCGAGGCGCAGATAAAGCCTTCGATAATCATGATGGGGATGTGCCCGTAGATGATCATCTGAGCTACAGAAGTAAAGCTTTCATCAGTAAAGGAAAGGGCAAGAGCAGTCAGAGTTGCGGAAAGGGCGATGGATACAGCCCCGCAGAGAAAGGCTCCTACGCTCATGCTGAAAAAGTTCTTTTTGAGCAGAGGGCGGAAAAAGTAATAGCATACTACCGCAGGCAGGGCCATTGTGACTGTATTAACTCCTAGAACAGTCAGCCCCCCGTACTGGAATAAAACAGCTTGCAACAGCAGAGCGGTCAGGATTGCCGGAAAGGCTGCCCACCCCAGCAGTAAGCCCATGAGGCCGTTTAGGATCAGATGTGCACTTGAAGGTCCTATCGGAATGTGAATCAGCGACGCTATAAAAAAGACTGAAGATAGCAGGGCAACGGAAATAAGTTTTTCCGAATCCAATTTTTTCAGGCCGATCACGGTTCCTGTTGCCGCCACAATAGCCCCTCCAGCCAGAACCGGAAGGGAGAGTACTCCTTCAGATATGTGCATTCTATTGTTCCTACTTTTAGATTTGTGAGGTTGTGTCTGCATACTTTTTTAGAAAGTATAGCACAGGATGTTGGGTGTCAAGCAGGAGAAAGGCTTAAGGATGGCAATGTGTCCGGAGGTTTTGATCCCTTTGAAGTCATCTTTTGCCTGCCTAGTCGCAGGGTGTTCCTGTCAGAAAGTTCGGCATGGTTGCTATCATTAATTATAGCGGAAAGCTGTTTTTCGTTCTCGGAGATGTTCACCTTTTCCCATTAAGGTTTCGCACGTCATTTTTATGACCAGCATTATCTGTCATTAAAAGTCTTTTTCTTTAGAGTGTTGTGCAGGCAATGGGGGAGGAGAACCGCTGGTATGCTTGTTGCTACAAAGTGGTAAGGAGGTAAAATATGCAAAAGAAGAGATTGTCGGAAAAAGTTATCCCTATATTGTTTGATTTTGTTGTCTGGAGCGGCTTTGCAGCATTTCTGGTTGCCAGCTACGTTGCATACAGTACTTTTGCGGAAAGGTTTTCCGAACCGGTTCATAAGCTGATAGGATTGGTTCAGAGTTTTATGGCTTGATGAATTTACTCTCCAAAACTTGACTTAATATGATTCAGGGTTAAAATTAATATAGTGATAATGAAACTCTTTTTCGCTGGAGCCCCTGATGGAAAATGTAATAGTTTTTGGAATCATCGCTGTTGCGGTCATTTATCTGGTTCGAAGATGGTTCGGTAAAGGTCGAGGATCGTGCGGTTGCGGATGTGATTGCACAGCAGCAAAGGACAAAGCAGGCAGTTGCAAAAATCCTGAAAATGGTATTAATGATCTTCGACAAAAGTAGTAAAATTAAAATAAGTTAAATTTTTTAAAATAGTTATGTAATTTTCGTTCTTTTGATGAACAATAGTTAAATATGATCTGATGGCAACGTCGCCCATGTAAAGTGGGCGGCGTTTTTTTGTTCGTTTTAGGTTTGTCCGAAAATCTTTTAAATTTTCGTAAATGACTACTTTTAAGGTCTGTTCCAGTTTAAATGTAAAGTAAAAAGGGAATAAAAAACAAAAATGTAAAACATTTTGTGATAAAATGTTCAATTGTGTTGTTTCTAGCCCGAAATGGGGTTCAATATCGAACCTTAAAGATTTTTTAAGTAACACTGAGTCAATAATAAGGAAAGAAAATCAATTATATCTGTGCGGGAAGGGTTTTGTTCTTCAGATAATAAAAATCAATTAAAATAGTAGTTTGCTTTAATATAAGAGTGTCAAAAGATGATTGTTTATTTAAAACTCATCAATTAAAAAGTACAAGTTTATAACTTAACTATTAAAATTTTTTTTAGCTACTCTTTTTTGCTGAAATTGTCAGAGGATTGTGATAAAGAATGGATACTTTCAGCTCGTCTCATTGCCACGTATATTTCAGGCTAGACGAATAAGCTCTCGTAAACTACTGGTTTCCTATTAAAATTTGGGTTTAACAAGAATGTCTACCTGCAGACTCTCTGTCTGCGGTTCTCTATTTCATTCTCAGACCATAGGGAGGAGAAGTGGCCAAGAAGAAAATTAGGTTCATGTGTACTGCCTTTCGTGACGGTTTTCAGTCCGTTTACGGTGCCAGGGTAAAAACCGATGATTTCCTGCCTGCTGTTGCAGCAGCAAAAGAGGCCGGAATCAACTGGTTTGAAGCTGGCGGGGGCGCACGGTTCCAGGCCCTCTACTTTTATTCCAATGAATGTGCCTTTGATATGATGGACAGGTTCAGGGATACCGCGGGTCCCGATGCCGACTTACAGACTCTTGCAAGGGGAGTTAACGTAGTAGGACTCGAATCCCAGTCCAGTGACGTCATCAAGGCTCATGCCGATCTTTTCGCTAAGCACGGCATTACAACAATCCGAAACTTTGATGCTCTCAACGATGTTAACAATCTGATCTATAGCGGACAGTGCATTGCCGATGCCGGTCTGAAACATCAGGTAGTTGTTTCCATGATGGAACTCCCCCCGGGATGCTCCGGAGCTCATGATGCCGCTTTTTACGAGAAAACTCTGCGTCAGATTCTTGATGCGGAAATTCCCTTTGATTCAGTATGTTTTAAAGATGCTTCCGGTACTTCTACTCCGGCCAAGGTCTACGAGACCATTCAGGCTGCTAAAAAAATGTTGCCAGAAGATGTCATGCTTCACTTCCATACTCATGAGACAGCAGGTATCGGCGGACTCTGCTATCATTCTGCTATCGAAGCCGGTGCTGACGCTATCGATCTTTCCATGGCTCCTGCTTCCGGCGGAACCTGCCAGACCGATATCATTACCATGTGGCATATCCTGCGTGGAACAGATTACACCCTCGATATTGATATCGATAAAATTATCACGGCTGAAGACGTTTTCCGCGACTGTATGAAAGATTACTTCCTGCCACCGGAAGCAACTCAGGTCGATCCCATGATTCCTTTCAGCCCGATGCCCGGAGGCGCTCTGACCGCAAACACCCAGATGTTGCGCGATAACGGCCTCATGGACAAATATCCCGAAATCATCAGGGCTATGAGTGAAGTGGTACGCAAGGGCGGATTCGGTACTTCGGTTACCCCGGTTTCCCAGTTCTACTTCCAGCAGGCCTTCAATAATGTAATGTTCGGACCTTGGGAAAAGTTTGCTGACGGTTACGGCAAAATGGTTCTCGGATATTTCGGTAAGACTCCGGTTGAACCTGATCCGGAAATCGTTAAGCTTGCATCCCAGCAGCTTGAGCTTGAGCCGACCAAGAAAACTCCTCTTGAGATCAACGATGCTGATCCTGAAAAGGGTCTTGAACCCGCACGTAAAGTCTGTGAGAAAGAGGGCTTTGAGCTCACCGATGAGAATGTTTTCATTGTGGCTACCTGTAAAGATAAGGGTGTCAGCTATCTTAAAGGCAATGCCCGTGTCGGTATCCGTTACAAAAAAGATGTTGAAGCAGAGCAGCTTAAAAAGCTCGGCGCTTCTGTCGGTGGCGGCTCCGGTTCAGGCGCTGTGAACGTCAGTGTGGACGGCAAATCCTACACCGTCAATGTGGAAGGTTCCACCGCGACCATCAACGGTAAGTCTTTCAACTTCAGTGCCGGCGATGCTTCCGCTTCCGAAGGCGCAGCCGCTCCGGCAGGTGTTACAGAGCCTGTCGCAGCTCCCATGCCGGGCCTTATTATCCGGCTGGATGTTGAGCCCGGAACACAGGTTCAGGAAGGGCAGACCATCGTTGTTATGGAAGCCATGAAGATGGAAATGGAAGTTAAGGCTCATAAAGCCGGAACTGTTTCTTCCTTCTCCGTTACTGCCGGGGATCAGGTGCAGCAGGGACAGCCTCTCGCTCAAATGACAGTCTAGTCTCCTGACAGATAAGCTAAAAAGGAGATCCAAATGCAACAGATGTTGTTCAGCTGGGACAATGTGGTCTCAGGTAACGGAGTCGCGCTTTCAGTCACAGGCATGAGCATTGTGTTTCTGGCCTTGATTTTGGTAAGCTGTTATATCGCTCTGCTGCCTAAGATTGCGGCGTTATTCAATAAAATACTACCTCCTGCAGCTCACCACAGCGGTCCTGTGGCCAATGCTCCTGCACCGGATATGAAAACCGGTCCTTCAGAAGCGGAAATTGTGGCTGCTGCAGTGGCGTACCTGCATAAAAACAAGGGCTAGACGGACGTTATGGATATTCTTCTGCATTTCTTAAGCACAACGGGCTTTGCGGAAATGACTCCCGGTAACTTCATGATGATCGTCATCGGAGCCATATTCATTGCCCTTGCCATTATTAAGGACTACGAGCCGCTGTTGCTCCTGCCCATCGGGTTCGGCGCAATTGTGGGTAACATTCCGTCTATCGCCGGAATGCCGCTCAGCGTTTACGACAACGGCAGCGTGCTCTATTATATCTACTTCGGGGTTAGCAAAGGGATATTCCCACCCCTGATCTTCCTCGGTATCGGAGCTATGACCGACTTTTCGTGCATGCTCTCCAATCCGAAGCTGATCCTGCTCGGCGCAGCAGCTCAGATGGGTATTTTTGCAACCCTTATCGGCGCTTTGTATCTGGGCTTCACTCCCAGTGAGGCCGGTGCTATCGGCATTATCGGAGGGGCGGACGGGCCAACGGCTATCTTCCTCTCTTCAAAGCTGGCACCTCACCTATTAGGAGCCATCGCTATCGCCGCGTACTCGTACATGGCACTGGTTCCGGTCATCCAGCCCCCTATTATGAAGCTGATGACCTCCAAAAAAGAACGTCTCATCCGCATGAGTGCCCCCCGTGAAGTTTCCACCCGGGAAAAGATCCTTTTTCCTGTGGGCGGTTTTATCATCACAGCGCTCATTGCTCCGGGGTCACTTGCCCTCGTGGGTATGCTCTTCTTTGGTAACCTTCTTAAAGAATCCGGCGTTACTGAGCGTCTGGCTGAGACTGCGCGTACTTCGCTCATCGACTCGGTCACCATTCTGCTTGGTTTCTCCGTTGGTGCATCCACTCAGGCGCAGACCTTTCTGACACCGGACAGTCTGCTCATTTTCGGGCTGGGTGCAGCCTCCTTCTGCGTGGCAACAGCAAGCGGTTTGGCTTTTGCCAAACTGATGAATGTGTTCCTCAAGGAAAAGATCAATCCTCTGATCGGAGCTGCAGGCGTATCCGCTGTTCCTGACTCCGCGCGAGTCGTTCAGACAGTAGCCCGTGATGAAGACCCTCATAACTTCCTGCTCATGCACGCCATGGCTCCCAACGTAGCCGGGGTTCTCGGCTCTGCGGTTGCAGCAGGTATCCTTTGGTCTGTTCTGGCGCTTTAGGAGCAATAAGTATGAAGAAGCTTTCCGCCCAATCCGAGATGACAAAACGCAACCGCCTTGTCGCGGCGGCGAATCCCGGAAAAAAGGAAGGCAAGATGGAAAGAAAAAATCGAAAATGATCGAATAGGGCGCATTCCCGGATAGGGGATGCGCCCTTTCATTTATGATACCCCGGCAGGGGGAAGTGTGAACACTATTGATCGTGATATGTGGAAAAAGTTTGCGAAGCCGAACAGGGAACTGTTCATAAGGGAAACTTATTTATTTTAAGTAAATGAACAGTGGCATTTTATCGCAAATGGCGTTAATGGGCGACTTCAGAAGTTGTTGAGACTTACATTTTCTTTGGAGGAAAAAAACAGTGGCTAGTCAGTCAACCTATGAATTTTACAAAGATGACCTTTCCAAAATACCGCCTTTAAGGGCGATTGCGGAAACTTTGCTTGCTGATAAAAGGGTTAAGAAAGTTAATGCGGCCGAAGCATACGAGCTTGCCCGTAAGCAGTGGGATGTTATGGAAACAGACCACCTGATTTATCCTGAAGCAGCCGCAAGACTCGGTTTGCCCGAGGGAGCAAAGCTGCTTAATCATTGCCACGGAAAGATTGTTGGCCGTACTGCCATGGCCCGCCGTTTCTACAATGGCCTAAACGGTCCGGACCAGCGTAAGGTCCTGGGAGATTTGAGGGAAGCAATCTCCGATATGCAGGAACGCCCATTGATCAAAGCCGAGGCCATTGTCGGTTTGGATCAGGATCTGATGATCAAGGCCACTATTCTGGGCGGCGAAGATGATGCTGCCAATATTTTCAACTGGCTGGTTAATTTCACCCCCTTTGATGAATTGGCCGAAGAATATGCCGAAAGTGCTAAACTGCCTATTCAAGACATTATCATTATCGGTGATAATCTCTGGCGCAACGAAGACTCATTCTATCATAATCAGGGCTTTCCACAGCTGGCCCTTGTGGATGAAGAATGTAACGTTATTTATAATTTCGGCATGCGTTATTTTGGCGAGCGCAAAAAAGGAACTCTGACCCTAGCCTGGACGTCGGGAATCCGTGTGGGAATGGCTGCCTGTCACGGCGGTATCAAGGAAATTGATTTTTCTGAATGTCCTGATGCTCAAATTAAAAAGATGGGTAAGAAATCCATTGCATTTTTCGGACTGTCCGGTACCGGGAAATCCTCCCACACAAACTCACATGACAACGGCGGAACCCTCCCCAAAGGGTTCACCAAGAAAGTGCTTCACGATGACGCTTTCCAGATCGATACGGAGAACCGTGTCTGCCGCGCATGGGAACCGACCCTTTTTGATAAAACCGACTCCCGCCCGTTGGGACATCCTGACTGGAAATATATGGTCTCCGTTATGAACCATGCAATGCTGGAAATTGACGGTAAAGTGATGCCGCTGGGTGAAGATATCCGTAACCCTAACGGCCGTGCATTGATCGACCGCGATGTGCTGGGCGATTATGTTAACCGCTGTACCTTTCCCAATTCTTTGTGCTGGCTTATGAAGGATACCTGCCTGCCTCCGATTATCCGCTTTACCGATACCTATCTGGCGGTGGCGATGGGAGCAGCGCTGATGACCAAGCGCAATCTTGCGGAAAATGTTTCCGAGGAAGAACTGAAAAAGCTGGTCTTTATCCCTTACGCCAACCCCTTCCGCGTATATGAACTCTGGAAGGACGTGGAAGCTTTTGCCCATGTCTTTGACTGCGGCGCAAAAGGATACAGCTTTAACTCCATCGGTTTCTGGCGTTCTTCGGATACTGACCTGAATGCTATTCCCCTGCAGACTTCGCTTACCCTTCAGAGTTTGATTCTGACCGATAAGCTGGAGTGGGAAGACTGGGATCTGCTGCCCGGAGCACAGATTCCTAAACGGAATTGCATGGAAAAGGTGTTGCCCGGATTCTACGATACGTATAATCCTGCCAATGTTGAAAATCGTGCCGAATACTTCCAGACCCTCAAGGATCGTTTTGCCCAGCGCAGACATTTTCTTGAGCAGACAGAAGATCTCAACTGCAGGCCTGAACTGCTCACAAAATTGACCAAGGCTCTCCATATCAGAGGGTGGTTTTAATTCGCATGGTTAGTGCGTAATTAAATTAGATTACTTTCAAATTAAGCCCGCAATATCTATATGATATTGCGGGCTTAATTTTGGCCAGTTTTGTGTTGATGGTAAAACAGCTAAGCTAACAATTCGGCACAGAGACAGCCAGCCCGCCAAGTGAAGTTTCCTTATATTTATTGTTCATATCCTTACCTGTTTCGGCCATGGCACGGACAACTTCATCATAGTTAACTTTATGAAACTTCTCATTTTCCACAGAGGCGATGAGGTAAGCATTGTAGGCCCGGACCGCGCCCATTGCGTTACGTTCAATACAAGGAATCTGAACGTAACCGCCAACGGGGTCACAGGTGATTCCCAGATGATGCTCCAGTGCTGATTCAGCGGCGTTTTCAGTGCGCCAGAAGCGATGTCCGCAGGCATAGCTTATTAAGCCCGCAGCCATAGCCGAGGCTACTCCGATTTCCCCCTGACAGCCGACTTCAGCTCCGGCAATGCTGGCATTGTGTTTAGCTATGAATCCCAGTGCCGCGGCTACAAGCATACCTTCACGAATTTTTTCCCTGCTGATTTTCAGCTCTTCTTCAAGGGCATAGACCACTGCGGGGATAACCCCTGCGGAACCGGACGTAGGAGCTGTGACAACGATGCGTCCTGCTGCATTTTCCTCAGACGCTGCGAATCCGTAGGCATTCAGGCGTAGTAAAAATTTATCAGCAGCGTTCGGTTGGGAGCTGTTTTCAAAGAGTCGTTTGGCCTTTCGGTGCAGGCCTATCGGGCCGGGTAGAGTGCCTTCAGCCGCAAGGCCGTTCATTACCGCTTGTTTCATGGTATCCAGAATTGTATCAAGCTTATCGTATACTTCAGTTTCTGATATACCTTTTAGTGCTTGTTCGTTTTCAACAATAACTTGATGCATACGCAAACCTTCATCTGTCAGGATTGCTTTCAGCTCAACCATGTTTGAATATTGATGAGGGGGCACTCGGGGAATTTCTTCCTGCTGTCCTTTACATTTTATAAAGCCTCCCCCGATGGAGTAATATTCTTGCTCAAAAAGAATTTCTTCGCCCTTTCTCAAGCGCAGCAGCAAAGTGTTGGCATAAGGGAAATCATTTTCGACCTCAGCATATACGACATCTTTTATGCTTAGCGGCAGAGAGATTTTGTCGCTTTCAAATTTACGGGGAGCGCCGTCGGCTAATGAATCCAGAAATTCGCATTCGACATTATCCGGCTTGAAACCTAGCAGCCCGGCAACCACTGCTCGGTCGGTTCCGTGTCCTTTCCCGGTTGCGCTAAGGCTGCCGTATAGTCTTATTTCAATATTATCAGGCTGTATATCAAGAGAGAGATCAGCTACAGACTTATGGAAATTGTATCCCGCTTTCATGGGGCCGATTGTGTGAGAGCTGGAAGGTCCGGGGCCGATTTTAAATAATTCAAAAACAGAAGTGGTGATGGCTGTCATAACTGCTCCTTGACCGTGAATATCGTTTATGAAATCTATTACTAACACAATGAGTTAGAGCTAACAACGCAGATTTGTTTTCGGAGGTTACAAGAATGTATATTGTAAGCGGCTGTCTTGCCGGGCTCTGCTGTCGCTATGACGGCGGAGATAATGCTGATGAAAGGGTAATGAAGCTGGTTGCCGAGGGCAGGGCGGTGCCTGTCTGCCCAGAGCAGCTCGGTGGCTTATCAACCCCTCGTCCTCCATGCGAAATCTCGGAGGGTAAAGTTATCAGCAATCAAGGAGCGGATGTAACTGAAAGTTTTATGCGCGGAGCGGAAGAAGCCTTTAAGCTGGCAAAATTGACCGGCAGCAAAAAAGCAATCCTCAAAGCTCGATCTCCTTCTTGCGGTGTCGGAAAGATTTACGACGGAACATTCAGCGGGCGGCTGATTGAAGGGGATGGCTGCTTTGCCGAAATGCTCAGGAAAGAAGGCTTTGAGCTGGAAACAGAATAAAAATATCCCGGAAATCATTCTTTGAGATTTCCGGGATATTTTTTTGCTAAAGCAAGATTAGCCTTAAGAAAAGGCGAAGCCTAATTAAAATTAATGAATTATTTTATCTTCTTTAATAAGCTGCTGCGCCACATTAAGGTCATAAAGTGAGAGCGGGTTGCGGTCTGATCCTCTTTTTTTGTATTCTTCAGCCGCTTCCATGATAACGTCGTAGGGCAGCCATTCATGTTTGTCCCAGATAACGGGATTATCGTTGGACCAAAGCCTGAATTCGATAGATCCTTCATTTTCCCTGACATACATTTTTGTGTCACGGGTTTGCAGGGATGGATAATAAAAAAGTCCGCGTTCGTCTTTCATTAGATAATCCTTAAAGTTTACGCAGTGAAAAAGACTTGCCGTTTTGAGTGGCGATTATTCCGTAGCCTTTAATCAGAATGGACAAAGGTCTGCCGAAAAAGAAATCCATTGATTCTTCTGGAAGTTTGGCTTTTTCCATTACCAGTTCACGGATAGAGGCATCAAAAATGAGCATCTCCCGCAAATCAGACTGAATTTTATCGCTGTTCGTCCAGTCTTCAACAGCTGCGGCAGCAAGTTCAGCTATTTTGATGGGATCGCATTTCTTGTCGTGCTCTTCTATGAGTTCAAGAACCGGATGTCCATCGGGGAGTACATCCTTTCTGCTAATCCTATCCTTACTGTAAATTTCCATGAGCGGTTCAGGATCTTCACAGAAAAGTTTCTGGCATTCAAGAGGGCGGTTTTTATAAATTCTGCAGACCTGACTGGATAAAGCAAAAAATTTGCAGGTCCATTCACCGCCGGAACCTTTTATTTTGAGAATTTCTTCGTTCAAAGGGAGTACTGCACCCTGAGGCTGATCGTAGGCCATTTCGCCTTTGCGCAGGGTAACAATATCGGTGAGATCTATGCCGTCGGCCTCTTTAAGCAGAGGCAGGTCCTGAGTGTGCAGTGCCGGGCCGCCTTTACGGCAGCAGGTACCGCATTGTTTGCATTCATTCATATTTTGACAATCACTTTTTCAAGTTTATGTTGCTGGTTATTAAAAATTTTTGTAGGAAATATCTGCTACTGACGCACCTTGCGTTCGGGATGTGTAAATACGCTGAATCCGGCTTGCTTGGCAAGTCCGAGTTTTTGTCCCGTGATAACTAGAATCATTGGTTGACAATAGGCGTGTATGTTAATTATCCCTGATCATAGGTTGTGTTTTATTTCACTTAAGGGTATCTTTCCCTCCCCTTGCATCGAAAAGATGAAGGGGTCTCGTACTAAGAGAGGAAAGCAACCGGGTGAAGTCGGTTAATACGACTCATGCCGGATGCCTAATTTGTATTGGTAGGTATATCTTATTAAACTTTATGGAGGTTTAAGGGAATGGCGAAACACAAAACTCCCTTGTTGGACGAGCTTGAAAGCGGGCCATGGCCTAGCTTTGTGTCCGACGTAAAACAAGAAGCCGAAGTTAGAGCAAAAAACGAGAAGGACGTGAATTATCAGATTCCCGTTGAAGTCTGCGAAGACCTTCTCGGCGTACTCGAGCTCTCTTACAATGATGGTGAAACTCACTGGAAGCACGGCGGTATCGTTGGCGTTTTCGGTTACGGCGGCGGTGTTATCGGTCGTTACTGTGACCAGCCCGAAATGTTCCCCGGCGTAGCACACTTCCACACTGTTCGTGTTGCTCAGCCCACAGCTAAGTACTACACCACCGACTTTCTGCGTCAGGTAATGGATATCTGGGATATGCGTGGTTCCGGTCTGACCAACATGCACGGTTCTACCGGTGATATCGTTTTCCTCGGTACTACCACACCGCAGCTCGAAGAAATTTTCTACGAACTGACCCATGAAGCAAACGTTGACCTCGGTGGCTCCGGCTCCAACCTGCGTACTCCCGCAGCTTGTCTCGGTATGTCCCGTTGTGAATACGCATGTTACGATGCACAGGCTCTGTGCTACGACATGACCATGGAATTCCAGGACGAACTTCACCGTCCCGCTTTCCCTTACAAGTTCAAATTCAAATTTGACGCTTGCCCCAACAGCTGCGTATGTGCTCTCGCACGTTCTGACTTCTCAGTTGTAGGTATCTGGAAAGACGAAATCCGCATCGACCAGGAAGCTGTTGCAGCTTACGTTGGTGGTGAGTTCAGACCTAACGCAGGTGCTCACTCCGGCAAAGACTGGGGTGCATTCGACATTCAGAAAGAAGTTGTTGATCTCTGCCCCGGCAAATGCATCAAGTATGCTGACGGCAAACTCGAAATCAACGACAAAGAATGTATGCACTGCATGCACTGCATCAACACCATGCCTCGCGCACTGATGATTGGTAACGATCGTGGCGCATCCATTCTTTGTGGTGCTAAAGCTCCTATCCTTGACGGTCCTCAGCTCAGCTCCCTCGTTGTTCCTTTCATCAAGGTTGAAGAGCCTTTTGATGAAATCAAAGAAGTTGTTGAAAACATTTGGGACTGGTGGATGGAAGAAGGTAAAAACCGTGAGCGTCTTGGTGAAACCATGCGTCGCATGGGCTTCCAGAAGCTTCTCGAAGTTACCGGCATCAAGGCTGATCCCAGACACGTTCAGGAACCCAGACATAACCCCTACATCTTCTGGAAAGCTGAAGATGTTGATGGTCCTTGGGAACGTGACGTTAACGAATACAGAAAAAGACACCAGAGATAATACGGGAGGACAGACATGGCGTTCGTTTCTTCTGGCTACAATCCAGACAAACCGATGGAAAACCGGATCTCGGACATTGGACCTCGCGACTACAAAGAGTTCCTGCCTCCGGTTATCAAAAATAACTACGGCAAATGGCTTTACCACGAAATCATTGAACCGGGCGTACTGGTTCACGTTGCCGAGTCCGGAGATGAAGTATACACAGTTCGCTGCGGTACTGCTCGCCTCATGAGTATTACCCTCATCCGCGAAATGTGTGAAGTTGCAGACAAATACTGCGACGGCTACCTCCGTTTCACCACTCGTAACAACGTCGAGTTCATGGTTGATTCCAAGGACAAGATGGTTGCAATGAAAGAAGACTTGCTTTCCCGCAAGTTCGACGGTGGTTCCTACAAGTTCCCCGTTGGTGGTACCGGTGCTGGTGTATCCAACATCGTTCACACTCAGGGTTGGGTTCATTGCCACACTCCCGCAACTGATGCTTCCGGTACTGTTAAAGTTATCATGGATGACCTCTTTGAAGAGTTCACCGGCCATAACATGCCTGCACCCGTTCGCATCGCTGTTGCTTGCTGCCTCAACATGTGTGGTGCTTGCCACTGCTCCGACATCGCTGTTGTCGGTGTTCACCGTAAGCCCCCCATTATTGACCACGAATACCTCGACAACCTCTGCGAAATTCCTTTGGCAGTAGCAGCTTGTCCTACCGGTGCTGTTCGTCCTTCCAAGGTCGAAATCGACGGTACTACCCACAAGACTGTTGCTATTAAAGAAGAACGCTGCATGTACTGCGGTAACTGCTACACCATGTGCCCCTCACTGCCTCTTTCCGATAAGGAAGGCGACGGTATCGCACTGATGGTTGGTGGTAAGGTTTCTAACCGTATCTCCATGCCTAAGTTCTCTAAAGTTGTTGTTGCTTTTATTCCTAACGAACCTCCTCGTTGGCCCACACTTACTAAGACTATCCGTACTATTCTGGATGTCTACAAAGCTGAAGCTAACAAGTACGAACGTCTGGGTGACTGGGCAGAGCGTATTGGCTGGGAACGTTTCTTCGAAAAGACTGGTATCGAGTTTACTCCCCATCTTATCGATGATTTCCGTGATCCCGCTTACTACACTTGGCGTCAGTCCACTCAGTTCAAGTTCTAATATAGAATTGAGTAATATAGGGTGCGGCGTTTTGCCGCACCCTTCTTAAAAAGAAAGGGGCTTATTATGCCGATCGATATGGATTCCGCTAAGGAAGAAATCATGTCCTATCTTGAAAAAAAGACAGGCGCTAAAAGTAAATTTTATTTCAACGATTTCACTAAGCTTTTCCCTGATGCAAAAGCCCGTGAAGTTAAGAAAGTTCTGACCGCTCTTGTTAAAGAAGAGAAAGTTGAATACTGGTCTTCCGGATCTACTACCATGTACGGTATGACCGGCGCTGGTAAGCAGGGTGGAGCTGAACACGAAGATTAGATCTTCGCGCAGTACGACTCTTAAATGCCTTGTCTCTTGAGACAAGGCATTTTTTTTATCTTCGGTGTTATGTGGAGTATGCGGTAATTTTTCTTGTCTTTTTTACTCTGAAACACTACTGAATCCAAAGTACGGTAAGCATTAGATAAGAATTCTTCAGGGCGTGAGCAGTGAAATGAAATTTCCAAGAATAGTATTAGCCGGACTCAGTGGCGGCACAGGTAAAACCATTGTCACCCTCGGGCTATGCCGGGCTTTTCATAATCAGGGCCGGGCGGTCAAGCCGTTCAAAAAAGGGCCTGACTATATTGATGCGCGCTGGCTGGGACTGGCCTCCGGTCGTTATGCCACTAATCTTGATCCATTCCTGATGTCCAATGATAAACTCATTGCGTTATTTATGGAAAAAGGTCTTGGTGCGGATATTTCCATTGTAGAGGGTAATCGCGGCCTGTTTGACGGTAAGGACGTGGAAGGTTCCTGCTCCACTGCCGAACTGGCCAGGATTATTAAGGCTCCGGTGATTCTTACAATTGACTGCACCAAGATGACCCGCACCGTTGCAGCTATCGTGGCCGGATGCAAGGCCTTCGAGGATGGGTTTAATCTTGCCGGTGTCATTCTAAATCGCACTGCCGGAGAGCGCCATCGCAACATACTCCGGAACTCCATCGAAAAATATACCGACATCCCCGTGCTGGGTATGCTTCCCAAGCTGAAAGAAAATCCCATACCTGAACGGCATATGGGACTTGTCTCCAATACGGAATACGGCAAAGTCAATAAAGCTTTGGATACCCTTGGTCAAATGGCCGAGGATTGTCTTGATCTCGATGCGATCTACCAAATTTCAAAAAAGTATCCTGCTGAAATCAGCGCTGAACATAATGCATGGGACGGGATAGAACTTTCCAGCGAGACCAAACCTGTTATTGGTGTTGTTCGCGATGAAGCTCTTTGGTTTTACTACGAAGAAAATCTTGAGGCTCTGCACCGTGCCGGGGCGGAAGTAAAGGAAGTTTCCATATTTTCACCCGACCCGTGGCCTGAAATTCATGGTCTTTATCTCGGCGGCGGATTCCCTGAAACATTGGCTCCGGAAATATCCGCTAACAAATTAATTCGTGATCACGTCCGCAGGCTCACGCATGAAGGGCTGCCTGTATTCGCTGAATGCGGCGGATTCATGTATCTTGGGCGAGATGTTGAATTTGAGGGGCGGAAGTATCCTATGTCCGGCGTGTTGGACCTTTCAACCTGTTTGTGTCCGCGTCCGCAGGGACTGGGGTATACTTCCGGAACTATAGTACATGAAAATCCCTTTTTCCCGGTAGGAACCGAAATAATCGGGCATGAATTCCATTATTCACTCTGCGTAAATAACAATGAATCCGATCCAAAATACGCTCTTGATATGTCGCGTGGAAAAGGCATGGCTGAAGGGTTTGATGGACTTATCCGTGATAATATCTATGCCGGATACAATCATATTCACGCATTGAGCATGCCTTGCTGGGCAAATAATTTTGTCAAAGCTGCTGCTGCCTTTAAGAAAAAGAAAGGCTGATCGATTCTTATTCTGCCGGAATGAGCGTTTTTTTACGGCGGGATCTCCTGAATATCAGGGCATAAATGCGCGGGCTATGCGGAAGATATCGTCATAACTGAGCTTAGACCTGATGCCCAGACACATTTCAGCTGCCATATTCATTTTTGTTTTGGAATATTCCAAGATCTGGTCGGATTGAACTTTAAGGTTTGACTTAAGGATTCGGTGATCAAAACCATCAATAACCTGAGTTATGCCGTTTGCATAAAAAGGGGTCTTGATGTGCGGCACTACCTGCTCAAGTTGCTGCTTCCCTTCCTTGCGGCTGAGAATGATATGGAAAAGCATTTTGACGAGCATGCGGTCCGGTTGCAGCTTGTGATCAAATTCCAGGAGCACGGCAGGATCTGATTGTTTATCGAAGAGGCCGTCCAGCAATCCGTGAGCGAGGGTGAATGCTTTTTTTTCTGAAATGATGGAGACAGGATACTGTGAAGCCATGCGTACAAAACTGATGCGTGGATTTTCCTGTGCAGACATCGCCAGCAAAGCTATCTGCATCGTAGAAAGTTTACGCGCATATTCTCCGGCGAGGGTCTGGGACTTGGCCTCTGCCAGCCGTCGCACAGTAGATTCCTCAAGCTCAGAGAAGGCCGTTTCCAGTAAGAATTTGATGTATGGTTCGCGGGTATAACGAATCTCTTCTTCAAGGACTTTTCTGCTGCGCTTGACATCAATGAGTTTTTTTATAGAAAGCCAGTAGGCGGCGAGTCCTTCGGCCGGCATTTCCAAAATATCAAAATCTTTTTGTTCTTCCATGGGATTTCCTTGTAATTCCTAGGCACAGATTGTAACTGAATTTGTCCGGGAAACATAGTCCGCCCGGCGAGTTTTTTTGTTTATGGAACCTTTTAACTAGGTAAAGAATATGATTGTATTGCCGGAATTCGACACGATAGCTTTCAGAATAGGTCCCCTTAAGGCCAATTGGTATGGCCTGATGTATATGATCGGTTTCGCCATCGCATGGTTCCTTGGGCGCTACCGAGCCTCAAAACCTACCAACAACTGGACCGGCCAGCAGGTGGATGATCTCATCACATGGCTCATCGTCGGTTTGGTTGTCGGCGCCCGATTGGGGTATTGCCTGATTTACGAGCCGGGTTATTTCATGGCCCATCCGGTAGATATTTTTGCGGTCTGGAAAGGTGGTATGTCTTTTCACGGAGGAGCCATAGGTGTTGCGATTGTGGCTTGGCGCTTTGCCAAATCCACTAAGCGGACCACTCTTGATGTGGGCGATTTTCTCGTTCCGCTGGCGCCCCTCGGATTATTTTGCGGCCGCATGGGTAACTTTATCAATGGTGAACTCTGGGGCCGGGTGACTAATATGCCATGGGGCATGGTATTCCCGAGCAGACGAGCCGGAAATCTGCCCAGACATCCCTCGCAACTGTACGAAGGGGCGCTGGAAGGTGTTTTGCTTTTTCTGATCCTTTGGTTTTGGTCATCAAAACCCCGTCAGCGGGGAACTACAACAGGCTTATTCCTGATTGGTTACGGCTTTTTCCGGGCCTTTGTAGAATTTTTCCGTCAGCCGGACCCGCAACTCGGATTCATCGCTTTTGGCTGGCTGACTATGGGGCAGCTACTTTGCGTACCCATGATTCTCGCCGGATTGGCTCTTTTCGTATGGGGGCTGAAAAAAGGTCCCATCCCGCCAGCAGCAGACGAAAGCTGATTTATTTTACTACCCGGTCATTAATCCCGCATTTCTGAATAAGGAAATGCGGGATTTTTTTGTGTCGTATTGTCATATATTACGGATTAATCATGTGTAACCGCCAGTCTATTTCATTTAACTATGATCCATAAAACGGAAACTTTGAATCTGTTTGTTAAGATACATTGCTAATTGTTTGTGTTGTGTCGAAATGTTTTAAGAATTTTTTTCTCCGCATTGACTTGAATTTAAATAATAGATTATTATCTATTTAGAGTAGTCTAATTTTAAATAGTGAGGGGTTATTATGCCTCCCGAAGCAGGTTTGGAATCAATCGGTGTAGTCCTTTCCGCAAATGGAGAAGTTTTTTTGCGTTCAGACTCTGGCATACGGCAAGTTGAGGCCGGAGCCGAAGTCTTCAGGGGTGAGGAACTTGTTACCGGAGAAGGTAGCGCAGCGGAAGTCCGTTTTGCGGACGACACGTTGCTGTCTCAGGGAGCGGATTCCAGCATTTCTTTGGACGATTATGTCTATGATGATTCTGCTTCGGACGCGGAACTACTTTTTAAAATGAGTCAGGGCACTTTCCGTTTAGTGACCGGAAAAATAGCCGAACAGAATCCTGACCGTTTTCAGGTAGGAACACCTCTTGCGACTATCGGTATTCGCGGCACCACCATAATCAGTGAAATTAATCCCGGTGGCGGGGAGAAAATCGGTGTTGAAGAGATTCATGCCGGTAAGGCTCTGCTGGTCCAGTCCATAAGCGGCGAAATCAGGATGATTGCCAATCCCCGTGAACTTATAGACATCGCCATGTCCGGACAGCTGGGTTCGGTGCGTCCCATGAGCGTTCAGGAGTTCAATTCCTTCAGGGAAATTGCCCCTGCGGCTATCCGGCAGGAGCAGGAAATTCAGCAGCAGCGTCAGGAAGAAGAACAGCAGGAAGATCCTGATAATCAGAATCCGGATAATCAAGAGCAGGATGCGCAGGGCCAGGAAGGTGAAGGCCAGGAAGGTGAAGGACAGGAAGGCGAAGGACAGGAAGGCGAAGGACAGGAAGGTAACGTCGACGGCGGTGCAGCCGGAGGTGCTTTAGCTGCCGGAACGGGAGTGCTTGATCCAGGTAGTGTACTGGCTGCCGGTGCTGCTCTTCAGGGGGAACTGGGAGACTTTAACGTTGCTGATTTAGTCTCCGGTGAAGCTCTTTCCGAACTGGAAGATCTTGCCGGGGATATCCTTGGCGCCGTGACTTCCGGTGATATTAATTCCGTTCAGAATCTGCTTAATAATCTACAAGAGGTTACTGATGATATTATCGATGAGTTGCTAGAGAGCATACCTGAAGCAACGGACGAAACCGAAGGCCAGACATATACTTCCAGTGACGGCTCCAACTTTATCTACGGTACCAGCGGTAACGATAGCTGGGTTGGTTCCAGCGGTGTGGATTACTATGATGGGCTGGCTGGAAATGACTACATCAATGGTATGGACGGTAACGATGTCCTCTACGGTGATGTCGGGAGTGACACTATCTACGGCGGCGCCGGCGATGACACCATTGCAGGTGGTGACGATGATGATACCATCTTAGGTGGTGAAGGCGTCAATTTTATTGACGGTGGTAATGGGTATGACACAATTTCTTTTTCCGATTCTACCGCTACTTTCGGGGTATATGTGAGCATGGATGATTCCGGAGCCGGTTTCTCTTCATTATATACGGGTGAAGAAAGTTACGAATCTTCTTTTGTGGGAATAGAAGCGGTTATAGGGTCTGACTACAATGATTCAATCTATGGTAATAGCTTGCATAATGACTTATCCGGCGGATCAGGGGATGATGGGTTGTATGGCGAAGGCGGTAACGATAGCCTTTCCGGAGGTATAGGCGGCGATACTCTTCTAGGTGGAATAGGAGCCGATACATTGTATGGCGGAACAGGGGGCGACTCTTTAGACCCCGGTTCTGATAATGATGGGGATTTCTTATTTTACAATGCACGCAGTGAAGGAGGAGACTTCGTTGCTAATTTTGATTCCGGTGAGGACAAGTTTGTTTTCAACAGTAGCGGAGGGTTTAATTCTTCTTGGAGCTTTGTCTCTGTGTCAGGGTATGACGGTTCAACTGGCTCCGCAGCTGGAGCACAATTTATTTACGATACGGCTTCCAGACAACTGTATTATGATCCAGATGGAATCTCTTCAACACAAAGCGGAGAGCTTATTGCTACCTTGGACGCAAGCTGTGAAGCTGTAGACTCTGCCCACGGCGATATTGAAGTAGTTTAGTAATAAATAATTTCTTAAATAAGCAGTCCGGGCTGGTCAGCAACCTTGGCTGCTTATCTATTCTCCTTCCAAATTTACTTGCCAATCCCAACATTTTTTTATCTAATTGTATTTAATGACACCTGAAACCGGGCTTTGCCCTGCATAGCAATTGAACCTCATACTGAATTAAGGAAGGTGCCACATGAATAGAATAGATGAAATTCTCGGCAAGATGGATGTTCTGGAAAAGGAACTTCGCGTAGAATTACGTGATATGACAAACGAATTTCTCTACACCGTACAGAAGAAAAAAGTCCGTTTCAGCTCAGAGGTACGCGTAAAACATCGCGAGCTTGCCGCTAAATGGAGAGACTATGTGTATGATTCCGGGGTGTGGGTTATTCTGACCATCCCATTTATCTGGATGCCTATTGTTCCGGCCCTGATGCTGGATGTTGCAACATGGCTATACCAGCTGATGTGTTTTCCTGTGTATGGTATCCCCCGGGTTCGCAGGCGTGATTATATCGTAATTGACAGGCACAGCCTGAAATATCTGAATATGATTGAAAAGGTTAATTGCTACTATTGCGGGTACTTTAATGGATTGATCGGTTTTGTGCGCGAGGTGGCAGCCCGAACTGAGCAGTACTGGTGCCCTATCCGGCACGCTCGTCCTGTAAAATCAGTCCATAGCCGTTACCGCTATTTTTTCCCTTACGGCGATGCGCAAGGGTATCGTGATGGCTTGAGCGAAGTTCGTAACAGATTTGATGATGTATAAAAAGAGAAAGCCCGGACAGGTAAACTGTCCGGGCTTTCTGATTAAATTACATCTTGCAGAATGCGCCTGAAGCGGGCGGTAACTCCACCGACTATCCGGCTTTGCTCGGTGTTGTCTCCGCCGGCGTATACGGCCACACGGGCAGTCTCCCGTACCCGGTAGGGATTGTACCCGGTATCTTCATCGTGGTATTTTACCTGAGTATCGCCGAACGATACGATATACTTCTTTTTAGAAGCGTTTTTGTCTACCAGTCCGATAGTAACGTCCGCAAACATTATATAGGTGTCCTGTGTGGCATATTGGCCTACAATGGCTCCTACCGTAGCTCCTGAAACCGCACCGGCAACTGTGGAATCTAGATTCTTACCAGTCCTTGCACCGGCGTAAGCACCGCCGACAGCACCGTACATAGCGACTTCCTCTGCCATGTCTTCCGAGATCTGGCCTGAATAGCGGAGGTTGATATCCAGATGGATGCTGTATTTTTTACCCTTGACCACTTCGTATCCTTTATCACGGTAAGCCCGTTCAAGAGTCGACCGCAGGGCCTTCAGGTTCACAGCTGGATCGCCGGAAGTATTGCGGATGGTCAGTTTGATCGTGGGGTTCTCAAACTGGGAAGGGTCCAGAAGCATGTTACCGTTCATCATGGAACCGTAGAGAAGTCCGGTTTTTTGATCACGTACCATGCCCATGCGCTGCGTGGTCCGGCAACCGGCGAGCATGGTAATTCCCAGAACAATGACCAGCACTGCCATTTTCATGTATATTTTTTTATTCATTTTCAGCTCCTAATTGCGGTAGTGGATTCCGTATTGTTTGAGAAAGTCTATGACTTCTGAATAGTGAACTGCGAAGTTGAGGTTTGCAGTACCGGGATCGACACGTCCCCATGAGTTTACACCGACGAGTCTGTCTTTATAGAAAAGCGGACCGCCCGAGTTCCCCGGGTTGATAGCAGCATCGGTTTGAATATAGCGAATTTTCCTATCCTTCGATGCCACCATATGACTGCGAAGCTGCCTATAGGCACTGAATACCCCGCGGGTGATGGTGTATTGGTAGCCATGGGGGTGGCCGATGGCTTCAAGGGTTACACCCGAAGGAATTGAATTTTTATTATAGAAACGGACCGGCTTGCCACGGGTGCTCATCTTGACCAGCGCAAGATCACGGAAGGGATCAGTTGCCAGAACCTTGCCGAAGGTTTCCATTCCGTTATGCATTTTCATTTCAGCGTAATCACTGCCTTCAACCACATGCATATTTGTGATCACGATGTTGTCGGTTACAAAGAAACCGCTTCCCAGACTCCCGGACGGGCTTTGTATGACAACAACGGAATCGAAACGGGGATCATTGCCGGTGTCGGAAGAATATTTATTGGCGTAAAACTGCTTGAGGGCCTCGTTTCGCTTATTCATTATTTTTTTGCGAACTTCAGCCATGCTGCGGTATTTTTTGTCTAGTTCTTTGTGCTTGAGGTAATGGGTAAGCAGGTCCGAGAGTTTAACTTCTACAGGCTGTTTTTCCCAGTTACGCAGATCTTTTTCAGTCATGAAAGAGGTCAGAATCTCCGCTGCCTTGGGGTCTTTTTCTTTTACCCCGTAGGCTACTTTGAAATCCTTCTGATGTACTATATCAAAAACATCTTCAAAGTAGGTCCCGGCTCTGCGGTCAATTATGAAGTATTGCACCGAGGCTACCTTTGTGTCTTTGATTCCGATCACCCGGTACTTGTAATCCGTATAGACCGGTTTATCGATCATGCGCGGTATGTTGGTAGCATTTGCCGAAAGTTCATTAATCTGTGCCTCAAGGTGGTCCGCTTCACTAGCGGCGGCTAAACCGGTAAATATCCCGGCAACTCCCAGCAGCATGCTCGTATTGACCGTGCCCATGGCGTCACTGCGCCTGTTACGCAGATTGTCCAGTTCTAATCTGGCCTTGTCGTATTCCGGGTTGTAAATTTCCCGGTAACCGGAAAGGTAGCGGCTTGTTTTTGGTGTATACTGGCGTGATTTTCTGTCCAGTTTGGATACGGTCTCATTGATTAGAATAACCACATCCGCGTCTTTCGCTGTTGATGAACTGAACATCCCGGCTGATTTACTCTGTTCTGTCTTGACGGGCAGGTCCACATCGAAGCCTAATCCGAATTCTATACCTTCGTCATTCAGCATTGTTTTGCTTGTTACCCGCACAAAGGCAATCTTGCAGTCCGGTACCTCGGTGATGGGAAAACCCATAGCACGGGCATCATTTATGGCTTTGACAATTGCACGCAGCGATGGGGTTTTGTTCCCTGAATTGCGGCGCAGTATATTTCGGAAGTATTGGTTCTCCATGGCGTGCATGGTTTGATCCGGGATGCTTTTGCCGTATGTTTTAAGCAGGTGCGGAATGCCGGTGCCTGTTGCCGATGCGACCTTTTCTAAAAGAAATTTTGACTGCGAAAGCAGGAATTCTTTTTCATCGAGCCTTGCGGGATATGTCTTGAAGAAATTTGGGCCGGTAAGGACAGGGTGCTTATGGAAATAAGACGCGGCGTCTGCCGCAATTTCCTTATTTTTAGCCGCAAGTTTAGTTGCGAGTGGTCCTAAAGACTGGGGAACTTTTCCCAGATCCTGCAGGAAAACGCTGGATTGAAGCTTATCAACCAGAATCTGGGCCTTGCTGAGCTTCATGCGCATGAGCGGCCATTGCGCCTTCGGGGCCGGCCAGGTGACAGAGTCTACGTTGATTGTGGCTGCTTTAATTTCGGGCTCAAATTCTTCTTCAATTTTGGCAGCCATTTTTTCAATATCCGTCAGTGCGTCAGGTGTTTCCAAAAATATAGTCTGGTTGTCCAGCCATATTTTTTCCGCACTGGGGAGATCTTTTTTATGCAGCGCCTGTGCAAGACGGCCCATGGGAGAATTGTCATTACCCAAGTCAATGCTGCCGGTAGATCTTCTGCCTGCGTTGCAGCCATGTAAGGCCGCGGTAAGCAAAATTAATAATATTAATAGTATCTTCTGTGTTGGTCTCATCCTTACCCCGATAATGTATGATTAAAAATCCAGAGAGGTGATATCACGATAGTATAAGCTATATCAAGCCATATAGTGTGTTTTTAGAAAATATAATGGTTATTAATAAGATAATTATAACTTAGAGTTACAACGTTATGCCCTTTCGCGTGTCTGTCTGTGCAGTCGTTTGGCCTGCAGGCAGAATGCTTCCAGCCGGGCTTCGATAAGTTGTGGAAAAGGATTGCCGTCAGTTTCAATGGCAAGAAAGGGCAGTCGAGAATCTGCATCAAGTATGGAAGTCGCTTTGGGACCTGCCGAAGAGGCCCGGAATTTTTCACTGAGCACAGCTTCGGCAACTCGTGAGGGCATGCACCCGAACGGACCGATGGATATAACTCCGCAGGAAGGGGACATTATTTCGTGCAGAGATGCTCCCACAGTGAGGATAGCTTCTCCGGTAAGCTGTTCGGAGATATGCTTTTTACCGTGCTTGACCACTTTGCGTACGTCCGGTCCGGGATAAAAAAGAAGGCCGCTTTTTGCGAGTATATGCCGGATGCGCCGTTCAAAATAGGATTTCACTCCCTGCGTGATCATGGTTTTCAGGCCGGCTCTACCTTCTATGTTGTTGCGGTTCAGCCAGTCGGTGTATTTCATCCATTCCAGCACCGGTGCCACACGGACAATGAATCCCTGTTCGGTAAGTTTTTCCGGTAGGTTGCGGCGGGCCAATGGATCGTGGCGCACGTATATTTCTCCCAGCAGTGAGATTACCGGATAATCGTGTGCCGGTTTTTCCAGTTTGATGAAGGAAAGGTCTTCGGCCGCTTTTTGCAGGGCTTTGGAAAATTTTTTCCAGCTGGACATTGCGTCTAATAATTCTTCTCGTACTTCCCGGAAAAGTTTTAGTGCTGAGTCTTTGTTTTCAGCCGCGGTGGAAATCACGGCGTGAATATCCTCAAGTATCGATCCTGTTACGATACCCTGCCACATGCCGAGGGTTACCGATGTGCTAAGTCCGCCGTATCCGTCTGTGGAGCTGGGCGCGAATATGGCTAGATCGGGGATTTCCATCCGCTCGATAAGGTCATTCATGAATACTGAATACTGACCGAAACGGCATGGCCCTTTGGCCTTGGGCATTAGAAAAAGGGCCAGTTCGCCTTCAGGCCGGTTGTTCAGATATTCCAGCAACGCTCCCGCGGTCAATTGCAGTGGCAGGCATTCCTTGCATGATGAATTATTGCGGCCCATTTTCAAGGCGGCTTCGCTTGCATGGCCGAGTACCTTGTAACGGATGTTATCGCGCTGCATGGATGCGGCTAGAAAATCGGTGCTGATCTCGCCGAGGCTTGGAATCAGCAGGGTGACTTTCGGATCATTAACCGCATGCCATTTACCTTCGGAATCGGTAATTCCGGTCACTCCGTCCCGTACTTCGCTGCGTGCGGGATGGAAGGAAATCGTCTTTTCTTCTGATTGTCCAAGACGGCTGAATCCGTCAACTATATCGAGAAAGGCTTCAATACGTGTTTCGATTCCGGCATCGGCGGTATGACTGTCCAGCTCAAGGGTCAGCGAGGGCTTTCGGCCCATGGCCTTACGGAAATAACCGAGCAGAAAGGAGTCCGGCCCGCAGGAAAAATTGGTGATGTAGGTTCCGAAAAGATCAGGGTTTTCCGCTACTAGAGCGGCACTGTCCATGATCTGTTCCCCTGTTGCCCAGTACATGTTCAGATCTTTTGAACATTTACCGCTGCGGGGCAGCATATCACAGGGGATTATTTCCACGCCGCGTGTTGCGAACTTGGCGGGGATTGATTTATTGGCCCATGAACTGAATGCATTGTAGGGCCTTCCAAAAAGGACCATCCCTTTTTTTTCACCCAGTCCGGCTATAAATTTTTCGCCTTTGCTTTGCAGGTCGGCGAAGAATGTTTTTTGCGCGGCAATGGCTGCCTCATACGCCTTTGCGGCCCGTTCTTTGTCCACCTTCAGCTCGGATGCCGTCTGGAGCAGGGCTTTGCGTAATAATTGTTTTCCGGCCTGCATATGGATGACCGGAGTCAGCAGGGAGCGTTTTTCCAGTTCCGGGAATGCTGATTTCAGGTAGTATGGTTCTCCCTGAACCAACACGCAGGTGCAGGAGCGGTCCCCGGTTTTGAGTGGCATGGAGCGCAGGTGGGGCAGGAAAATATGATCGGTTTCCAGCTTGAGAAGTTCGCCTAGTCCGCCGTGGGCAAGTTCCACAGGATGGCAGAAGGGGGCGCCTTTTTGACCTATTGCGTCCGGGTCCACTTTTTCCGGCAGCCTGACCCCGAAGCCCATTTCCGTGAAAAAAGTATTGAAGAGCGGAAACCATGTATTCATGAGCAATGAACGGTTCATGCCGATTACTGGCCGGCCTTCCTCCGGTTCATTAAGATCGCGGAAAACACGCTTCTCCCGCCAGAGAACCAGATCTTCAGCGGTTTCTGTTTTCTTGGCGATTTTGGAATTATCAAAGCGATTGCAGATGCCTCCGAACGGAAAGATCTTACCTTGTACTTCTATGCGGGCAATTGTGCATCCGAGATCGCATTCTCTCCCGGCCCCGTTGCAGGTAAAGGGAGATTTGTACGTGACTTCGCGCTGCGCCAGTTCAGCCGGGTTGTAGCTGCCTTTTCCTATTGTTCCCAGTTCGGCACGTTTTGCGGCTTCAAGAGCGACCCCGAAGGCCCCGGTGAGTCCCGGATGGGGCGGAACGATTATCTCTTTGCCGGTCAGTGCGGCCATGGCGGCGGGCACGGCTTTGTTGTAGCAGACGCCGCCCTGCATGAAAATTTTCTGTCCTACTGCGCGGTTGCCTTTAACCCGGTTGGAGTAGTTGATGCAGATGGAATAGACTAATCCCGCAACCATATCCTCAAGCGGAACCCCTTCCTGCGCCGCCAGCTTAAGGTCCGAACCGATAAAGGCCGCGCACTGGTCGTTGAAGTTCGGAGGATTACAACCTTTGAAGGCAACAGCGGCTATGTCGGTTACATCGATGCCCAGCGTTTCCTTGGCGCTTTCTTCCAGAAATGATCCGGTTCCGGCGCTGCATGCTTCGTTCATGGCGTAGTCACAGGGAACGGAATTTTTCAGCCATGTATATTTGGCGTCCTGACCGCCGATTTCGAAAATTGTATCCACCTGTGGATCATAATGTACTGCGGCAGTGGCGTGAGCGGTAATTTCGTTGATGATGCCGTCCGTACCAGCATGTAATCCTGCGATATTGCGTCCTGATCCGGTCACGCCCATTATTTCGGCCACGGTTCCGGCAGGGACCTGCTCGGCCAGTTCGGTATAAACCCGGCGTGAAGCTCCGATAGGATCACCGTCCGTGCGTAGATAGCAGGATGCGACAATTTCGGTCCGCTCCAAATCCAAAAGGACTCCTTTGGTAGTTGTCGAGCCTACATCAAGACCGAGGGCCAGCCTGTTTCCGGGAATGTATTCAGCTTGCGTGCTCTCGTGAAACTTTACGGAATCGATATAATTTTCAAGCGGTGGTAAAAATGTAAATGCCGTGTCGCCCTTACGAATAACAGTCTCGATATCCTGTGGTAGGCAGCTTCCGTTTTCAGCCGCCCATATTGCAGCTCCCAGCGCTTCAAAGCAATGACCGTGCTGCGGCATAAGCAGCTGCGGAATTTCCCGGCGCAGCTCCGTGACCATAAATTTATTCTGCGAACAATTACCTATCAGGGCTACTTTTTCCGCCGGTAATTTGCGCAGCAGTTCCATACATTTGGCGCTCATCATGCGGGCCAGTCCTGCGACGACGGCTTCTTTGGGTACTCCTTTGTTAAGCGCGTGAGTGCAGTCGCTTTTGCAGAACACGGAACACCGGCCTGAAACCTTGTGAGCTTCGCATTCCTGCATGGTGGACATATCATCGAGAGTCAGACCCATGCGGCCAAGCTGCTGGGCTAGAAATTCTCCCGTGCCGGATGCGCATTTATTACCGGTATGTACGGTTTCCACTTTACCTGCACTGTCGATCAGGTAGGCCATAAAAGTTTCCCCACCTGCGCTGAGCACGGTACGGTAGCCGTCTTTAACGAAGTTTTCATGTTTGAGCGCGGTTTCAAGTGCCAGCGGTTCAGATAGGGTGGGCAGGTCCAGTAAGTGCCGGAACTTACGTCCGGTTACCGCCGCGGGGGTATTTTTAGGCAGTTTGAGTTCCTGAAGACCTTTGATAACGGCTTGCGCGGGGTTGCCTTCGTGGTTCAGTGAAATTGATTTCAGGACTTCAATTTTCCCGTCAACGTTATCAGTCAGGACTATGCTGACAGTAGACGCCCCGGCACAGATGCCCAGAGAAATGGTCACCTGGTCAGTTTGAAGAGGGCTTGTGTTCAAGTTTTGGTAGTTCAATTTCAAAAACCTTATTCCAGAATTTCCCGGTCACGAAAAAATGTTTCCCTGCACCGTCCCATGCAATGCCGTTGGCGGCTTCGGCTTTTTTCCCGGCGAGGGGGCGCAATGAAGATATATCCAGCCAGAATTTTACTTTGCCGGTTTGGGGATCAATGGCCGCTATGCGGTCCTCTTTCCAGATATTGCTGAAAATCAGTCCGTTTATGAGTTCAAGTTCGTTTAGTCTTTGGATATTGGCGAGGCCGTCCGTTACCCGCAGTCTTTTTATACGCGCAAAATCGTAAGGGTCCCTGAAGGTAATCTCCGAAGATCCGTTGCTTTGATAGATGAAGTTATCATCAGCGGTCAGGCCCCATCCCTGCCCCTTGTATTGGAAGATTCTTTTGCGGGCAAGGGATGCGGCATCATATATATAACATTTACCCGAGCGCCATGTAAGTTGATAGATTTTATTGTTCCTGTAACAGATCCCTTCGCTGAATATGTTTTTATCATTTTTTATCAGTGTACGTACCTTGCCGTTTTCCAGTTCCACCTTGCGCAGTGAAGAACGTCCGCGTTTACCCGTACTTTCGTATAAGTAGCCGTCGTGATATATAAATCCTTGCGTAAAGGCCTGATCATCATGTGGAAAATGGTTTATCATTTTGCACTTTATGGTCGGAGCGGTTCCATTTTCACGGGCATAGCTTTTTAGCCCGAAAAAGTGCAAAATAAAAAGGGCGCATATGAAGAATAAAATTAAGCGGTGTGTTTTCATCACGCAGCAGAGTAGCCAATTTCTTTTTGAAGTTCCAGATGTAGTAAGATTCATTTTTCGGGTGGCGGCAATCTATACCGGAAGGTTGAAAGTGCCGATAAAATATGTGTGAGGGGTTTAACCAGGTTTTTTGGAGGCTGAACAATGGGCGCTGACTCATCCTTATTTGATTATACTCCTTCCGGCGATCAGGAAAAGGAAGAGGAAACAAGCCTTGTAACGGTTGTTTCTCTACGTTCTGAATCGCATAAAATAAAGGGCAAAAGATACTGGCTGGCCACGAAGGTTGATGATGACCGCTTTGAATTACTGCTTCTGAATGAAAACCGTATTCCCGGCGGTGATCCGCAGGTCGTCAGCGATGGCGAATTTGCCGCATATTATGCCCTTGAGCCCGATTACTACCTGCAGCATGTCCGTCCGGCCATGGAGCAGCAGGATTTCCGGCTTAAAAGAGGCGAGGTTCATCGTGAACAGGGTGAGCTCTACAGCGCAGAGATGGAATATTCCGATGCGTTGGCCGTGGATGAGGGGAATGTACGCGCCACTTTTGGGCTGGGCATGACCTATCTTGAAAAGGGCGATGTGGAACGGGCGCAGGAGGTCTTTGCAAAAGTCCTGCAGCTCAAGTCCGCCTTTAGAACTGAGCACAAACACATGTTTAATGATTTCGGCATTTCTATGCGCAAGAACGGTATGTATCGCGAAGCCCTTCAATATTACAATCGCGGGGTCGATCTCGACAGTACCGATGAAAATCTTTATTTCAACATTGCCCGCACCCACTACGAGGCCGGTGACTGGGAAAATTGTTTTCGCTACCTGACCATGTGTCTGGAAAAGAACCGTGGAGTGCAGGAAGCGCATAAATTCTGCCATTACCTGATCAAAAAGGCCGAGGATGACGAAAGCATGCTTCGTGAGCTGGGAGGCGGCAATAACGGGAAAACCCTGCGTAGTGATATCCTCAATCTATTGCGCAAGATGCAGATTGCAGCCGGGGTGGAGCTTGACGATGCCATCGAAAAGACCCACGAGATAAGGGACCGCATGATTGCACTTGAAGAGGAGGATATACAGCTGAAGGAGATGGAAAAAGAACTCTACAATGTGGATGGGGATTTGTAGCTTCTAAGGCACCTTGAGCAGATTTTCCCTTGTCCCGATCATAATCAGTACATCGCTTTCGTCCAGCGGTTCATTAGCCTTTGGCACAAAGTTAAGTTCTTCGGAACCGTTTTTGCGGATGGCGACGACCTGAGCGTGATAGTTATTGGTCAGGTCCAGATCAATGAGTGTTTTTCCTGCCCAGTCTCCGGCATTTCTTTCCTTAATCAGAATATCGTTACCTAGGGAAAGGTAATCGATCATGCCCGGGGTGGAAAGTTTGTGGGCCAGTTGTTTAGCCGCGAAATGTTCGGGAAAAACAACAAAATCCACACCCATTCTGCTGAGCACCTTCTGATGTGCGGAGCTGATGGCCTTGACCCAGATTTTATTGACGCCGATTTCCTGTAGATTAAGCACGACCAGAATGCTAGCTTCCATGGAGTCACCGGTGGAGACTACAACATAATTGAAATCCTGAAAGCTCAGCTGCTCCAGTGTCTGCTGATCGGTTCCGTCGGCTTGAAATACCTGTGCAAGGTATGGCTTGGCAGCCTTGACCCGTTCTTCACTGGTATCAATTCCAACGACATTATTTCCTAGTCTGCGCAGGTTCAAGGCCAATTCCAGACCGAATTTTCCAAGACCGATAACGCCTACTTCTATTGACTTTCCTGACATACTGCTGCCTCCGGGGGCCCTTCTTCAATACAATTCAATAAGCTTTCGCCAAGGAATTTAATGAAGATGCTTTCAAATGCAAATTATTTCGTAGTTGTTGGATGAAATAATTAAATATTTTTATTTTCGCAAACGCTTTGTAAAGACACACCAACCCTCAAGCTATCCCAAGGGTAAGTCATCTTCCGGTAATCTGTAGCGGGGTTCCTTCTGCCAGCTGTTGATTGCAGTCAAGAGCCAGACCGGGCCTAGCCTTCCCACGAACATCAACATTATTATGATTGATTTTCCGGGACCGCTCAAGTCCGGCGTGACCCCGGTGGAAAGGCCCACTGTAGCGAAGGCTGAAACTGCCTCGAAAGTGATTTCAATGAAATGACCGCGAGCTTCTATGTGCGGCAGGTGGCTTCCTTCGGTTATACTGAGCAGGATGATAGCCGAGCCGAGGATGACACTGGCGAGGGTCAAAAGGGTCAATGCGCGGTTCACGCTCTCCTTAGTTAGTGCATACCAGCCCACCCGGACCTGTGAATGGCCTTTGATCTTGGAGATGATAAAACCGATCCATGTACGGAAAGTAGTTGTCTTCAACCCTCCTGCACATGATCCCGGCGATCCGCCGATGAGCATCAATCCGATCATGACCAGCAGGGAAATATTGGTCAGCCCGGAAATATTTACGGTGTTGAATCCTGCGGTACGGCAGCTCACGGATTGAAAAAGAGCCGATATTTTATTGATCTCCGCACCTTTCACGATGTGTATCTTAAAGCTTTCTGCAAAAAAAACAGCCAGCCCTCCGGCGATGATCAGGAAAAGGCTGGTTTCCAGAACCGTGCGGGTATGCCAGCTTATGAAATGGGCTGACATCTTCGTCTTACGCTTGCGGAAAAGATTTATAAACTTCTGCCATACCTCGGACATAACATAAAAACCTAGTCCGCCCATGACAATCAGGGTCATGAAAACCGCATTGACGCCAAGGTTGTTTTTCCAAGTGGTAAGACTGTCCGAATAAAGGGAAAAACCAGCATTGCAGAATGCCGATATGGAGTGGAAAACAGCCGAAAACCAGTAGAATCCCACCGGGTCCAATCGATTGAGCAGCAGGGCGCCCAATCCTTCAATGGACAGCACCGCTGTGACCACACCGACGACGAATTTACCTATATTAAATGAAGGGTCGTGAATTAAAGTCTGGCTGACCGCGATACGGTCTGAAGCACTGACTTTTTTGCCCAGCAGGTAAATAACAAGACTCGCATAGGTCATGATGCCGAGTCCGCCCAGTTGGATCAGCGCTAAAATAATACTTTGGCCGGTACGGCTGAAGAATGTGCCTGTATCCAATACAGCCAGACCTGTAACACAGACCGCTGAAGTGGCAGTGAAAATGGCATCAATAAATGAAAGTTCCTTTCCCGGGTGGCATATATCCAGCTTAAGCAGGAGTCCGCCCAGCATAATAGTGGCAAAGAATGCGTAAATCGGCACCCAGAAAGGAGAAGTCGCTTTGGATTTCATGTCGTTTTATTTACGCCCGGAGGCTGATGATGGCAAGTAAAGTGTCTTTTCTGATGATTTTTTACTTTCCGGTTCTTTTTTTGTAATCGGCTAATTTCCCTTCCACTTCTTCCCAGCGTTCAAAGGTGGTTTCGTGTTCGGCTTCGAGGGCTTCAAGTTCTGATTGTGCGGCTGCCATTTCCTCACCGGATTTTTTGTAGAATTCCGGATCGGCCATGCGGTTTTGCATATCTTCGATTGCAGCTTCGAGTTTTTCTATCTTGCCGGGAAGCTCCACTATTTCCACTTCAAGGGATTCAAATTCCCGCTGCTCTTTGTAGCTCAGTTTTTCAGGCCGGGCGTCAGGTGTTTTTTTCGGCTTGGACTTTGGAGCCTTGGGTTTGCTTTCCAGCTCCGGCTGCGGTCGCTGCCGCGCCCAGTCATCATAGCCGCCCACGTAGTCGTTGACCTGTGCATTACCTTCAAAGGCCAGAGTTCCGCTGACCACATTGTTCAGAAAGGCACGGTCATGGCTTACGATGATCACAGTACCGGGGTATTCCATAATCCTGTCTTCGAGCAGTTCAAGGGTTTCGGCGTCGAGATCGTTTGTAGGTTCGTCCATGACCAGCAGATTGGAAGGACGGGTGAAAAGTCGGGCCAGAAGCAAACGGTTGCGTTCTCCGCCTGAAAGTACACGCACCGGCGAATTCGCACGGTCCGGGGAAAACAGGAAATCCTTGAGATAACCCATTATGTGTTTGGCGCGGCCGTTGATAGTAACGGTATCGTTACCGTCTGCTACTGAGTCACGTACGGATTTATCAGGGTCAAGCTGTTCACGATGCTGGTCAAAATAGGATATTTCCAGCTTGGTGCCGAGTTTTACCGTGCCCGAATCCGGTTTGAGTTTACCCAGCAGTACCTGAATGAGCGTGGTCTTGCCCGCCCCGTTAGGGCCGATGATGCCGATGCGGTCTCCTCGCATGATGGTCGCATTCAGGTTTTTGAAAATCGGTTTGTCGTCCCATGAGTAGGAAGCGTTGATTGTTTCTGCCACGACCTTGCCGGAGCGGTTCGCCTCCTGAATTTCGATGGTGGCCTTACCGGTTCTTTCACGGCGTTGCCGACGTTCTTCCCGCAATTTTTTCAAGGCGCGCACACGGCCTTCGTTGCGGGTGCGGCGGGCCTTGATGCCCTGTCTGATCCATGTTTCTTCACGGGCCAGTTTTTTGTCGAATTCGGACCAGTTTTTTTCTTCTGCGTCCAGCAGTTCTTCCTTACGTTTGAGGAAGGTGTCGTAATCGCAGGACCAGTCCGCGAGATTGCCGCGGTCCAGTTCAATGATGCGGGTGGCTATTTTGCGCAGGAACATGCGGTCATGAGTAATGAAAATCAGAGTGCGGATGTTTTTTACAATAAATTCTTCAAGCCATGCAATGGAGTCGATATCCAGATGGTTGGTGGGTTCATCGAGCAGCAGAATATCCGGTTTTGAGGCAAGCGCTCGGGCCAGCAGGGCGCGTCTTTTCAGACCGCCGGAAAGGGTCTCAAAGCGCATTTCAGCACTGAGGGAAAGTCTTGATATCACCATCTCAATAGTCGTCAGAGCTTCCCAGCCGCCGTGCTTCTCCATTATTTCTTCAACTTCGGAAAGTTTTGAAACATCCCCGCCGTTAGCCACTTCAAGGCTGACCGTGTGGTAGCCGGTAAGAGCTTCACCCAGTTCACCGAGGCCTCCTGCCACGATTTCAAAGATGGACCCTTCGAGCTTTTCCGGAACTTTTTGTGAAAGGCGGGCTACGCTGACTCCTTTCTGATAAGAGATGTTTCCGTCGTCAGGTATCAGATCTCCGCTCATGAGTCGGAGCAGGGTGGATTTCCCCTCTCCGTTACGGCCGACAATACATATACGTTGGCCTTCCTCTACTTGAAAGGAAACTTTATCGAGCAGTTGAGGCCCGCCGAAGGTCATGGAAACATCACTTACACTCATCAAAGCCATTGTGTTAACTCCACGCTATACTTGATAAAAATATAATATTGTTTAAAATATGTGTGACTTTTTTTATTTGGATTCAAAGCTTGAGGGCGGCAGTGTAGAATTTTGCCGTCAAAAAGGGAAGTCTGTTCAGGGATGTTTAAATTTGATGTTTTAGCATTGCAATTTGTTGACGAAAGTCTAAGCTTAAGGCAGATAACCCGTAACGTTGACTTTATGGCGTATTTTCATACAGACTTGAGGCTCAGCTTTCACTACGGGTGGGACAGATAAATATAATGAGTACCGGCGACAGATTACTTGATATTTTTCAGGAAGAAACTTTGGAACGGCTCGATAATATCGAGACCGGTCTTTTGCAGTTGGAAAACAGTACAGCAGAGCTAACACCTGAGCTGATCAATTCCATTTTCAGGGATGCGCACTCCATCAAGGCCGGCTCAAATCTTCTGAAATTGACCGTCATTGAGGAGCTTTCCCATAAACTGGAAAATGTTCTGGAACTGATCCGGTCTGACGGTTTGGTCCCTACAGAACTTATTATTACGGCTTCTTTGGAGTCCGTAGATAAGTTGCGGTCCTTGACCGAAGACGTGCTCGACAGCAATACTAAAAGTATACGGTTGCAGAAGACCATGCTGGAAGTTTCCGTCCAGCGAGCGCTCGCAGGCGAAAATTAAAATAAGCAGCAATTATAAAATTTTGAAGCCCCCGCACTGGTAACAGCGCGGGGGCTCGTTTTTGGCTTCAGGGTAATTAAATTTTTTCAGCGATTTCTTTGGCCCATTCGGTGATGGCCGCACGTGCCGGATCTCCGTCTATTTTTAAGCTGTCGCCGACGATTACAGCTCCCATTTTTTCAAGCTTTTCTTCAATCGCGTCTACAGCACCGCAGAAATAGGTGTAGTCGGAATCACCGCAACCGAACACTGATACTTTTTTATTTTTGAGATCGGCCTCTTCAAGGGATTCATAGAGTGGAATGAAGTCGTCCTGCAGTTCAATTTCGTCTTCTCCCCATGTGGAGCATCCGAAAAGAACTATGTCGTAGCTGTTGTCCAGTTCGTCTACACTTGCATCGGTTACGTTTTTAAGTTCCACTTCAAATTCCTTTTCAGCAAATACTTCGGCAATGTATTCGGCGGCTGTTTCCGTGTTACCGGTTGTGGAACCATAAACAATCAGTGATTTGGACATGCTGTCCTCCTTTTTAGTGTAATCAGGTTTGTTACGTAAAATCGATGTGTATTGATATTGAGATTTAAAGTCAACATCAATAAAAGATTTGTTACAGAAAAATGAAAAAAGCACTTTGTTGGAAATTGAGTGTTTACGCCGCCGTCCAGTGGTGTTATGGAAAGTTTTAGATTTTCCGGTAAATCCGGCCCGGCCTGCGATTGGCCTGCCTGATGTCTTATCCTTCATAAAGGATATGGCACGCTTAACTCTGGTCTTGCCGGACCTGCCTCCCCGGCAGTGTGTAAAGTCAAACTTCATTTACAACTTGTTTGGATTACGTGGAATTTATACAAATTCTCCGTGTTCAGTTCTTACCTTTTATTCCGGCCGAGTTATTCCTGCTGTTTTCTGCATTATCTGTTATATTCAGATTTCACTTTTGCAGTACTCTCCCATTTAGCGCCATCAAATCGGCCCGGACTTCTTTTCAACTTCAAATATTACGGAGGTCATTGTCATGAGCGTACAACTTGATGTAACTGGTTTGGATACTTGGGGTTTTAATAACGATGGTCCGCTTATTATCGCAGGGCCGTGCAGTGCGGAATCCCGGGATCAGCTCCTTGAAACCGCTCGTGGTATTAAGGATAAAGGTGTGCATCTCCTGCGTGCCGGCATCTGGAAACCCCGTACCCGTCCCGGCTGTTTTGAAGGCATGGGTGAAGAAGGTCTGAAATGGCTGGTGGAGGCCAAGGAAGAAACCGGGCTGCCCATCTGCTGTGAAACTGCAACTCCGGAACATGTTGAACTCTGCCTGAAGTACGGCGTGGATCTTATCTGGGTCGGCGCAAGAACAACCGTAAACCCCTTCGCAGTGCAGGCCATGGCCGATGCGTTGAAGGGTACAGATATCCCCGTTTTGGTAAAGAATCCCATCAACCCGGATGTGGAGCTCTGGCTCGGCGCTCTGGAACGCATCAATAAGGCTGGGGTTACCAAGCTTGGCGCAATTCATCGTGGTTTTTCATCCGCTCGCCCAAGTGAATACCGTAACGCTCCCAACTGGAGAATTTTCATCGAGTTGCGCCGCCGTACCGAGGGTATGCCGATCATCTGCGATCCCAGCCATCTTTGCGGTAAGCGTGAACTCATCCCAAGTGTGGCTCAGAAATCTCTCGACCTGCTTTTCGATGGCCTGATGATTGAATCCCACATTAATCCTGACGTAGCCCTCAGTGACAGTAAACAGCAGTTTACCCCCGAAGATCTCGGAAAGGTTCTTGACGCTCTTGAGGTCAAGCATCCTGTAGCGGAAGACGAAGAGTTTGCCTTGCGCATGGAAAGCAAGCGTACACGTCTTGAAGAAATCGACGATACCATTGTTGAGCTTCTGGCTGAACGTATGGCTCTTGGCCGCAAAATCGGCGCAATGAAATGTGAACGCGGCATTGCTCTCCTGCAGCCCGCACAGTGGAAGAAAACAGTTGAAAAAAGGACCCGTGAAGGTGTTGCGCGCGGAATGGATGAACATTTCATGCTCAGAATTTTCCAGTACATCCATGAAGAATCTCTGCGTCAGCAGGAATGTGTGCTGGCCGGAGAAGATTAATGCCTGAGGTTAATGTTGAACTGCGCGGGGAGTTTGATAATTCTTATGCTATTTCCGTAGATTACTCCGTGATGGATGAAGTTGTCGCGGACCTTAAGGCAAGGAAATACGGAAATACCCCGGTAGTTATCTGTGATGAAAATACCCGTGAGCTTTTCGGCCATAATCTGGTCGAAAAGCTCGCTGTTGAGGATGTCAATCCTCTGCTGCTTACTGTTCCCGCAGGGGAGAACAGCAAATCACTCGATGTGTTCGGTTCCCTGCTGGAAGCAATGCTTGAAGCCGGGATAACCCGGCAGGATGTGGTTGTCGCTCTCGGCGGCGGGGTCGTCGGTGATCTTTCCGGTTATGTCGCCGGAAGCTACATGCGTGGCATTAATTTTGTGCAGATTCCCACTACTCTGCTTTCACAGGTGGATTCCTCTGTGGGCGGCAAGGTGGCGGTCAACATCAAGCGATGGAAAAATTATTGCGGCATGTTCTACCAGCCCAAGCGGGTCTATACCAATATCTCCGCCCTTGAATCCCTGCCTGAGCGGGAGATTTTAAGCGGTCTGGGAGAGGTGGTCAAAACGGCATTTATCGCTGACCGTGATCTGGTGGATTACCTGAGCGTAAATGCGGATAAGGTTCGTTCACTCGACCGCGAAGTCATGGCGAAGGTCGTCGCCCGCTGCTGCGAGATTAAGGCCGCTGTTGTTATCCGTGATGAGAAAGAGGGCGGAGTTCGCCGTATTCTCAATTACGGTCACACTGTGGGCCATGCCATTGAAAGCTTTGCCGGCTATACGATTTCACACGGTGAGTGTGTGGCATGGGGAATGAGGATTGTCGCGCGAGCCTGTCGCAGGGCCGGAATGCTTTCAGCGGAAGATCTAAAGTTGCATGAAGAACTCATGGACAGGCTCGGGATTGCAACCGGAAAGCTTTCCATTGAGCCTGCGAAGATTATGGAGCTCATGAAAAAAGACAAGAAAGTCAAGCAGGGCGCGGTTGTTATCGTAGGTCTGGACAGACTTGGCAACGCGGTTGTCCGGGAAGATTTCCCTCTTGAACTCATTGAAGCGGAGCTTGCTAAGCTGGCTTAAGAAAGGTTTGATCTTCACGATATTCTTTATTATTCAAGCTGAGTGCCTGATTAATTTATTTGAAAATATTAAATAATGCGGGGGACTGGTTGTTTTTCCAGTTCCCCGCATTTACATTCGGGATCAGAAAATACAAGGAGTTCCTATGAAAGATGTTTCCACCAAGCTGGTCAATGCGGGCAAAGCCGAAGCTCAGGAATTTATAAATACCATCAATCCCCCTTTGCACCGTGCCTCCACCATACTTTTTGATTCCTATGCCGATCTCTTGAAAAGTAACGCCGGCGAATATGATGGGATTGCTTACGGCTTGTGCGGCATGGCTGCCCAGAATTCCTTTGAAGCCGCCATGGCCGAGCTGGAAGGGGCGCACGGCTGCAAGGCTTTGCAATCAGGCCTCGCCGCCATCACGATGGTTCTTATGGCTTACACAAAGCAGGGCGACCATGTTCTGATCTGTGATAACGTTTATGGTCCGACCCGCAGTTTTTGTGATAAATTTCTTTCCAAATACGGTGTTGAGGCCGATTATCTGCCTTCTGATGCCGGAGCGGAAATAGCCGGCTGCATCCGTGAAAACACCACCTTGCTCTTCATGGAATCTCCCGGTTCAAATACACTTGAAATTCAGGATATCCCCGCGATTACAAAGGTATGTCAGGAAAAGGGCGTGGTCTCGGTTCTCGACAATACATGGGCAACACCTCTTTATCTTAATCCTTTTGAACTGGGCGTTGATGTATCCATCCAGTCGGTGACCAAATATATCTCCGGCCATTCCGACATCCTGCTCGGTACAGTTTCCACCAATGAACAAAGCTGGAAGGCTTTTGAAAGCTGTTACAATATTTTTGAGACCTACGCGCCTCAGGAAGACTGTTATCAGGCGCTGCGCGGGTTGCGTACTCTTAAGGTCCGGCTGAAGGCCCATGAACAGTCCGCTCTCGAAATCGCAAAGTGGCTTGAAAAACATGAAATGGTGGAATCCGTAATTCACCCGGCGCTTGCAAACCACCCGCAGCATCATCTCTGGAAGCGTGACTTCAAGGGTGCCAGCGGGCTTTTCTCCTTTACCATCAAGGATGAGTTCGAAAATATGGATCACGGCTTGTTCGTGGATAGCCTTCAGCTTTTCGGGATCGGGTACAGCTGGGGCGGGTACAAAAGTCTGATTACCGGAGGAAAATTACAGCGTACAAATCCTTTCGGCTATGAAGGCAAGACTATCTTCCGCTTAAACGTCGGCCTGGAAGATGTAGAAGATTTAATAGCGGATCTGAAACAGGGACTGGATAGATTAAGGTAAGGTGAGCAGGTAAAGGCCTCTGGTCTCCCAATCATGATTCAGTCCTATTATCTGAGTCGATTTTATCCTTGTCTTGAGCATGGTCGCGGTTTTCGGGGACCTGTACATCAGGGTTAATTCCAGGCTGTTAAGTATGAGCACCGTGTGCGTTGGTTCCGTATTTTGTATGGATTTGTATAACGGTGTCCGCGTATTGCCTTCTTCCTTCAGGGTTAAGGCTGTCGCCTTAGGATCAAGCAGCATGCTACGGATTTTGTTGATATTAAAAGGCAAAGTCACTAGATAACCGGCTTTGCTTTTGTCTATCGCTTTGCGCAGAAAAAAATGCAGTTCCGGGTGTATCCTTAAGCTTCTTCTGGAAGCGATAAAAGTGTAGTTTCCGGCAGGCAGTTTGCCGATTGACCGTGCCAGATTATTACCCAGCAGCGAATCAGGCTGCATCATCCCGTGTCCATCCACATCCGGGCAGGCATTGAAGTATGCCGGGTAAAAAAGCAGGGTCGCTCCAAATATGATGGCGAGAAATGTCTGCGGCTTTTTGTAATATTTCAGGGCGGCCATGCAGATGACAATGGAAAGGACGGCCGCTGCTATGGCAAAGGGTAAGGTCTGTGTCCCGAAATCCGTAATTTGAGCGTTTCGCCATAGATTAACGGAAATTTGTCCGCTATAAAGAACGATTGCTCCGATCCCCACCGGGATTGCGCACGCAAGTGCTGTGCAGCCGAAGAATACTCTTTTAAAAGTTTTATCCCTTTTTGCCGTAAGCAGCCAGTTCACCGCAATTATTGAAAGGATGGGCATAATTGGCAGGAAGTAACGATGTGCGCGCAATCTGTAGATAAAGAAATTAATCAGCAGATAGAATAGAGCTGTCCAGAGCAGCATACCGATATTTTTATTCCGGTCGGTTTTATTCCTAAGGTGGGAAAAGGTCCCGTAAAGTCCGAATAAACCCAGCGGGAAAAAAATTATCCCGGCCTCAAAAAGATAAAAACCTAAACTTTGCAGATGATGAATCAGGGGAGAGGTTGCATAGCTTGTGTTTTCGGAAACATTGTTAAGCATGCCTCCGATATAATCCATGCCGGGTGAGCTGGCTGCGCTGATCCATAGCAGGAATGGGATACAGGCGACCAGTCCCATTAAAATTGGCACAATTTCTTTTTTCAGGGTGGTCACTGCCGCGCTTAGAAAAGAATCCTCTTTGCTTGAGTTCCTGCGGAAAAATTCTGCGCAAAGGTATCCTGCAAGAGGCGGCAATGCGAAAGGACCTCTGCTCAGGATTCCCAGCGCCATGCAGATGCCCGCTCCGGTAAGGTTTAATCCCCCTCGTTGCCCCTGAAATCTGCGCAGGAAGAAATAAGTGCTCCAGCTTACCGCTGCAGTATAAATTATGTCCGCTTTCAGCATCATCCCTTCAATCTTGAAAGGCGGAGCGACTGCCAGCAGCAATGCTGCGAAAATTCCGCATTTTTCGCTTCCCAGCTTTTTACCGGTCATATATGTGGCGATGACGGTCAGTACCGAGCTTAATATGGCCGGGATGCGGGCGATAAACAGCTGCGTCCCGTTGCTGAAACCGGAACCGAAAAAATCGATAAGCGGTGCGCTGAGCCAGTATGGAAGCGGAGGCTTCTGCATTCTGGGAAGCCCGCCGAACATGGGATGCAGCCAATCTCCTCTGGCGGCCATTTCCATTGCAGCGCTTATGTATTTGGGTTCATCTATATCAAAAAAGAAAGGCCGCCATGTCCCCATACAGGCGAAGATCAAAGAAAAAATTATAAGAAAAGATAGGACCAGAGGCTGGCTGATTGTATTCTTTGAATTCATTAATTCTTTGCGGCTTGCAGATAAGTTTTCTGAAATTCAGGTATCGCGATTTCTTCCGCCCAGTGCAGGTAGAGCGATCTTAGAAAATTGCGGCGCAGTTGCGGTGCTGCTTTGATCCGGTTGTTTACAGTCGTTTCAATATTCATTCCCATTATTACATTATGCAGGGTCCGGGCCCGGTTGATAATTCTATGCGAACTCTCAATCAGTTCGTTGCCCTGCAGGGCGATGCGCCGGCGCAATTCTTCGTCATTCAGCAGTATATTAAACTTTGCTACAAGGTCTTCGGGGTTGTTGGCCTCGTAAGTCATCAGGTGGACTCCATCCTCGAAAATATCGAAAAGCCCTTGTTCTATTTTGGGAGTCAGAAGGCAGGCTCCGCAGGCTAAAGCTTCAAAAACCCGGAAATTTAGGTCTCCGCGTTCGGCAATATTGAGAACCACCTTCGCTCTGGGAAAAAGCTGGCTGAATCTGCCTTTCGTAATATGCAGCCCTGAAATCCGTTTTGCCACTTCATCGAGAAATATTTTTCTTTGAGGGGTCAGTTCTGCATCCACGTTGCCCACAAAAAGAAGATCCCATTCTTTAGGCATATCTGCGGGAACGTCATGGTCCATGGGGACAGGGGGAAACCATAGCAACCGAGAATCTTTCAATCGCGGGGTAAAGCGTTCCAGATGGTCCTTCAAGCTGACCAGACAAATGTCAAAGCCTTGAGCGTAAAGCGGATACCAGCTGTGGATGTGAGTATCTATGCAATGGAATACAGTCAGGCAAGGGAAATTTTCTACGCCTGCCAGCGGCGGGGCGATTGATCGGTCAGCGTAAACAACAGCAAAGGGTTCGGTTCCGGTTTTTTCCACAATATCGTCCCAGGTGAACACCTGCTGTCCCTGAATGGGGATGTGGATGGTCTTATAACCCAGCCGGTCCATACCTGAACGGAAGAAAATGTTACCGACCCAAGCGATTATTTTGGTATCTTTATTGTTCACAACGGAAAAGATACCAATTTATCAAATTATTTGGAAGAGGGGGAAGGGGGGCAAAAAGCCTACTTCATCATATCGGCAAGGGTGTTGGTATCGATGTCGAGGGCAGGGGTGAATTTAACTCCGAAAAGTGAATCCTTCTGCCAGACTGTCACAGCTTTTTGACTGCTCAGAAATCCGATACTGTCGTTAAATATGCATCCACGAAAGAAAATTTCATCATCCTGATTAATGCTGTCGGTATCCATTTCGCAGTTAAGGCTGAACTTCATCCCCTGCGGCGAAATATCCAGAATAGTGATATCCATGTCTTGGTCTGATGAACTTGCCGCAACATCACATTGCCGGAAAAAGCTGTTTATGGAATCAAGATCTAATCTTGCCTGTCTACGTCTATCTGATAATTTGTTCATAATGTACCTCCCCCGCAAGATGAAACAATATGATTCAAAAAAAATAAAGTGAATTATTTTTTTTATACCATTTTGATGTTCGCAGTGTCTTTGTCCTGTTAAAATGGTCTGCTTGAAATTGTTATTTGCTTGATTTTTGTGTGTATGAGTAAATTGGTTACGGACATGCTTGCATGGTTTATTCTTTCGAGCTGAGCAAGGCAAATTCGCCGTGTGTGGTTTTTGTTTTAATTCTTGGCTAAAGCCGCTAAAAAAGTTAAATGGTTAGGCTACAGGGAATTGTAATAAAGAGTTTAATGCGGCTTTCCGTTTCAGGAGGGGCGTGACCAATAAGGTCGGGAGATTATGGTGAGGAAGTTAGTTGTTGTTTTTGCTTTGCTCGGAATGATGCTTTCCGGTTGCGTATATGTGAATATGGATGTCGAGAACAAACCTGCTGAAGGAACAGATCTCAGTAATTTGAAAACTTTTACTTTTAAGCAGAAAAGTAAGTCGAGACAAGATCTTGAAGCCGATCTGCTTAATACAGCCAAGGCTGATCTTGAGGCCAAAGGGTTTCGCTATGATCCTGCGTCTCCCGATTTTGTAGTAGTGGTAAATTTCGGCTCCAAGGCTTTTATGGAAAGGGGAGTCACCTACAAGAGGGAAGCCTACGAGTATGACTACATCAGTAAAACCAATTCTGAAATCGGTATCGTGAAAGATGCCGATGCTCCAAGAGTTGATAATACTGTACGGGTTTATTTTATGAGTCCCGAGAATGAGGGAATAAAAACCTTTCTCTGGCGTGGCACTGCATCAAGCAAGGACCGTGAAGGGCTCGATATTGTAGGGCGGTGTCTGGTTAAAGGCGCTCTGATGAAATTCCCGGCAGCCACCGGAAAATTCAGTGTAAAGCTTAATGTTAAGGATTGTGACTAGGTATCATACTAGATCCGCGACTTAAGCGGCGATTATCTGCATGGTTTTAAAAGCTGTGAGGTTTCCTCACAGCTTTTTTTTGTGCGGCCATAATTTTGCGGCTTCAGTTTTGCTTGTGAATTCTATTTGCTCTTGACTTCGTGGCTGATGACTGGCATCTAGTTATCACTATATAACAATATTTTTATATATAGAAGTTGACTTATGAACGCTGCAGGAAACGGAAGACGGTGAAAATCCGTCGCAGGCGCGCTGCTGTAACCGGTTAAAATAAGTTGAATGGTTGCGGACCACTATTAATAAATGGGAAGGGCCGCTGCCGTGCGTCAAAACCTACCGGAAGCCAGAAGACGTCCTGCAGGACGAAGTGGCCTAGCCTCGCGAACAGGTTAGGATAACAGGGGTTTTAAATCCCGCCGCTTAAAGCGGTCACTGAAATCATGGAGAATATTATGCTGACGCACACTTTAGGCTATCCCAGAATGGGAAGTAACCGTGAACTTAAGAAAAAATTGGAATCTTACTGGAGGGGCGAGGCAGGACAGGATGATCTTGCACTAACCGCTCGAAAGTTGCGTGCTTTGCACTGGGAAAATCAGGAAAAAGCGGGAGTGGATTTAGTACCAGTCGGTGATTTTTCTTACTATGATCATATGCTTGATAATGCTGTAAGGTTTGGTGTTATCCCGGAGAGATATAATATCTCAGGCGGTAGAGCTTCGCTTGACGATTATTTTAGAATGGCTCGTGGTGAATCCGGTGAGAACGGTGTAGCAGCCATGGAGATGACCAAGTGGTTCGATACCAACTATCATTATATTGTCCCTGAGTTTAGCCGGAACCAGAAATTTTCCTTGGCAGATGACTCTTTGCTTTTACAGGTGGAGGAGGCTGTCCGGCTAGGACATCAGGTAAAGGCTGTACTTCCGGGGCCGTTAACTTTTCTGCTGCTCGGTAAATGCGCTGACAAAGAGTTTGACCGTTTGGATCTACTGGAAAATTTACTCCCTGCATATGTGGAACTGATTAGGAATCTTTCCCATAAATGTGAATGGATTCAGTTTGATGAGCCTGTACTGGCTCTTGACCTGCAGGAAGATGTGCGCAGGCTTTTCAGTCCTGTCTACCGCACTTTTAAAGAGGCCGCTGCCAATACTAAAATAATGGTAGCCGTTTATTTTGGTGGATTGGGCGAGAATCTTGAAACAGCGGCAGTATTACCTGTGGACGGTCTTCATGTTGATTTGGTTCGAGGGGCACAGGATCTTGAACCGCTGCTGAAGAAACTTGCCGATAATTTAAGTCTTTCTCTCGGAGTTGTGGACGGAAGAAATATCTGGCGGGCAGACCTTGATAAAGCGGTGAGCCATGTAAAGAGCGCAGTGGTTGAGCTCGGTGAAGATCGGGTTCTGGTTGCTCCTTCCTGCTCGCTACTGCACGTTCCATTTGATCTTGAATTGGAGACAGCATTGGATGCCGAGATAAAATCGTGGATGGCTTTTGCCCGGCAAAAATGTACTGAAATCAGGGTTGTTGCTGATGCCGCGGCAGGGCTGGATGCCGAAGAAAAGTTGGCTGAGAATCGTATGATTCTTGAAGGACGTAAAAGCAGCCACCGGGTAAACAATCCCGAACTCGCCAAAAGAGTGTCCGCGCTTAAGCCTGAAGATTTTCGCCGTGATTCCGTTTATGAACGGCGTTCAGAAATTCAGCGCGAACTCGGTTTCCCTTTGCTGCCCACAACTACCATAGGCTCTTTTCCGCAAACTCCTGAGGTGCGTTCCATTAGAAGCGGCTTTAAGTCCGGACGAGTTAAGCGTGCCGACTATGAGAAATTTATGCGCGGCTATATTGAAGATTGTATTCGCCGCCAGGAAGAGATCGGACTTGATGTGCTGGTTCACGGTGAACCGGAGCGCAATGATATGGTCGAATATTTCGGAGAAAATTTTGACGGCTATTGTTTTACGTCCAATGGATGGGTTCAGAGTTACGGCTCACGCTGTGTAAAACCTCCTGTTATATTCGGGGATGTCACCCGCCCCGCAACAATCACTGTGGACTGGATTAATTATGCCCGTTCACTTTCCGATCGTGAAGTAAAGGGGATGCTTACCGGCCCGGTGACTATCCTATGCTGGAGCTTTGTACGTGATGACCAGCCTCGCAGTGAAACATGCCGTCAGATTGCACTGGCCGTGCGTGACGAAGTTATGGATCTGGAAAAAAATGGGGTCAAAGTCATCCAGATTGATGAACCAGCCCTGCGTGAAGGGTTGCCTCTACGTAAATCCGAGCAGGCTGAGTATTTGGAATGGGCCTGTGAATGTTTCCGCCTTTCTTCCTCCTGTGTAGGTGATGCGACTCAGATTCATACACACATGTGCTACTGCGAGTTCGATGAGATAATGGCTTCAATCGCTGCGCTTGATGCCGATGTCATCAGTATCGAAGCCAGCCGCAGCCGTATGGAACTTCTGGGCAGCTTCAGACAGTTCAATTATCCAAACGGAGTAGGCCCGGGAGTCTATGATATCCACAGCCCCGCAATCCCGGCAGCGGATGATATGGCTCTGCTTCTTGAAAAGGCATTGGAAGTAATCCCGGCGCAACGCCTTTGGGTAAATCCTGATTGCGGACTCAAAACCCGCAAATGGGAAGAGGTCGTTCCGGCACTTAAGAATATGGTTCAGGCGGCGGAAATAGTTCGTTCAAAAAATCAGTAATAATAAGTTCCCGGACCGTACCTGCGGTCCGGGAAACAAGCATGTAAAAACGGAGTATTAAAGATGCAGGTGGCACAGAATATCGATGCTGCGGGACAGTTTTTTTCTTTTGAATTTTTTCCTCCCAAGGATAAAAGCACATGGCCCCGGTTCATGGAGCGGGCTGAACGATTGGCCGGATTAAATCCTCAATTCGCCTCCGTAACTTATGGGGCGGGCGGTACCAGCCACGATAACTCCCTCGAAATTTGCTCCATGCTGAAAAAAGATATGGGCATTGATATCCTCGCCCATCTTACCTGCGTCGGAGCCAGTGAACAGTCTATCGACGGTTTTGTGTCCAGTCTGATGGAGTGCGGTGTTTCCGATATTCTGGCCCTTGGAGGGGACGGTGTTGCCGATGCCGAAGCGAAAGAGCGGAGCAGGTTTCAGCATGCTTCCGATCTGGTTGAGTATGTGGACGGTAAATTTTCAGATGTGGGCATTGCTGTGGCTGGATATCCCGGAGGGCATCCCGAATCGCCCTCATTGATTCACGATCTGGAGTTCCATAATGCTAAGCTGGCCAAGGGTGCGGACTTTACAATGACCCAGCTCTTTTTTGATAACAGGTTATACTTTGATTATGTTGAACGGCTGGCTGGGCTTGGTATTAAGCGTCCGGTTATTCCCGGAGTTCTTCCTATTCAATCGCTGAGTTCGTTACGTAGGATTATGTCCCTTTGCGGGGCTGGTATTCCCGGCGGTTTATACTGCGGGGTGGAAAAGGCATTTGAAAAAGGCGGCGATGAGGCGGTTATGGAATTCGGATTTAATTTTGCCCGGAAACAGATCTCCGACCTTCTGGATAAAGGCGTTCCCGGCGTGCACATCTACAGCCTGAACCGGGCTGCCATGTGCGAAAGATTGATAGCCGACCTTAAGGGGGACGGCTACTTCAGTTAAGGCTTAATACCAGTATGCGAAAATCCCGTCAGTAAAAGATACTGACGGGATTTTTTAGATAATCTACAAATACTCGGTTTATTGCATGTGTTTTTTCTGAAACTAAGGCTGATTTATGCCCGAGTTGTAAGTTCTACAGAAAACCCTTGAAAGCCTGCGCTATCTGGGCAGCTGACTTTACACGTGCCGGTCCGTTTTCAATGATGAAAGGCAGAATTTTATCAGAATAATTACCCAGACCGGAGAGCAGGCTTTCACTCAGTCCCGACGCCGATGGGGATGAGATGAAATTTTTGATTTCAGTGTAAAGAGTCTTGGCTTCAGTTACGGAATTATTGCCGGAAGTATAGGCCGTGGAAGCATGTCCGTATACTTTCTGCGCTTTTTCTATGTTGCCCGGAGTGGTTATGATTTTGGTCAGTCTGGAAGTCAGGGACGGGCTGGTGGTTTCGGCATCCATGCTCTCGGAAAAAGCGACCATTTTGGCCAGTCTGGTCATTGTTGAACCGGAATTGATGTCTCCAGCCTGTGAGAGCAAAGAGGCTCCTTCATCAGGATTGATCAGGCTCATGGTCAGGGTCTGGGCATCAACGAGATTTTCTGTGGAATCGTAAAAACCGGTGTAAACATTTTTAGCCCGGTCAAGCAGATTTGCACCTTCGGCTGCGCTTTTGGCTGTTTCTGCGGTTGAGGAAAGATCATTAAGGCTGAAGGCTTGTGCTGTCGGGGTCTGAAAAAGTAAGCAGGTCACGGCCAGCATTGCGATCATTATCATTTGGTTACGGCAAGTTTTCATTTTACATTCTCCAATTTAGGTTAGGGGTGTATTATACGTGAAAGAATAAATTTTTCCATTAGAAAGCTTAAGTGATGGACATTTTTTTATTCGGTTTCTGCTAAAAAGAAAACTTATTGCCGAGCCCGGTTGCGTAGTTGTTGAATTTCGGGTGGGCATAAAAAAAGCCGCAACATCTGTTGCGGCTTTTAGAAATATGGTGCCGAAGAGAAGACTCGAACTTCCACGGAGAAACCTCCACTAGACCCTGAACCTAGCGTGTCTACCAATTCCACCACTTCGGCACGGCGAAGAACTTTCTATAAATATCGACTGTTAATTGCAAGTCTTTTTTGTAAAAAAAGGCATTTTTTTTGAAATAATTTGAACTTCAACCCGTTTATAAGAAAGTTTGCCCGTAATTCAGCCCCTTTTGCGGGACTGGATTACGGGCATATCCGGGTAGGTATATCCATCGCTCCGGGACCGGATTCGGCCCGAACCGATATTAACTTGAATTACTTCCTGAAATCTATTGGTACGTAATTTCTGGGAGTTTCGCCAGTGTAAATCTGTCTCGGACGGTTAATTTTTGTTCCGGGTGTGGTGTAGTCCTCGTACCAGTGTGCAACCCAGCCGGGCATGCGGCCGATGGCGAACATTACCGGGAACATAGCAACCGGGATTCCGAGGGCGCGCAGGATGATGCCGGAATAGAAATCCACGTTGGGATAAAGCTTGCGTTCGACGAAGTAATCATCGGACAGAGCGCGTTCTTCGAGGCGCATGGCAATCTCCAGCAGTTCGTCGCTGAAGCCGTGCTGCAGAAGATCGTGAGTCGCTTTTTTAAGGATTTTCGCACGCGGGTCGAAACTTTTGTAAATTCGGTGCCCGAAGCCCATCAGACGGCATTCTTTTTTCTTAACCTTTTCGATGTATTCATCAATGGTGTAATCGCCGTTCTTTATGTTTTCGAGCATGTCGATAACAGCCGCGTTAGCACCGCCGTGCAGCCTGCCCCAGAGGGCACAGATGCCGGAAGAAACAGAGGCGAAAATATTTGCCTGCGTAGAACCGACCATCCTTACTGTGGAAGTTGAACAGTTCTGCTCATGGTCAGCATGAAGCTGGAAGATCAGCGAAAGAGCTTTGACAGCTTCTTTTGGCGGATCATACTGTTTGTAAGGTATGGAAAACATCATATGCAGGAAGTTGTGGCAGTAACTCAAATCCGGGTCAGGATAAACAAATGGACGCCCGATGGATTTGCGGTACGAGAAAGCCGCGATTGTTCTTACCTTGGAAATGATTTTACCAACCGCGAGAAAGAATTCGGACTTGTCGGTAATGTCGTTGAGGTCCGGGTTATGACTGCCGAGCGCGTTGATAACCGCGGAAAGGATCGCCATGGGCTGATTGCGGTGGGCGGGAAAGCCTTCAAAGTGATGGCGCAGGTCTTCATGGATCAGTTCTTCAGCGGTGAGCAGGGCGGAAAAACGGGCCAGATCTTCCTTGAGGGGAAGTTCGCCGAAGATGAGCAGCCATGCGGTTTCAATAAATTTTCCATGTTTGGCAAGGTCTTCGATGGGATATCCGCGATAGCGCAGGATTCCTCTTTCTCCGTCAACAAAGGTGATTTTACTGGTGCAGGCCCCGGTATTACCGTAACCGGGATCATAGGTAATGAGGCCGCTCTGGGCGCGGAGTTTAGTTATGTCGATACCTGTTTCGCCCTCAGTTCCGTGGATTACGGGCAATTCGTATTCTTTGCCGTCATACTTAAGGATCGCAATGTTCTTATCGCTCATGTATTCCTCCGGTTAATTGTCTATGCACGCTATGAAGTATTCTCTGTTTTTGGGCAAAAATCCGCAGCATTCAAACGAAAGGTCAGCGCATTAATCATTCCATATTGCGCGTCTCAGCCTGATGCCGGGTCTTGCGGTCCGGGCCCAAGGCATGAACCTTGCCGGTCCGGAGATGTAAGCGGGCAGTGTGATTTCTTTTGGACTGGATCAGGGGTTGGAACATCCGATTCCAGTGTAAATGGTTGTACGGCGAATTGCAGGAAAATAGCGAATGCTTCTTCCCGATGTTGAGAAAGTATTTACTGAAAAACAGTCGAAAAGTCCAGAGGTGTCGAGTGCATAATCTTTTCTATAAATACCGGAAGAGCGCATAAAGTTCATAGAAAACATGGCTTCTATGAGGTGTGATCACTCCTCCAGCCCGAACCTGACTGAATATTTGCGCATGCGATTATGAATCGTTCCCCGGCTGACCCCTAGAATTTTGGCAGCTCTGCTTTTATTGCCCCCTGCCTGCTTGAGAGCACTGATGAGTTCTTCTTTTTCATCAGCTACAGGAGCTTGGGTGATTGGGTTAGAGCTCGGGAGGCTGGTGCCTGTTTCGCTGATTTGAGGCGGCAGATGTTCGGGAAGAATGGGACCGCCGTCCTTGACTACGGCGGCGTATTCCAGCGCGCTTTTCAATTCCCGCACATTTCCGGGCCAGTCGTAATTCATGAGTTTACGCATTGTTTCAGGCGTTGGCCCTTCTCCATGATGCAGATGGTCAATCATTGTGATGAAGTGATCCACCAGCAGGGGCAGGTCTTCCTTGCGCTCACGCAGGGGGGGCAGGTGTACCGGGATCACATTGATGCGGAAAAAGAAATCGTCGCGGAATAATTTCTTTTGCACTAATTCCCGCAGGTCCTGATTGGTGGCGGTTATCAGCCTTGCGTCCATGCTGAGGTTGATATTTTCCCCGACCCGTTCAAAGGATCTGGTTTCCAGCACCCTCAGCAGTTTTACTTGAATGGATAGCGGTACATCCCCTATTTCATCAAGAAATATCGAACCGTCCGCGGCCTGCTCAAAACGTCCCTGTCTGTGACGGTAGGCACCTGTAAAGGCCCCTTTAACATGTCCGAAGAGTTCACTTTCAAGCAGGGAATCATTGAGCGCCGCACAGTTGAGCTGAACAAAAGGTTTGTTTGCCCGTGGACTCATCTCATGAATGGCCTGTGCGGCCAGTTCCTTACCTGTACCGGACTCTCCGTAAATAATTACCGGGGCGTCTGACCGGGCAGCTCTGCTTAATAAAGTATAAACCTTCTGCATATCAGGGGACTGACCTATAAAACCGCAGAATCCTTTATCCTCGTGCTGAAGCTTTCGGGAAAGTTCCCTTATTTTCAATTCCTTGCGGTCCAGTTCGGTGATGTCTGTGACTGTTTCAACCGCACCGAGAATGCTGCCGTCATCATCCATTAGCAGCGAAGCGTTTTTGAGTACGTGCAGATAATTACCCTTTTTATCAATTATATGGCAGCTCTTGCGGTTTTCCTTGCGTGTTTTGAACAGCCTGCACCAATGCTGCTTTCCTTCCTCCCTTGATCGGCGGCAGGCATCGCAGCCTAATGCGGAACAGGGTTTATTCAGCAGATCCTCTTTGGAAAAACCGGTCATGCGCAGCAGGGCGTCATTGACCATCATGATGGTCCCGTCCGGGCGGATAATGATCAGCCCGTCACTCATAGTGTCGATAACTTCCCGTAAATAAAGATCGATATCCTGTTCAGTCATATTTTATAGCCGTTTTTTTAAATAAAGTGTTCAAGTGTTCAAGTTTGTGGTTCTAGTTGAACACATGTTTAAACAATTGAACAGTTTTTTCTGTTTCTCCAGCCTTATGTAAATAAGTAATTAAAGGTTTCACTAGCCGCAAATGTAGTATTTATGGTACTTATTAAAAGAATAGCGGAAAAAGGTACGGATTCTGCTTTCTTAAAATTGTCCAGTTTCATGCTGAATTTGAAAAACCGAAAGTTCATAAAGGAATACACATGTCAGATAGGAAGAATGGAATTTCTCGAAGAAGTTTTTTGAAGGGATTGGGAGCGGCAGGTGGTGCCGCGCTTCTGCCGGCCGGCAAAGTAGCTGCGGCCTCCGGCAGCAGTGAGGAGGAGCTTTGTACACTTTTGAATCTTTCAAGGTGTATCGGTTGCGGAGAGTGTGTTTCCGCCTGCCGGGAGGTCAATGAACCTAAGTTTCCCCGGCCGCATAAGCCGTATCCTGAAATGTACCCCACTTCCCGGGTCAAGGCTGAAGACTGGTCTGACCGGACTGATGTGGATGACCGGCTGACGCCCTATAACTGGCTTTTTATCCAGAGTGCGGAGGTTGAATACAAGGGTGAGGTTCACGAGGTGAATATTCCCCGCCGCTGTCTGCATTGTCGCAATGCCCCTTGCGCCAATTTATGCCCGTGGGGAGCGGCTGGGAAGCAGAAGAACGGCATAGTACGTATCAATGATGAGGTCTGTCTTGGGGGCGCTAAGTGTCGCTCTGTCTGCCCGTGGCATATACCGCAACGTCAGACCGGGGTAGGACTGTACTTGCGGATTCTGCCTAATTTTGCGGGGAACGGCGTAATGTACAAGTGTGACCGCTGCTACAACCGCATCGATCAGGGTGAACTGCCTGCCTGCATCGAGGTTTGTCCGGAAGATGTGCAGACTATCGGACCCCGCAGTGAAATAATAGCAAAGGCGCACGAATTGGCGGCTAAGAACAATTGGTTCATCTATGGCGAGGAGGAGAACGGCGGCACCAATACCATTTATCTTTCCCCGGTTCCTTTTGAACTGCTCAACAAAGAGGTGGAGAAGGGGCCCGGCAGGCCCGGACTTGCTCCGGTGGAAGATTCCATGGCTGATGAGGAGAAGCTGGCCTACGCGGTGGGCATCGCTCCTTTTGCCGGGATAGCAGCCGGATTAATCAAGGCCGGAAATTTCCTTTCGTCCGCAGCAGGGAGGAAGGAAAATGACTAGTCCTCTGTTTGCACGTCTTTTCAAGTTAAACATTTTCATAATGGCCCTTACCGGTGCCGCTCAAATGCCTATATTCAAGCGATATTACATTGCGGATATTCCCGGCTTGAGCTGGCTTGCTGATTTTTACCTGACTAACAAACTTCATTACATCTTCGGAGCCGTTTTGATTTTTATGGCTCTGTATCTACTGACTTTCTTCCTTCTATCCGGGAACCATCGTTTTAAACTTACTTCTTCCGGCATGTTGCGCGCCGCTCTTTACGTAGTGGTCATCGGGACCGGAGGTTTGCGGGTGGTCAAGAATCTGCACTCGGTTACTTTTGATCCGATGACGGTCATGTTTATCGATTGGACTCATCTGGGATTTGCGATTCTGCTCGGTGTTGCGGCGATGTACGCGTTTTTCCGGGGCCGTAAAAAGTATCTTGAGGAACTAACCGCGGACTTAGGTGAAGAGGATGCAACGTCTCCGGGGTAGCTGCCCCGGTCATTATAACTCTGGAGGGTGGAAATGAGATTAATTCGGAACTCAGTACTGCTGCTGATGGCGGTTGTCTTTCTGGGCGCCAGTGCATTTGCCGCCGGGGATACCGCCCCGGGACGGGAAATGGCTCGTCAGGCTACCAAGGGTAAGGAGTTGTGGATCACTGCGGATCATTCAAAGTTCGATGCGTTGAAGCAACCTTTTAAAAGCGGCCCGGAAGTGACCAAAGCCTGCTTGACCTGTCACACCGAAGCTGGACATCAGTTCCACAAGACCATTCACTGGACCTGGCTTGATCCAAAGGCGGAAAAGGAGCTTGAGGTTGGAAAGGGCGGACTGGTGATGAACAATTTCTGTATCAACATCCAGTCGAACGAACCTCGCTGTACTTCCTGTCATGCCGGTTACGGATGGAAGAACAAGGATTTTGATTTTAAGTCACAGGAAAAGATTGATTGTCTTGTCTGCCATGAACAGACCGGAACCTATAAGAAGTTTCCGGCCGGAGCCGGTAATCCCGCACCGCCGCCGGGTAAGATGTTCAAGGGCAACGGTAAGTTCTATCCCGCTCCGGAATGGAATAAGGTTGCCCAGTCCGTAAGTCGCCCTACCCGCAGGAATTGCGGAACTTGTCATTTTTACGGTGGCGGCGGGGACGGCGTTAAGCACGGCGATCTCGATTCATCCATGCTCAAGCCGGCCAAGACACTTGATGTTCATATGGGTCTGGATGGGCAGAATTTTACCTGTGTCCGTTGTCATACAACAGTTAATCACGATATAGCCGGTCGCATCTATTCAACACCGGCGGCAACCAGCCGTAAGTCTTTGCTGGAAGATGATCTCGGTTCCAAGATTATGTGTGAATCCTGCCACAGTGACCGTCCGCATAAGACTGAACTAGGCATGAAGCTCAATGATCATACCGATAAGCTGGCCTGTCAGAGTTGCCATATCCCGACTTTTGCCCGCGAACTGCCTACCAAGATGTGGTGGGACTGGTCTGCTGCCGGCAAGAAGAAGGACGGCAAGCCCTATGTAGAAAAGGGTGAATGGGGCAAGCCTATTTATATGACCAAGAAAGGCGACATGCTCTGGGAAAAGAATGTTGTTCCTGAATACTACTGGTTTAACGGGACCATCGATTCCATCACCGCCAAGACGGTTATTGATCCCACCAAGCCTGTTCGGGTATCAAGACCTGTCGGTTCCATTGCGGACAGGAATTCGCGCATCATGCCCTTTAAGGTTCACCGGGGTATGACCCCTTATGACAAGGTCAACAAAAATATGGTCATCCCGCATCTGTTCGGTAAGGATAAGAGTGCATACTGGAAGGGCTACAATTGGGAAAAGGCCGTCACCTCGGGTATGAAGTACGCCGGATTACCTTTCAGCGGTGAAGTGGGATTCGTGGAAACCGAATACGTTTACCCTACCACTCATATGGTGGCTCCCAAGGAAAACGCAGTAGCTTGTGAGGAATGCCACAGCAAGCAGGGCCGGCTTGCAAAGCTGACCTGCTTTTATATGCCGGGACGTGACGCATCGGCTGTGGTTGATGCAGGGGGCTGGTTCATCGTGCTTGCCTCGGCTGTGGGTGTAATCCTGCATGCCCTTGGCCGTTTGTTCATCAAGGGACGTAAGGAGGACTAGTCATGACCGGACATAACATGAAGAAGATCTATCTCTATTCAAGGTTCGAGCGTTTCTGGCACTGGACTCAGGCCATTCTGATAATGCTGCTGATGGTTACCGGGCTGGAAGTGCATGGTGTGTTTACCTTATTCGGTTTTGAACAGGCCGTGGACCTGCATAACACGCTGGGCATAAGCTGGCTGATTCTGTTCGTTTTTATCATCTTCTGGCTGCTGACCACCGGTGAATGGAAGCAGTACATTCCCACTTCCAAGAAGCTTTTTGATGTGGCGAAGTACTATGCTTCCGGTATCTTCAAGGGTGAACCTCATCCTGTGCAGAAGCGCAAGGACGCTAAGCACAATCCCTTGCAGCGTCTGGTATATCTGGGACTGTCAGCGATCCTGCTCCCCTTGCAGATGGTAACCGGGTTGCTTTATTGGACTTATAATGATTGGCCCGCTTACGGACTCGATTTCCTGAGTCTCAATGCAGTGGCGAATGTCCATGTGGCCTGCGCGTATGCTTTGCTGGCGTTCCTCATAGTGCATATCTACATGACCACGACCGGTCACAGCATCACCGCTCATATCGCGGCGATGTTTTCCGGCTGGGAAGAAGTGTCCGAGGACTACAAGGCTGAAGAATGGGAGATTCACGGGAAGTAGTTGGGTGTGCTTTAGGAAATAACAAATAAACAAACCCCCGGCAGGATTTTTCTGCCGGGGGTTTGTTTTTGTAGCTATGGAAAAAATTAATCCGGAAACTTATCCGAACAAAGCTCTCCTCCGGCACCCCAGTTTTCTTTTTTAACTTCATCAATGACAACATAGATTGATCCAACGCTGCATCCGGTTATGCGGGCGGTTTCTTTGGAAAGCACTTCTACAAGTTCTCTTTTCTGCTCGATGGTTCTGCCCTCGAACATTTCAACTTTAATTACGGGCATTATCTTTCTCCTGAAAATTTACCATTTAAAGTTATTTTTTATTTTGCAAAACAAACCCTTAATCTTTTCGCTATCCATCCACTCAACTTTTCCTATACGCATATAAAGGTGCTCAAGAAAGAAGGGTATGAAACAGTGATTAATCAGTTTGGGAATGTCAGCAGGCATTTTGTCAAAATAAAAGCTGAATTCGTGCATGGCGAAATTCTCGTTCTGTTCGAATTCTGCTGAATTGCGTAATGCGGTCAGTAACCCTTTGCGGGTCATGGGGCTGAAGTCGAGCCGTCCCATGCGATCAAGGATATCATTGTCGGTCATGATTGAGTCGGAATCGAAAATGAAGGTCAGCACCAGATGTCCGCCTTCTTTGTCTTCAAATATACCGATATTGAGCAGGCCTTCGCGGATAAAACTGCCCTTGCCGAAGCGGTAGCGGAACGGGGCAAAGCCGATCACGTTTTCATGACATTTCTGCCTGATGATGTGTTCTTTATCCTTGTTCATAACCCCTCCGGCAATTTGTCGTGTTTTATCCCAGCCCCATTCCCGGCTTCATTTCCTGCCCGCTGAGATCCGTTTCATATCCGCCCAGTCTGCTGATCTCTTTTTTAACCTGATCGGATTTGATGAGTTTCAGCAAGGTCTTTATCCTGCCGTCTTCCATATGTTTTTGCGGGATGACCAGATCGTAGCGTTCGTGGGCCAGCGGCACGAAATCGAGACCCAGCGCCTTGGCTGCGGCATAGATTCCAAGTCCGCAGTCGGCCGCTCCGGTAAGCACGTTGGCGGCAACGGCCATGTGGGTGAATTCTTCGCGGTCGTAGCCGAGGATGTCCGCAGGTTTGAGGCCCGCTTTTTTCATGTGATAATCGAAAAGGATTCTGGTTCCGGCACCGCGCTGGCGGTTGATAAAATTAATTTTTCCTCCGCCGAGTGAGTGGATACCTTCAATGTTACCGGGGTTGCCTTTGGGAACAATAAAGCCCTGATGGCGGATAGCCAGATTGATAACCGTTACTTCCAGACCGGGCAGATATTTTTCAATGAAAGGAAAGTTGAAATCATCTGTGTCCGGATCAAAAAGATGTGCTCCGGCAAAAAGGGCCATATTATTCTTCAGCGCGGTTAGACCGCCCATGGAACCGGCGTGGGTTGATACCAGCCGCAGGGGATTATCGCCGTCCATGAGCATATCGGCAAGCATGTCGATGGTGTTGTCGTGACTTCCCACGTGCATAAGCACTTTATCCAGCTCAGCGCGGCTGGAGAAAAGCTCCACATCCACGGTGGAGTCAAGTTCCACACCTTCACTATCCGCAGGAATACGGGTGAAGCCCTGCGCTTTGGTCAGGGTGGTTATCATCCCCGCGCCCCGTGAAAGAGGCACGCCGATGTATTCATTATCCACCTCACCAACAGCCAAACGAACGATCTCTTCCTGACCGGGCTTGGAGGGTGTGCGTCTGGCGAGGCGAACCTGAACAGTCTCACGTTGCGGTTTATGTTTACCGGCCAGCCATGAAATAATAGGAGTCAGCACGTCCTCGAAGCAGACCACAGCGCTTACAGGGTAGCCCGGTGCCCCTACCAGCAGTTTTCCTTGCGCTGTTCCCAGAACGGTGGGTTTACCGGGCATAACCGCGATGCCGTGGACCAGCAGGTTACCCAGCTTTTCAAAAACTATGCGCGTGAAATCCTTGCTGCCCGCGGAAGAACCAGCCCCGACCACCACAATGTGTGAATCCTTAAGAGCTTCCTGTACCGCGGCGGTGAGTTTTTCTTCACGGTCTTTAACCGGAGAAGTGAATGCAAATTCCACATCCAGTCCGGCTGCCAGAGATTTAAATACCTGCGAGTTGGATTCGATGACTTCCCCCGGTTTAGGGGTGGGACGGTCTGCAAAGGGCAGGACCTCATCGCCGGTGGGGATGAAGGTCATCCTGATTTTTTCGTAGACTTTGATTTCGTAGATCCCGGCGGAAAGTAACGCTCCCATATCGAAAGCGGAAATTGTGTGTTTTCGGGGCAGCAGCATTTCAGTTGCTACGATGTCTTCACCTATACGGCGCACATGCTGCCACGGAAAGGCCGGGGCTTCGATTGCGATGTTTTCACCCTCATCGACCACATGTTCAATCATGATGATGGCGTCCATCCCGTCAGGCAACGGATTCCCGGTGTTGACCGCAATGCAGTCTTTGTCTTTTTTCAGCTGCAGAGGCTGTCCTTCGCGTGCTGTAAAGGTCGTGTCGCTTTTTACCGCGTATCCGTCCATGGCAGCGGAGTGATATGTGGGGGAAGAGCAACGTGCAATGACAGCTTCGGCTGTTACCCGGCCGAGCGCTTCGTGTACCGCTATTGTTTCTGTCCTGACCAGAGTCTCGCGGTCAAGGGCGGCCATGGCGGTTTTCACGGCTTCGGGGACGGGGATGGTTTTGAGGTAGATATTGCGGTCACTCATAACTTATTTCCTTCTTTTGTCAGCTTTGCCTGTGCGGTTATTCGTTGCTTCGCTTCTGAGATCAAATTTTCCAGATGCTTACCGTGTCTCCGGCGTAGAAGCCTTCTGTGTCGGCGGGGATGATCATCAACCCGTAGGCCTTAATCATGGTTTTAAGCAGGCCCGATTTTCCGTAAACAGGTTCAGCGAGGGGTAAAAGTCCTTCGCGGTGGCTCAGCTTCATGCGTACGTAATCTTCGCGTCCCGGTTTGGATACGGTGTTGCGGCCCAGTTCAGCCTGCACCTGCATGCGATCTGTGCCTGAGAAAGCGTCTTTTTCACTCATGAGGTGTCGGATGAAGGGGACCACCAGTGCCAGCATGACAACCTGTACCGAAGTAACCTGTCCGGGTAATCCCATTACCGGTTTGGTCCCGACCCGGCCGAGGATGGTCGGTTTGCCGGGGCTGATTGCCACCCCGTGGGCGAGGATTTCGGAATCCTCCATGGATTCAATTGCCTGAACGGTCAGGTCGCGCATGCCCACTGAGCTGCCTCCGGAAAGAAGAACCAGATCATTTTCCGCTATGGCCTGCGTAAGCGTCGCCATAAGTTTATCAAGTTTATCGCCTACAATACCGTAGTTGACGGCCTTTGCGCCCGCTTCATTTACAAGACAGCGCAGAGTGTGGGAATTTACGTCACGGATAGTTCCCACCTTTTGCGGGGAGTCTATCTCAACCAGCTCATCCCCTGTGGATATAATGCCCACCCGTGGCTGGCGATAAATGGTAACATCCTTGATGCCAAGCGCAGCAAGCAGCCCTACGTCCTGAAAGCGGACTTTGTGTCCTGCTTGAAAAACGGTATCTCCTTTGGTGACATCTTCTCCTTTGAGCATGATATGTTCACCCGGAGCGGATGATTTGCGGATTTCGATGGTTCCGGAACCAAGCTCCTGCGTATGCTCAACCATGACTACTGCGTCAGCCCCCTCGGGCAGGGTTCCGCCTGTAGGAATGGCCGCGCATTCGCCGGGCTGAAGTTCAAATTCAGGATTCTCGTCCACTTTAAGGGTAGCGGAACATTCCAGATAGGCGGGGTTTCCCTCTGTTGCGCCGAAAGCGTCACGGGCGTTGACCGCATATCCGTCCATGCAGGAACGGTTGGCCGGGGGAAGATCCTCCGGTGAAATAATATCTTCACCGAGCACCAGACCGAACGCGTCGGAAATGGAAACCCGTTTAGTTCCAACGGATTCAAAAGAGTTCAGCAGGGCCTCAAAATCTACCCTGCTGATAATTTTAAAAAAATCATGGCTCATTAATGGATGCCTCCGGCGGCTCTCCGAGGGCCGGAGAAACTTTTTGTAAAAAGTTTCTCTGGACTCTTCAAAAACTTTTAATTGTTTTAAGTTCGGCGTTAACAGCAAATTTACTATAAAATAGTGGAGCTCAGGACGGGGAGCGCCCCTGACCGGGCATTTTAATTTTTAATCTTAATCTCAATGTCACCGGGCACGTAGCCTTTTAGCTGCTTAAGCATAGCGGTAATCCCGGCGGAAAGCATGTCGGCTACAAAGGGGTTGAACCCGAGCTCGGCGCCATTGCAGGTCACCGACATCTGTGTCTTCATGGCCTGACAGCCTGAAACGCGGGCTTTTCCGGCTATGATATCAGCAACAAAATCCATACAGAAGTCACGTCCGCAGGCTCCGCAGTTTAGTCCGGGCAGGATAAATCCCTTTTCCAGAACCAGATCGGCCAGTTCTTCCAGCAGCTCTTCGGAGGGCGGGGTTTCCGGTGTGCAGGCCGGGAGCTGTTTCAAGGCCAGTTCGGGATAAAATTCCTTGTCGTCATTATCCTCACGAACCATGATTACACGGGGCAGCCAGCCCACTTTGTTTCCGCCTTCCATAACGATGATGTCGGCATCCATAAGCGGAACGAGATCCTGCACCGTGCGCTCCTGCTTCCATGAAACAAATGATTCAGCGGGAGAGTAGGCGGCCACACAGGAGGCAATTCCTTTATATTTCTCGGTGTCTGCTCCCTCAGCTCCGTCAAATCCGTGGTGGGAATGCTTAAGGACCCCAACTTTATAACCCTTTTCTGTGAGCTTCTTAACCAGAGCAAGACCCATTGTAGTCTTGCCGGTTTTCTTCTTGCCGACTATGGCGATCGCTTTCATGTAATTCCTCCGGATTAGCCGATAATTTCAGTGCCGATACCGTTCTTGGTGAAAAGTTCCAGCAGCACACAGTTCTCGACCCGTCCGTCAATGATATGCGCTTTTTCCACTCCGCTGTGTACCGCTTCAAGGCAGCAGCTCAACTTGGGAATCATGCCACCCTGAGCCACCCCGGAATCGATAGCTTCAGCCGCTTCACGGCAAGTCAGGGAGGATATCAGATTTTTATCTTTATCAAGCAGTCCCTGAACGTCGGTCAGCAGATGAAGACGTTTGGCATTCATAGCCGCGGCCACAGATCCGGCAACAGAGTCGGCATTTATATTATAGGTTGAGCCTGCTTCATCCACACCAACGGGAGCGATAACAGGGATGAATCCGTCGCTCTGCAGGGATTCTATCAGGGTGGTGTTGACCTCGGTAACTTCGCCTACTTTGCCGAGATCGATGATTTCCGGCGCTTTGGTTTCGGATTCGATAACGAGTTCTTTCTGTTCAGCTTTTATGAGCATTCCGTCTTTACCGGAAAGACCTACCGCCCGGCCACCGTTCAGGTTTATGAGATTTACGATCTGTTTATTTACCTGACCGACGAGAACCATTTCAACTACATCCATGGTGGCTTCGTCGGTGACCCGGTAGCCACTCTTGAAATGGCTGTCGATGTTCAGCGCGCTGAGCATTTTTTGAATCTGCGGTCCTCCGCCGTGTACGACAACCGGATTGATTCCGATGTATTTCAGCAGAATTATGTTCAGGGCGAATGCTTTTTTCAGGGTCTCGTCAATCATTGCGTTGCCACCGTATTTGATGACGACGGTTTCGCCGTAGAATTCCTTGATGTACGGCAGCGATTCAATCAAAAATTTAGCTCTTGTAATATCGTGTTCCATATTCATATCTATTTTCTCCTGAACGTTTTTGATGCCCGCGCGGGTATAGGCTCCGCAGGGCGTCCGCTATCTATAATTTAAAAGTCGGGAGAGGGGAAGGGCGGGATTATTCGTTGCGGCGTGGTATTAAAAAAGGCCGCACAGCTTTATGCTGCGCGGCCTTAGTACTTTCATGAGAAGTGAGTATTCTATTCGCCGATAGGCAGGACAGTGCGCCCAAACTGTTCGTTGATTACTTCAGCCATGGCAAGGTAGAATGCGGAAGCTCCGCAGACAATCCCTTCCCAGCCTGCAATAGTGCTGATGGAGTGGTTGCCGGAGAAATCACCGATAGCGAGCAGGAAGAAAAGTACGGTCAGGGAGAAGAAAATGAACTGCAGCACTTTGTTGCTTTTCAGGGTTCCAAGGAACATGAACAGAGTGAATATACCCCATAGGAGCAGGTAGCAGCCCATGAATTCATGCGGGGTGGGGTCGGCAAGACCCATCTTGGGCATGACGATCAGGGCAACCAGAGTCAGCCAGAACAGACCATAGGAAGTAAAGGCTGTGGTGCCGAAGGTGTTGCCTTTTTTGAATTCCATCACTCCGGCGATGACCTGGGCTATGCCGCCGTAGAAAATGCCCATGGCCAAAACCATGGAACCGAGAGGGAAAAATCCTGCGTTATGAATGTTCAGCAGGATGGTGGTCATGCCGAATCCCATCAGGCCCAACGGGGCGGGGTTTGCGAGTTTTGATTCCATTTGTATCTCCTAAAAATAAGTCTTTCAAAACACACTTGGTCCGGTCCTCCACTGCCGGTCTGTTACAGCGAAAATGTGAGGGGAATGTTTGGTGGAGTATGGGTGTGTTTTTTGTGAATAGTGAGCGCCCATTCAACTAGATTGAAATGCATTTAATTGCAAGTTGTAAATGCTTTTGCCTTATAAATTAACTCCTTTTATGATGTTGACCTGCGTAGATAATGAATTCTTGACCAGTCTTTTTCTGTCGAGATTAACGGATAAATTTTTGGATTCCACAAAAAATATTTATAACTAGTATAGTATGAAGCGGGAGATGAAACCAGAACTATTTAAAATACTGGGAAGGAAGTCCGGATGGCAGTAGCAGCTTTGGCCCCCCATATCTCAATGAATGTTGTTCATGGTTGGCAGGAAAGCCCCTTACCGTTAGCTTTGATCTACAGAGGTATAGCACCAGCTTTTGCTGCTACTTTTGTTCGATTTGAGGATTTTATTTTTTATACGGTATTGAAGAAGACCCGAATATTTAGTAACAGAAATTAAAAAAGCGTTGTTGTTTCTTTAATATTTATCGGAGTTTCTATGGATCAGAATAAAAGGCGTAGAACACGGGTGAATGCTGGGTTCAGGGTTGTGCTGCATAAGGAAGAGATTGATGCCTTTGTGGACTCGCATAATATCAGTTTGAAGGGAATCCTATGTGATCCGGTGAGAGGGTTTTACGTAGGTGATGAATGCGAGGTCTCAATTCCACTTTCAGAAGAAGCCATAATCAGGGTCAACGCTAAAGTCGTTCGTTCGGATGAAAGCGGCCTTGCAGCTGATTTTCATCATATGGATGAGATGAGTTTTACCCACCTGCGCAGGCTCATTCAATTCAATGCTGAGGATGCGGATTCAATAGATAACGAGCTTATTTCTCCCGCTTTTGATGTTTAATTGCCGGGAGAGAGAAAGTTATCGGTTTGAATAAACAGAATTCATAGATAAGTGCCATTTTTTTTGCAACTGACGAGGAGACCCCCCTGTCCATGAGTCTACAGTAGATATGAAGCGGATTAAAAATATGCTTCATATGTGCTCTGATTCCAGTTTTCATAATTTATTCCGGGAATGTAGTTTTTAATTTTGATTTTAACTCATCATTACTAACAGATTTATTTACTGCACTGTTTCTGCTTCATACCCTCTTAAGTAAAATGAGGAAACAACGAATATGGCCGCAGCGACGATTGCTCCAGCGTAAAAGACAGCTTCAAGGCTGAACCCGGAGTAAACCAGTCCCATCAGAATAGGGGCGATTGTCTGTCCCGCACGTAACAGCATTCCGTTTACCGACATGAAAATAGCTCTGTGTTCCATAGGTGCGATGGCTGTGAGCATGGACATTGAGTTGGGCATATTCAGGCCTTGGCCCAGCCCGAACATACAGACAGGCAGAATGCACCACAGCGCGGAATCTGCGGTTGGGAGCATGATCATGGCTGCTGCGTACGCGAAGGCGGATAGGGAGATCATCATCGGCTGTGACATGAAGCGGGCGAGATAGCCCATCTGAGATGCGGCCAGTGCTGTGATGAAAGATGCGCTGGATATGACTATTCCGATCATTAACGGCGATGCCTCGAAACGGGAATTAAGCAGCAGCGGCAGATAGGTTATGATGGGACCGTACAGTATAATGAAGGTTAGCAGGGAGATGGCGAAAAGGCTTAAAACGTCTCTTCTACGCATGCCTTGTAAGGCCGCTTTCATATATTTTTTAAAATTTCCATTGCCGGACGGCTCAGGGTTATCGAGCTTGAACGCGACCAGCCATGCCAGCGGCAGAGCACTGAGTGAGAGAAGGAAAGGTGCTTCCCAGCTGATTTGAGCCAGTATTCCGCCGATAGCCGGGAAAATGGCTGTACCCATGCTTAATACCCCGGCATTAAGTCCCATTGCCTTGATTCTGTCATTTCCAGTGAATAAATCCCCGATGATGGTCAGGTTGATAACCCCGATGGCCGAGGCCCCGACTCCCTGAATAAAACGCAGTATTAGCAGTGACTTGAAATCAGGGGCAAAAAAACATGCGGTTCCGAAAATTCCGAAAATAAGCAGGGCCGGCACGAGTATTTTTTTACGTCCCAGTCGGTCTGCGAAGATCCCTGCAAGGGGGGAAAAAATGATGCCGGGCAGGGTGAAAATGGTGAAGATTAGTCCGATAGTAGATGCGGATATTCCAAATTCACGGATCATATCAGGCAGGGCCGGGATTATACTTGAAACACCCATGATAGCCATGAGGGTTACGGAAAAGATTATCTGTAAGTTCTTGTTTTTATATAAAGGTTCCATTTTAGCTCAGTCCTTTGGGATAATTTGAAGCCCGAAAGCTACGCCCAATTGAATCGCTTAGCAACCATCCGATAGCGGCAAATCGGGGTCAACGAGTATAAAAATATGGAATTGCGGGGTTTTATAAGGTAATAAAAGGACATGACCGGATCAAACAAAGAATTCAGATACAGCCCGTTCATGTTCAAGCTCTACCGTATTTTCAAGTACAGCCCTTCAAAATTCACGGTTCTACTTGCATTTCTGGTGGTGCAGATTTTTATAACGCCCATTGCTGGGGAATCTCTTCTTCTGCAACAGGTTCTGTATTTTTATACCTATCTGGTGCTCCTCTCTGCTGTTTCTGCGATCATAACCGACAAGGCCAAACTCTGCGGCTATTTCGTGCTATATGGGGTCTCGCTGGTCTGCTCGATCTTATTTATTCGCACACGGGATATGAACTGGCTTGCGGGTAGCGAGTGTGCGGATATGCTTATGCTGATTATCGCGATATGGGGGATTCAGCGGTTCATGTGGCTGCAGAAAAGAGTCACACGGGATTTGATTTCAGGGGCAATTTGTATCTATATGCTGGCCGGATTGGCTTGGGCCGATGCTTACAGCCTTTGCGAAATTTTGAAGAACGGATCTTTTTCAGGTATTGATTTATCTGAAAATATTTTTGTCATCAGGGGAGCTTTAACCTATTTCAGCTACATAACCATGCTAACCGTCGGATATGGGGATATTCTCCCTGTTTCGCTGATGGCCCGGTCGCTGGTTATTTTGCAGGGCCTTTTTGGGCAGATGTATCTTGCTGTATTTATTGCCGGTATCCTCGGGGCGTTCCTGTCCCAGAAGAATTCAGCAAATCCCGTTAATGAACGGACTGCCGCAGATGAAAAAGATATTACTTAGGCCTATCCGCTGAAATAATCATCCCATCTAGTTTGTTCGGCCTGATCTTTTTTAATTGCTTCCTCATTTTTGTTAAAATTTTTCAATGAGAAATCGGAAGGAAGGCAAGGTTAACTTCATCATTTGATCAAACTCGGAAGGAAAATGATGAAGTTGATGTGTTGTAATGCTGCTGGTTTTTGCGTCGTGCGGTCATCTTTCGTGAATAGCTTAAGGTTTCCTCAACCATGAGGCTCATAAGGTCTTCCCGTTTTGTTTTCCAGTCTTCATTGATGACGATCTCTTCAGGCACATTCATTTCAAAACTTTTTTTATCAGTTTCAGAAAGTTCTTCAGCTTGGGGAGTTATGTTTTCGCGTTTGCTTTTTGAAAGCAGATCGCCCAGTTCATCGATGACGGTGTCACCCATTTTTTGTATTTTGGAACCTAGCTGGCTTGTGCGTGCCATCGAAAGTCCAGCACTTCGTGCGATTTCTTCATCTGTAATCTGGCTGAAGCGGTTGTCGTTGTGGATAATATGTCTGCGGACACGCATTGCCTTTGTTGTGTCTTTGCTTCTCTCTACCTGTGAGCTAACGGCCAGTTCATTGTCAGTGAATTTGTCGGCATAGCTTTGACTGTTGAACAGAAAATGTTTGGTATAAACAGAGACGGACTGGATGGTTTCTTCTGCATCGGTAGTGTTTTGGACTTTTTTGTCTTCGTTTTTCAGTCTATTTACCGCATAATTAATAGAATCTTCTCGAGCGTTAGAGAGAAGTGATGAAAAATCAGTGTCGGAAAGAGAACTGTTTTTGTGTCTGGCGTTCTCAATGGCTTTATCAATTATATCATAGCCGGATATCGCATTCTGATCTGCAACTCCTTCGGACAGGGTAAGTCCTTGGACTTCCCGCATCTGACCTAGAACTTTTTTTATATCTCCCCAGAATTTATCCTCAACCTTATCCAGGGTCTTTTCGATTTTGGCGATAACTTGATCTGAATCTCCTTTGTAAAATTTCTCAAGGATTTTGTGGGCGTTATCATAGTCTTGACCATCGATGGCTTTAGTGAGTTGTTTCAGGCTGTTTTGGTACTCAGAATCGGGTTTGCCGGAAAGAAGTTTAGATTTATCGTTTTCAAAAATCTGCCCGACTTTAAAATCAAGATAAGCAGCAGTCGTTTGGACAACTTTTTGGATTGCAACTTCCGGGTTGTACCTATGAGGCTGCTGTGGGCGGGGTTGTTTAGGTGCGCGGTTAGTCGCGGAAGTGCTGAAATTTTTTTTGTCTTCGATGGATTGGCAAAAATTCTGGAAAGATTCCTGCTTGGCTCGGCGTGCGCGCATCGCACTGGTAAAATTCCCCAGATATGAATTGGGGTCGCTGCTATTAGTTGTGTTGCCGAGCGTTGAACCGATGCGCATTTCAATATTTCCCAATTGTGAAATTTAAATGTAATATTTGTATTATAATAATCGGCATATTTGGTGGAAACTTTATGGCTATTTTATAAAAAAATAAAACTAAAATAATTTAGGCACTGAGATTATGTCCATCAAGTAAAAAAATAGGACAGGTCACGAGACCTGTCCTGAAAATTATAACAATAGATTTTAGTTGCGGTAGTTAAATCGCCTACCGGACGGAATTCTACAAAGCGGCGTCCAGCAGTAGATTGTCCCGGTGGATAGCTTCCGGGTATGGGCATTTGTCGAGGATGGATTCAATTTCGCAGGATTTACATCCTTTAATTTTTTGAATGTCTTCGGCACTGTAGCTGGCCAGTCCTACGGCTAAGGATTTACCGTTCTGCCCGATGACCCGCACCAGTTCACCGGCTTTGAAATCGCCTTTGACTTCGCTGATCCCGGCTGGAAGTAGACTTTTTCCACCTGCGAGCAATGCTTTCTCCGCTCCGGCATCTATGACCAGATCACCGGCAGGATCACAATGATACGCCAGCCAGTATTTGCGTCTGGAAACAGATTTTTCATCCGGTACAATCCATGTACCGCACTCTTCGCCGTTAAAAACTCGTTCGATGATCATGCGGTCTTTCCCCGAGAGAATCAGGGTCGGTACACCGAGTTGAGCTGCACGGTTTGCTGCGCGCATCTTGGAAAACATGCCGCCGGAACCGACAGCTGTTTTGCCGTCACACATGGCATCTAGATCGAGGTTGTGAATGTTCTCGATGTAGGCCAGCGGTTTTGCGTCAGGATTTTTATCGGGATTTTTATCGAAAACACCGTCAGCAGAAGTGAGGTTTACGAAGAGATCAGCCTCTACAACATTCAAAATCAGGCTGGCCAGAGTGTCGTTATCTCCGAATTCCAGTTCCTGAACGGCCACGGTATCGTTTTCGTTGATGATCGGGATCACCCGCCATTCCAGCAGTCTGGAAAGAGTGTTGCGGGCATTGAGGAAACGGTCGCGGAGCTTTAGGTCGTCACGGGTAAGCAGGACCTGTGAAGTAACGAGACCGAATCGGCGAAAGGTTTCGTCATATTCATGCATGAGCCGGGACTGGCCGATGGCCGATGCCGCCTGACGCGCAGGCAGATCATCCAGTTTAGCCTCGGACGGAATGGAATTCCTGCCGGCTGCAACAGCTCCTGATGAAACCAGTACAATATCCACACCGCGTTCGTGCAGTGTGGCCAGCTGGTCGGCAAGGCGGCAGATCAGGCCGAGATTGATTCCCTCTGCCGTGGTTAGTACCGCGCTGCCGATTTTAACAACAATACGCTTAGCTTCTTTAAGAGTCTTGATCCTGTTCTGCGTCCTGCTCATCTGCTTCCTCTTGATTCATGGCTTTGAATCTGTCCCACATGTCACTCAGGAGTTCCTGAACCCCATCGCTGTGGAGAGCGGATATGAAATAAATTTTCTCGCCTGCTTCATCAGCTTTTGCCTTGATCGCTGCAAGGTCTTCTTCAGAAAGCAGGTCGATTTTGTTGATGACCCGCAGCTGGGTTTTCGCGGCCATTTCCTCATCAAAAATGCGCAGTTCTTCATCAAGCATTTTGAATCCTTCAAAAGGATCCTCAAGGCTCAAGTCCTCCGCGCTGAGGATATGCACGAGAAATCTGGTCCGTTCCACATGTTTGAGGAAGCGGTGCCCCAGTCCCAGCCCTTCACTGGCTCCTTCGATCAGACCCGGAATGTCGGCGATGACCAGCTTGCTGCCCATGTCATCATCCACAACTCCGAGGTTGGGAACGAGGGTCGTGAAAGGGTAGGCGGCAATTTTAGGTTTTGCCGCGGAAATTTTGGAAATAAAGGTGGATTTACCTGCATTCGGCAGACCGAGAAGGCCTACGTCCGCAATGATCTTGAGTTGCAGGCGGATGCGCTTTTCCTCTCCGGGGAATCCTTCTTCAGCCTGACGCGGGGTCTGGTTGGTGGAGGATTTGAAGTGGATGTTGCCGCGACCGCCGTCACCGCCTTTGCAGATGACAATTTCACGGCCTTCTTCAGTAAGGTCCGCGATCAGCTTTTCGCTGCCATCTTCGGGGTCCACTTCGTATACAAGTGTACCGAGCGGGAGATCTACGATCAGGTCATCGGCAGCACGACCGTATTTGTCGCGTCCCTGCCCGGGGTCTCCGTTCTTGGCGTCGTAAACCCTTTTGAGGCGGAAGTCGTAGAGAGTCAGCAGCTTGGAGCTACCGCGCATGATAAGGTCTCCGCCTTTGCCGCCATCGCCTCCGCTGGGTCCGCCTTTGGGTATAAATCTTTCCCTGCGGAAGGCCACGCAGCCCTTGCCGCCTTTTCCGGAACGAACCGTAATCGTAGCTTCATCAATAAATTTCATAATATTTACCTGTTTGCCGTTGGGTGATTTCCAAAGGCAAAATAACACGAAAAGGCAGGGGACGCATAATTGAATGCGACCCCTGCCTGAAAAAGTGCTTTCGCCTAATGTCTAGGCTTCTGCAGGAACGATGTGAACTCTGGTTTTTACACGGTTTTTGCGCACGTACTTTTCGTACTGCACAACACCGTCTACCAGTGCAAACAAAGTCCAGTCTTTACCGGTACCAACGTTTTTACCTGCGTGGACTTTACTACCAACCTGGCGAACAAGAATGTTGCCAGCCAGTACTTCCTGACCACCAAAACGTTTAACACCGCGTCTTTGGGCATTACTATCGCGACCGTTCTTCGAGCTACCGCCCGCTTTCTTATGAGCCATTATTAGCCTCCTTAGTAGGTTCTGTCGTCAAGCTTAAGCCTGAATGGCTTCCACTTTGATTCTTGTGTAGTCCTGACGATGACCCTGTTTGGTCTGAGAGTCTTTCCTGCGTCTTTTTTTGAAAACGATGATCTTTTTATCACGACCATGTTCAACTACTGTGCAGGAAACCTTCGCACCTTCAACATAAGGAGCGCCGATTTTAACGTCTTCGCCCTGACCGATAAGAAGAATTTTATCCAGATCGACTTTAGTGCCTGCTTCAGCGTCCATTTTCTGGACGTTGAGTTCCAGGCCTTCTTCAACGCGGAACTGCTTGCCGCCAGTCTCAATTATTGCATACATTTTTTGCTTACCTCCGTCACGTAAGAGAGGGGAAGATATTCGTATCTAGGTGGAAAAGTCAAGTAGGTTTTATACTTTTTTTTCAGAATCTGTTATCGACCCCAGAAGTTGAATCACAGGTGGTTGATTGCCCTTATTGTTTCTAATTACCGGGCAATTTTGTCCCATGCATTCTTTATTGGTGTTCATCTGATCACATAGTATATGCGTATCAGCTTTTAACTGCAAGCCCAGAACTTCCTCGGATGCCTGTGCCGCCGCCTTAAGAGCCAGCCAGCTGTCGCGCTGGCAGCAGCGCGGAGCTTCTATCTCCGAAATCAGTTTAAGGGCGCTAAGAGTACCTTTCTGGACAATGGAGCGTTTAGACGCTGTTAACGGGGTTGCCTCCAGAATGGCACTCATGGCCGTTCCCACACCGATGGCTGCACCGCAGACTCCCATGAATCCGCAAAATCCTCCGGCGATCTTGGAACCGCGTGATACTGCCGTATCTATGACCCTGTCGTCAATAGCTCCGCCGCAGTTTCTGTAGGCTGCCGCAATTACGCCCGGAACCAGAGCATGGTGTTCCGGTCCGTGCATGGGTATTGCCGGGTGGTTGCGAGCCTTTACAAGCAGGGCGATCATGTCCTTTTCCGTGCTGGATTTCAGCAGATGGGGCAGTACAGCCATGCCGTCTTCGCTGTGGCATTTGTCGCAAACAAAATGATCATTAACGCAATGCCCGTTGGCCTCGTGCTTCTCTCCACAGAAGGCGCAGGTCATTTCGCGGTATTCGGTCAGGTATTCCAGCTCTGCGCCGCAGACCATGCAGCCTGCCATTGTTTTCATGGAAATATTCGCATGTTTTTGTTCAGGCTGTTTGTTTGCTTCGGGTTTATCAAATGAATCCGGGGTGGGGCAGCAGGATTCGCCGATGAAAACATTGTCCACCGCACCTTCTTCATTTATAATAAAAAGTTGTTCCCCAAGCAGATCAGCTTCCTGCCTTGAAATTTCAGCCACACTCCCCGGAATAAGGATGCTCCCGGCTGGTGTAACGGCTGTGGACAGCGGTCCGCGATAAACAGTCTTGACCATTTCAGTCGCAATAGGCTTGCGGGCTGAAAAAGTCAGGGAATAAAATTGGTGTCCGCCCACAGTCCGGTAGGGAAAGCGTTTGATCATCATCAGAGACTCGAATCCTGCTTCTTCAAGCAGTCCGCAGAGATTTTTCTGGGTCTGTGCTCCGGCGATGCATTCTCCGTGCAGCGTGTCGTCATTGCGTATCTCGGGGCCCGGCTCCGTTTCGCAGACCACATCGGATACGGTCAATCTTCCTCCGGGTTTAAGTACCCGGAACATCTCCGCAAAGGTACGCCGTTTGTCGGTGGAAAGGTTCAGCACACAGTTGGAAAGCAGAAGGTCGGCGCAGTTTTCATCGATAGGCAGTGTCTCAAGATATCCTTTGCGGAAATCCATGTTGTTATAGCCGAGTTTTTCCGCGACAGCGGCCTGACCTTCTCGGGCATGGTCCAGCATGGGATCAAGCATGTCTATCCCGGTTACTTTTCCGTTTCGTCCCACCTGTTTGGCGGCTATGAAACACTCGATGCCCCGTCCGCTTCCCAGATCAACAACGTGTTCGCCTTCAGTGATTCCTGCGTCCATAACCGGTGAACCGCAGCCATAGCCCCGGAAACGGAATTGTTCCGGTATATGACTCATTATATCGGGGTGGTAGCAGGCGGGATTAAGGATATCTTCTTTGGCTTTATCCGCGGCTTCGGTATAAAAATCTTTGACTATGGCAAGGCTGTTGTTTCCGGCAACGGCCAGCAGGCAGTTGGTGTGGGTTAAAGCCACTTCGCCATGCCCCGAGCAGCGGTCCAGCCTGTCTCCCATTTTCAATAACAGCCCGGGTTTTTCATTTTGAAGTGATTGCGCTGCCTTTCGGCAGATTAATTCCAGCGCAAGTTTTTCGTAAAGAGAGCTGTACGGATCATCCCCGGTGAAGCTGCTTTTATGCATGTAGCTGTGATCAGTGTCGCCACCGCCGAGGATCAATTTGAATGGGGTGCTGAGATTTTTACCACTGCTTTTACGTAACTCTTCAAGAACGGTGCTTTTCTTCCATGCTAGTCCTAAGTCATTATTAATACAGGTGGATATCTCGTCTATGCCGACGGTTGCAGCGGAAGGGTAGAGCTTCTCATCCGGGCCTACGGCAAGGGATTCCCACCCGGCAGTTGAACCGTCATGCACAGTTCCGCAAGGCGCGAAAATCATGCTTTTGACCGCTTCAACATTATCAATAGTCACTCCGGTTCTTTCGCCGGTTTCCCACGCTTTCAAAAGGTGAGGGTAAATCCTTTCCGGCTCAACAAATTGTTCGTATTCACCGCGTCCGCGTACAAAATACCACATGAAATGAACATTGGAGGCTCCGGTTTCGGCAGCGAATTCAACCACCTCCTTCATCTCTTCCACGTTGGATTTGGTCACGCACATGGAAAGGGTGAAGGGAATTCCTTCAGCTGAAAGCCAGTTCAGCGACTTTTCGAGAGAGGCAAACATACCTTTGCCGCGAAGCTTGTCGTGGGTTTTTCCTATGCCGTCCACGCTTATCTGTAAGTGCAGGCGGCTGAAATCATACCGGTGGGCGGAGAAGAATTTTTTTACAGCCAGACCGTTGGTCAGCACGGCTACATGGCTGGACTCGATCTCCAACATGCGGTTTAGAATCCGGTCCAGCCCTTTGTGGACCAGCGGTTCCCCGCCAGTGAGGGCGAACATTCTGCAACCCAGTTTTTCCGCCTGCGCAGTAAGCTCCAGTACCCGTTCTGCAGGCAACTCCCGTTTGGTCTGCGGGGAGGATGAGAACAGGCAGTGGGAACAGGACATATTGCAATTGTCAGTAATGTGAAACCAGAGTTCACGCAGTGTTTTTGTTTTCAGCAATGCATATCTGCCGGGATAGGATTTTTCCGCAGCATCGGGCAGACGCATCAGGAAACGCTTTTCTTCCAAGCCCAGTTCCCTGCCTGGATTCTTCTGCATATCGCTGAGCAAAGAGTCCCCCGAAGGGGTGGGAACAAACCAGTCCGGCGATTCCGGCCGGATGTAAACAGGAGTCTGAGCGTGGATAATGCGGGTCCATTCTGAAATATTAAAGGGCAATTCCGGTCTCCTTGGGAAATGTCTATTGAGATAACTTTAGGTAAAAAATAAAAATTACCTATAAGTACGCATTAGATCAAGGCCCGCGCAAGGGTCATCACTTCTACCTGCTTGGCACCGGACTCAAGCAATGCCCGTGAGCATTCATCTACAGTAGACCCTGTGGTGTACACGTCATCAACAAGGAGGATCTTCCTGCCTGCCACAAGCGCAGGAACTGCGTGAAATGCTGTATGCAGATTTTTACGTCTTTCAGCACCGCTCAGTTCCGTCTGAGGGATGGTTTTGCGTGTTCGGAGTAAGGCTTTGGTGGAGAGTGCCGCACCGGTGGCCCGGTTCGCGCCCTGAGCTAGAATAAGGGACTGGTTGAACCCGCGCTCACGTAATCTGGATGTGTGCAGAGGGACGGGGATAATCAGATCCGGTAAATTTTCTATTTCAATTTGCCGGCAGGTCTGGGCTATAAATTTCTGAAAGGGGGAATTGAAACAGTATCGGTTGTTGAATTTCCAGCCGAGGATCATTTCGCGTAGCAGACCTTCATGTACTCCGTAGAAATACAGCCTGCTGAAATTGCGCGGGATAGTCTGGCAGGTTATGCAGGGCAGTTCCCCCGCATCCGGGGAATTAAGTTCTTCTCCGCAGATGATGCAGAGGTTTTTCGGTCTTTCTTTTATGAGGGACAGGCAGACTTTGCACAGCCCTTTGCCGGGGTGAATCTTCTGACAGGCCGGGCAGCGTTTTTCATTAAAAATATTTTTCAGGTTTTTAAACGCAACAACCGGTGATAAGTATTGAATAAGCCGCAAGTGCATCAGCAAACTAAATTAACGGAACTTTTCCACCAGCCGAAAGACATCTTCTTTCATGATGGGTTTGAGCAGGATGCTGCTGTATCCGGATTCAATACAGCTGGTCAGCAGTTCCGGGTCATCGCCTGTGGTCATGGCGATGATTGGAACATTTTGTCCTTCACCGCGTATCTCGGCGACAACTTCCCGACCGTCTAGTTCCGGCATGTGTACATCCATGAAGGCCATATCAAAGCTGTCCTCATGCAATATGCGAAGGGCCTCACGGCCGTTTTCGGCAAATTGCGGAGTTATGCCGAGTTTGCCGAGGTAGGTTTTCAGAACCAGCCGCATGGGTGGAGAGTCTTCTGCTACCAGCACTTTTAATTCGCTATCATAAAAACTCATTGTGTATCTCTTTCCATGCCGTTTTACCGGCTTTGAGTATAATGTCGCATTTCTCCGGGGCACTGCTAAGGTCGCCCGGTTCATCTATTCCCCGAAAATTGATTGCCGGATGAAGGTCAGCCTTAAAGAATCTCAGGAAAAATTTGAGGGACAGTTCCGAACCTTCAAATAATTTTTCGCCCTGAGGCCTTCCGGCTACAAAACATGCGTAAGCCGAGCGTCGGGGAATAGTGTTAAATAGTCCTGATTTGCCCATTGCAGCTTCAAAAGCCCACTGACCCCGGTCAATAAAGGTCTTCAACCGGGAGGGCAGATGGTAGAAGTATATGGGAGAGGAGAAAAAAGTGAAAGGGGCATGGATAATTTTTTCGTATAATTCCTGAGCTCTATCCTTGGCGGCGAAGATGCAGCGATGACTCTCAGCTGTGCGGCATTTCAGGCATCCTGTGCAATGCCTGAAGTCCATATCGCCCAGATAGATCATTTCCGCGTCACCTCCTGCGGAACGTATCCCTTTCAGAAAAAGTGCGGCGGCGTGGTCACTGTTGCCATCCCTGTGATGGCTGCAGGCAAAGATTACCGGAAGCTGTTTCATGTTTAATCGCTTTTTTTGCCTCTTGGCAATTTGCTGTGGAAGACCGCGCGAACATGGTCATCCTCTTCAAACAATTCAAGATCCCATTCCGGCAGAATTTCCAGCTGATGACGCAACTGGTCTTCCGTCCCTTTATCTACAAGGGCGGTTATCTTATCGGTCCGGGCAAAACGGAGGTACCAACCTACCTCCAGTCCTACGCCTCAACACTTGTTACGGACATCGACTAATTTCTGATCACTCATATTTTTCTCCCGTCAGGAGCGGTCTTGCACTGCTGGTAAAGTTATTGCCCTCAGATTCATGTATGCATGAAACTGAGGGCCGTCACATTAAATATGAACTCCGCTGAAATAAGGATTGTGATTTTTTTCATCGCCCACTGAGGTGGAAGGTCCGTGCCCGGCGAAGAGCTCTGTCTCTTCCGGGAGGGTGAAGATTTTATCCTTAACCGCTGCCAGCAGATGTTCTGTGCTGCCGTAAGGGAAGTCCGTCCTTCCTATGGAACGGCGGAAAATTAAGTCACCCACAAAGGCTGCGTTCAGAGCCGGGAAGTGAAAGGTCAGGCTGCCGGGGGTATGTCCGGGGGTGGAGTAAATATTACATTCCAGACCGATCATCTCGGTTTCACCCTCAGCTATGTTTTCAGAATCAAAATGAGGAACTTCCGGGTAGCCCATCAAACCGCCCCGTCCGACCTGAGTGTCCATAAGTACGAGGTCGTCGTTTGAAGCGTATATCTGTTTGCCTGTGGCATCTGCCAGAGCCCGGTTACCGAGGATATGATCAAAATGCAGGTGAGTGTTCAGGATGCGGTCCAACTCCACTCCGGTTTTCTTAAGATAGGAAAGCACGGGAGTAGGGTCTCCGCCGGGATCAATCACCAGTGCCTTGTTTTCATTGGTAATAACAAAACAATTGGTCTCAAGGGGGCCGAGTGGGAAAATCTTGATTTCCATTAAAAATCCTCCAGCATATATTCTGATAATTCGTTTCTTTTTGAGCTGCCCTGTCCGTCCGGGTGACCGAGGGCTATAACAACTTGAAGTTCATAGCGGTCCGAGGAAACATCCAATACCTCCAGAACCTGGTCCTGCTGGTTGATGATTTCACCGAGCCAGACCGAACCCAGTCCAAGGGAGTGGGCGGCAAGCATCATGTTCTGGATGCAGGCCCCGGCCCCCTGATGATCTTTCATTTCGTTGTAGGTGGCTTCCCGGTCCAGAAATATGCAGATCAGCGCTTTTGCTTCCTTAACGATGTGACCGTACTTTGTGCATTCCGCAAGCGGATCGACCCGTGCGTCATCATCATAGAGAACCAGAAAGCGGTAGGGCTGGTTGTTCAGTCCGCTGGGAGCCCAGCGTCCTGCTTCAAGAATTATCGAAAGGTCATCCCGTGAAACAGGTTCGGCAGTAAATTTTCTTATGGAGCGTCGCTCCAGTATGGCATCGATTACCTGATTGGTTTTGCTCATATTCAGCTCCGCGAGTTAAAAAGGTACGCCGCGAAAGACATTGATTTTGTTAATGGCGCGATCAAATTCTTTGGGATTCAGCTCATTGTTCAGGTCGTGGTCGAAATCCTTGAAATTAGCCTTAAGTTGAATGGCTTCAGCTTCCTGCTCATCAATTTTGCCGTCCTTGTTGGTGTCGGCTTTATTAAAGGAAGGGATTGGCTGCCTGATTTCACTTTCGTCAATAATGGTGCATTTGATATGACGCCCGTCTACATCGGGATTTACGCTGATAAAAGTGCCGGGTGATATATAAAGCTTGGTGCAGGTGTCCCCGGAATACAGCTCTTTTCCGTCGTTGACTTCCAGTGCGAGTTTAATCTTGGCCTTTCCGCCTTTTTTATCAAAGCAATCCTTGTTGTAAAGTGAGTTGCAGGTGCAGTCGGCGATGGTTTTGGGTTTGATGCGCCCGAATTTGTAATCGTTTGACTTGCCCCAGACCCGGACCACACCGTCAGTGTGGTTGATTACCGTAAATATCTTTTCGCCGGCCGTCGCGGATGAAACGGTCATTGCCAGTAGAGCGGCAGGCAGTATTGCTTTTTTCAGGAATCCTTTGATGATCATGTATTTTCCCCCGGATTGTGGTGTTGTATATTTTTTAAACATACATGGTGCTAATTGCAAGGATATAAGAAAAGCCCTCCGGAACATATTCCGAAGGGCTCTGCGAAACACTTGGTTTTTTACAGGGAAAACTAAACCAGTGTACCGAAAGAGAGGATAATATTCTTACGGTAGGTGCGGTTTTCCCATATCGATCTTGCACCGTCTTCTTCAATTTCACGGTTCAGGATTTTGCGTAGTTCTTCTTTCTGGTTAGTGCCCAGATGCAGTTCGCTGATGTCTCCCAGAAGGGTCAGCGGGTCGCTGTAATCAGCGGGAAAGGGTTCATTCTCATTATCCCTGCAGAAGAAACAGATAGTTCCCGAGTGAAAGTTTCCGGTGGCTTTTTTTACAATATCGGTCATTGGTTTGTCTCCGTGTTTACGTCCTGCTTCCATTAAGAATGCCCTGAAGCAGTTGACGCTTATGTATTGCAATGCATTTAATGTGCCTGCAAAACTTCCTTATCCGGGCATTTTAGCGGCATCTGATTTTAAGGTGGGAGCGCAAGTATCCGTAAATCCCCCCACCGGATTCCTTGACAAATATTGTTGCTTTTAAACTCAGAAACAATATTAATCCGGGCTCCGGAAACGAAAAAAGGCATCTCCAATCGGAAATGCCTTCAAGAAATTCAATGTATTAAATCCCTCTCATGGACCCCGTAAGGGCAGGCATTGGCACCTTGCCGCACGGGGCAGGTTGCCGGATGGTCAACGGGCCTAAATCCCTCACATCCTCTTCATGAGTACTATCTTTCGATTCAAAGAACGTGGAGTCACAATATTCTCGTGAAAGTACTCCGTCAACATCTTTTTTGTTAAAATTAAAAATAATGCCGGTTTTTTATTTATTCCTTTTTATTCAGAGCCAGTATGCCGGATTTCGTGGGCATAAGCAGGATGAGGGGTACTAAAAGCAGAAACAGGCAACCGAAAATGAATGATATGTCATTATAGGCAAGCATTGTAGCCTGTCTGGTCACAATATTATTCAACAGACCCAGTGTATATTTGGATGCCGCGATTGAATTCAGTCCCAGCTGATGGAGTTGCCGGGTAGTTTCCGTTACAAAATCATGTGTGGCAAGTCTCCCGTCGCTTATGTTTTCCATTAAGAACGAGGTGTGAATCTGGATTTTCCTGTCCAGCAGCACAGCTACAAGGGCATAGCCGATGTTGCCGCCGACACGCCTGCCCAGAGTGTATATGCTCGACGCATCGGTAATGTGCGATTTCTCCATTGTACACAGCGAAACTGCGCTGAGTGGAATAAACATGAAGGGCATGCCTATTCCCATGATCAGCAGCGGGATGACCATATCGCTCATTCCGGCTTGTGTGTTGAGCTGCATCAGTTCGTAATAAGAAATCAAAATGATGATTATGCCGGTGAAAACGAGAATTCGCGGGCCTATCTTTTGATATAGAGCACCGGCTATGGGCATGAACAACATTAAGGTCAGCGCCCGGGGAGCAAGGGCAAGTCCCGAATCAAAAGCTGTATAACCTAACAGCTGCTGCGTGAATTGCGGAAGAACGAAGGTGGTCCCGAAAAGTGATACACCGAAGATCAGTCCCATCAGGGTTCCGATGGTCAGGTTTTTGTCCTTCAGGATACGCAGGTTGACTACCGGGTCCTTGTAGCGAAGTTCCCAGAAAATCAGAATCAGAAACGCTAGAACAGTGGCTATAGTTGCCATCGTGATGAAGTCCGATTCAAACCATTGTTCTTCCTGCCCCCTTTCAAGAACGACCTGCATTCCGGTCAGGAAAACGGTCAGCAGACCGATGCCCAGCCAATCGATGGACTGGACTCCACGGCGCAGATAGGGAGGGTTATGGACGAATTTAGCCGTCATAAATATTGTCAGTATGCATACTGGTATATTTATGTAGAAAATCCACGGCCAGCCCCACTGGTCGGTAAGTATACCGCCTAAAATAGGTCCCATTGCCGGAGCCAGAACAACTCCCATCCCGTAGATGGACATGGCCATCCCCTGCTGCTCCTGCGGGAATGTCTCACGCAGAATTGCCTGCGAAATGGGGATCAATGCGCCGCCGCCGATTCCCTGAATGACTCGGTATACAGTCATCTGGGTAAATGAGGTCGCTGTGCCGCAGAGAATGGACCCGGCTGTGAACAGAAATAAAGATATCAGGTAGAATCTTTTACGTCCCAGCAGGGAACTCCACCATCCAGCCATGGTGACCATGATGATTTCCGCGATGCTGTAACTGGTCGCCACCCATGTTATCGAAGAAACACTGGCACCGAAGCTGCCCATCATGTGTGACATGGAGACATTGACCACGCTCGTATCCATAACCGCGATAAACGCGCCTAACATTACGGTTATCGCTATGGTCCAGCGTTCCGCCGCAGATGTTTCTTCTGGTGGTTTGAAACCGGACAATTTTAATCCCGCCTTTCTGAAGAAGCTACATCTATGGATTTCGTTTCGCCGCCGGTAATGTCCACGCTGGGGACAACCGACATACCCGGTGCGAGTTTTTCGGCATCCTCGTTAGCATCGAGAACGATTTTAACCGGAACACGCTGGACAACTTTGATGAAGTTACCGGCGGCATTTTCCGGAGGCAGCAGGGTAAAACGTGATCCGGTACCGCGCTGGATTGAATCCACATGTCCGCTGAATTCAATTCCGGGGAAAGAATCCACTTCAATATCAACATGCTGACCTTCGCGCATATCCTTGATCTGGGTTTCTTTGAAATTTGCGATAATCCAGACATCAGGATTTACGATATTAAGCAGTTTCTGTCCGGCCATGACATAGTTGCCCGCTTCGACAGATTTCTTGGTTATGTACCCGGTGCAGGGAGCCGTAATGTTTGTATATGAAAGGTTCAGTTCGGCCTGCCGGACCTGAGCCTGTGCTTCAAGTAGATTTGCTTTACGCATTTCAGCCTGAGCATAGGCCTGCTGCAGTTTACCTGCCGCAGCTTCTATGCCTGCCTGAGCTTCCTGTATCTTCGCGTTCTGAGTGTGGATATTAGATTTGGCAGATCTCAGATTGGCCGAAGACATTTTTTCCTGTGCCTTGGCGTGATCAAATTCCTGAATACTGATCGCTCCCGCTTTGGCAATACTGCTGATGCGGGTCAGGTCGTTTGCATCACGGAAATGGCCTGCTTCAGCTTCACTGACCTGAGCCCTGTACCGTGAAAGTGATGCGGTCTGCGAAGAAAGTTCCGCGCGTCTCTGGCTGAGTTCCTTGCTGGACGCAACAATCATGGCTTCGGCTTCCTTAACTGTTGCATTTGCCGACGCCATGCGTGATTTGGCGATGTCGAGCTCTACTTGATAATCGCGGTTGTCTATTCGGGCTATGACCTGCCCCTTGCGAACCATCTGGTTATCTGCAACGCATACTTCAGCTACATGGCCGGAAACCCTTGGGCTGATGGCAACCACATGAGCCTCGACAAAAGCATCATCGGTAGATTCATGATTCATTGCATGGATATAAAAAGGATATGTCAGCGCAGTCCCGAGAATCAGAAGTGCGGCGAATGCGATTGTGATTATTGTGCGTTTTTTAGCCGGGATTTTGTTTTTTAACTTTTGCGACTTTTTTGGTGATTCTTCTTTCATCTTTATTTACCTGATGTTTATGGCTTTTTCCCCAAATTAATATTTTATTCCGGGGTGAGGGCTTTCAGGACAAACTTGCATGCATGAGCGCAGAAATGCTCATGATCAAGACCTTCGGGCGGAAAAATAGATATGGAACGGATAAAACTCGGGATGTATTGAGCCGTATATCTGGGGCAGGAATCTTTAAATTCACCTGTTGCTACCCCCTCTTCAATAACTTCCTGAATAAGACTCCATAGTTCTGTTCTTTTGTCCTGCCACTCTCCGTCTTCGGGGAAATGCATGACCCTGCTCAATAAATGGGCATTGGTTGCCCGCATAAACATGAAGCCCGCCATCTCCCTGATGATACATTGTATTTTTTCCGTAGGTGAAAGATCCTGATTTTCGGTAAACTTTTTCAGGTTCTCAACAAGAATTGAGAATCCCCTGAAAAGTACAGCGAAGTATAGATCATCCTTATTTTTGAAGTAGAGATAGAGAGTGCCTTTTCCCACCCGTGCGGCATGGGCTACATCGCTGAGCAGAACTTTGTGGAAAGCCTGATTGGCGAACATCTCAGCGGCAGTGTCCAGAATTCGGGTTTCTTTTTCTGAATATTTTTTCATAGGTCCAGTCTCAAAATCAGTTCCGGGATAACTTTTTGCTTTCACCAGAACTGACTGGTCAGTTTTGTTTTTGGATGAATTAAGTCCGGCTTAGCAAAGTGTCAAACATTGACCCTGAGTACTGGCTATTCTTTTCCGGCCATCCGGGCCAGCTCCGCCTTTACTTCTAAATCATTGAGTTGGCGGCATGTGGTGAAGGTTTCTTTGTTGACCACACCCTTGTGAATGAGGAAATGACGATTGGATAATTGGGCGAGTTGTGGCCAGTGGGTAATTACTATGAGCTGCTGGCGAGCGGCGAGCTCCTGCATCTTTTCGCCGACACGGTTCAAGGTATGCCCGCCGATGCCGGAATCGACTTCGTCAAAAATCAAGGTCGGCTTTTCGGATTCACCCTGTAAACCTGTGATGGCCAGCAGAAAGCGGGAAAGTTCACCGCCGGAAGCTATCTTATCAAGAGGCTGAGCGGCCTGGCCGGGGTTGGGGATCCACATCAGGCGGCCGCGCATTTCGTTAAGGCCCGGGTAGAGTTCATGGGGCTGAAATTCAAACCGGACCTGAACATGTTCAGAGAAGCCTAATCCTTTCAATTCCGAGACAACCCGGTCAGTAAGTTTTTTAGCCGCAACTTCACGGGCCGCGGAAAGTTTTACCAAAGCTTTTTCGAGCCGTTCAACGAGACTCTTTTCTTCTTTTTCAAGCTGGGCCAGCTCTAAGGCGCATGAGTCCAGAAAATCGAGATTTTCCTGAATCTCATTTTTGAGGTCCACAATCTGGTCAAGGGTTCGGCCTAGTTTGCGCTTGAGCTTGGAGAGATCGTAAAGCCGCGATTCGATGTCGTCGATAGAGTCTTCGGAATCAAAGTCAAGTGGCTGTGCACGCAGCTTCCCGGCCAATTCATCTAAAAAGTGCTTGAACTCAATAACCGTTTCACGGTCCTGATCGTATTCTGGAAAGAGTTCACAAATATTTTCCATTTCAGAACCCAGAAGCGAGACTCCGCCCGAGAGATCCGGTGCGCCGCGCATGATGTCCATAGCGTTCTGAATGCATCGCCCGGCATCCTCCTGCGCGCGGAGGGTATTCTTTTTCTCCAGCAGCTCATCTTCTTCGCCGGGGTAAGGAGAAACTTTCTCAATCTCAGTCCTTTGAAATTCAAGGAAATCTTTTTTTTCAAGCAGAGATGCCGAACGGTCCTTAAGCTCTTCCTTTTTGGTCAGCAATGCCCGCAGGCTTGTCAGTATTTCATCTTTTTTTTCAGGAAGGGAAGTATCCGCAAGAAAGCTATCCAGCATGCGGCATTGGTAGGCTGGCTGGAGCAGCTTCTGCTGTGCGTGCTGACTGGTATGCAGGATCAGGCTTGTGCCCATTTCCTTAATTGTATTCTGAGAGCTGAGTTTATCGTTTACATATACCCGGCTGCGGCCAGTTTCAGCGGAAAGAACGCGCCGTACAATTGATTCAGAACCGTCCGGGTGAATGAACAAGGCTTCCACAAAAGCCTGTTCCTTGCCGGGGCGGACCATATCCGGCCGCATCTTTTGTCCTGTTAAAAAGTCGATGGCCCGCAGGATAAAAGATTTACCTGCCCCGGTTTCCCCGGTGAGCACATTCATACCTGCGGAGAATTCAATTTCAGCATCTTCAATGAGTGCAAGGTCGCGTATTCTGAGCAGTTCAAGCATTTATCTTACCGTTTATTGTTTGAGTCTGGGGTCGAGTATATCACGCAGGGCCTCACCGAGAAGATTATAGCCGAGTACCGTGAGCAGAATGGCCATGCCGGGAAAAATAGATAGCCACGGCGCGATCTCAAGCACTTCCTTTCCATCCATGAGAAGATTGCCCCATGACGGGTCCGGTGGCTGCACGCCGAGACCTAGGAAGCTGAGCGAAGATTCCACTAGAATTGCTCCCGCCACTCCCAGAGTTGCCGAGACCAGCACCGGGGTGATTGCGTTAGGCAGGATGTGGGTCAGCATGATGCGGATCGATCCGGCTCCGGCCAGCCGGGAAGCCTGCACGAAATCACGTTTTCGCAGTGAAAGGGTCTCGGCTCGTACCAGCCGTGCTACACCCATCCATGACGTAAAACCGATAACAATCATGATATTGGTCAGGCCCGGCTCGAGGAATGCGATTACTGCAAGGATCAGGAAAAATGAAGGAAAGCAAAGCATTACATCAACACCGCGCATAATTATTTCATCGACCAGACCTCCGAAATATCCTGCCGCGAGGCCCAGCGCCAATCCTATTACAGTAGAAATTCCCACTGCGACAAATCCGACCCAGAGTGAAACCCTGCCACCGTAAAGCATGCGCGCAAAAACATCACGGCCCAGCGCATCTGTACCAAAAAGATGAGTTGCACTAGGGCCCTGAAGCAGATGATCCACGTTTAGTGCATTTGGGTCATAAGAGGTAAGTAGCGGGGCGAAGATCGCTGCCAGTGAAACAGTTCCCACAAGTAAAAGTCCGATGTAAAGCAGTCCGTATCTCTGTAGTTTTGAGGGCGGAGTAAGCGGTTTTTTCTTACGCATTAGTCTCGGCCTCCCGCCCGGATACGCGGGTCCGCCAGTCCGTAAGCAAGATCCGCGAGCAGGTTCCCGGCTAAGGTCAGCATGGCTCCCAGAACCAGCGAGCCCATGATTAAAGAGTAATCGCGGGCCATGACCGCTCCGTAAAACAGCTGGCCCAGTCCGGGCAGGGCAAAAATGGATTCAATGATGACACTGCCGCCGATGAGGCCCGGAATGGACAGCCCGAGGATGGTGATAACCGGAAGCAGTCCGTTACGCAGGGCGTGTTTGAAAAGAACTTTGCGTATGGGCAACCCTTTGGCTTTGGCAGTGGTGATATAATCCTGCCTCAGGACTTCCAGCATGGAAGAGCGCATGAAGCGTGACATCCCGGCAAGTGAGCCGAAGGTATATATAAAGATAGGCAGAGCCAGATGCCGGGCCAGATCGATCATTTTTCCCCACGGGGAAAGCATTGCGAAATCAAGCGAAGTAAGACCGGATATGGGAAATATTGGATAGTATATGCCGAGCCAGAGCATCAGCAGCAGGGCCAGCCAGAAACCCGGTACCGCGAATCCGATGAAAACCAGAACCGTCATCGCCCGGTCAAACCATCCGTCCTGATTCCAGGCCGAATATATGCCGATGGGGACGGCGATCATCAAAGTCAGGAAAAGAGAAGCCATATTCATGCCGAAAGTCAGCGGGAGTCTTTCCTTGATACGGTCCCAGACCGGTCTGCGGTCTCCGGACATGGACAGTCCGAAATCAAATTTAGCAAGCCGGGTAACCCAGTTTATATATTGCTCATGAAGCGGTTTATCCAGACCGTACAGTTTTTCTAATTTCAGGTGGGTTTCAACCGTGGCAGTGGGGTTCAGTGTGGTCTGCATATCAGTTGGTGAACCGGGGGCCAGATGGATAACCCAGAAGCTGATAACCGTTATTCCGATGAATACCACCGAAACCCAGGCTAGTTTGGAAAGAATTTTTAAGGCAATGTCCAGCATGGTACCTCATTTTAAAATAGCAGTTTAGAGAACATTGATCTGCGGACAAGATACTGCAAGTCGGCGCATGAAGCAATAGTGTTTGTTTATAAAAAGTAAACTAATGTTGTGCTTTACTTACAGCTGTCGCTAAGAAAGGCAGCTTAGCCGAACGTGGCGGGCAGGGAAATCGATTTATGTTAAAATAATTGAAAAAAATTGTTGACAGCAGGGGCAGGTTTTTATAAACACGTCTTCACCCAACACAAGTGGGGCTGTAGCTCAGTTGGGAGAGCGCTTGAATGGCATTCAAGAGGCCGTGGGTTCGATTCCCTCCAGCTCCACCAGATATTTCAAGGACTTACAAGGAAAATTGTAAGTCCTTTTTTTTGTTTTACGGCATGTTTTACGGACAAATTAAGATATGCCGTAAAAAAGGAGGCCCGGTCAATTTGACCGGGCCTTTTGCGTTTTGGTGTTTGCACAGTATTGCTTAACAGAAAAGTGTTAAATTTCTGGTAACACCTTGGCGGCTTTTGCTCTTTCTGCTGAATGGGGTTCATAATAATTTTTGTGAATCATCCGGACGCTGGTTCCGGCCATGTATGCTATGGTCGAAGGCTCAATTTTTTTATTGTACATGGTGGTAATCCATAAGTGGCGTATATCGTTCATGCATACGGAGTACGGCAGGCTTGCTCCTTTTGGGCCTGCTGCTCTGTTAAGCGCGGTGCTGACATTTTGCACAGGCTCCCCATTATATTCGATCAGGTAGCCGCTTTCGTTGGTCTGGCTGGCTATATAGAGTTTTTTCATAAATTTTTTAGAGCAATCAATAGTAGCCCAGCGCTTGACTTTGGTATGGTAGACCTTGACCGTATTCATATAAAAATCAACGTTGTTATCGAAGCGGAGCGGGAACAGATCCGCCTTACCCGGGCGCACCGGAATATTCCATGCTACCTCAATAGCCCACGCTAGGTGGTCCGGTGCATGCTCTCTGATTTTCTGTAAATCCTTAATGGTCAACTGTGATTGTCTGGATTCTTCCCTTCCTTTTTTCCAGCTCTTCAACGGATTTTTTTTGATGTGGCCATGTTCATAACCATATTCAAAAATAGCGCTTAGATATCCAGTGTAGCGGTTGCGTGTGGATTGTGCGGAATCGCTGTAGTACTTCGCTATAACATTGGTTATGTCGGACTGGGTAAGCATATCGCATGGCTTGTCGGCCAGCTCTGGAGCAAACCTGTGGTTAAAAAGGCTGATCCAATCCTTGAGCCAGCCCGTTTTTCTGCCCTGTGTTTTTTTGTAGTTGATCCACAGCTGGCAAAGTTCATCCAGATACATCCCCCCCGGCCGCGCTACTGGGATAGGCTTGCCTTGATTTTTTAGTAGCTTGACCTTTAGGTCAAATTCGACGGCCTTCCGTTTTCCATCTTTGCTCTTTCCAAATGAACGAGATTTTGCTTTTCCTTCATCCCGGAAATCTACAATCCAGTACCCATCTTTTCTCTGGCGCACACTCATACGGTCACCTTCACAGGTTTGTGTTTTGTTCTGCGTTTTTGCGGCCGGAAAACTTCCGGGGTTGTCATCCATTCATCAAGGACAGATTGCGCATAGCGTTTCTGGTCCGGGCCTGCCATGGGCAGTTGGAATCCCTGTAGTTTTTTGCAAAAAGTAGATGGTGAATAACCGCAGTATTCCGCCGCTTTTTTCTGGTTTAAAAATGGTCCAGTCATACACTCCCCGTTTCCTAATTTGAGGCACGATTGTTGCCTTGAGAATAATTCATAATAGATCTTGAATAGGAGACCAAATCCTATTTAGTGAGTGCAAATTAGGAGATGAGCGCCTGTTTTGCAAGGGCATTTTTATAACTAGCTCATGTTAGAATAAGGAGTTTCTTGGAGTGACTAGCAAGCAAGATTCAATTTCTGAAATGTATATGATTGTAGAAACACTTGAGTTTTTTGGAAAAATGGTGCCGGGGGCGGTGGGGTATATGCTGCAGGTATTAAGTAAAAAATTGCATTCGGCGGTTTGTGCTGTGGATGCTGGAGACTAAAATAAAAAAGGCCGGATAACCGGCCTTTTATTTTTTCATTTTCAAGATTTGGTCAGCTTGAAACATTAGTGTTGGCAGGTCTGTTTCAAGTTTATCCGCCATTCGTAACATTTCGGAAAGCGTTATCTCTCGGGGTCTGGGATCGTTTTGCGAGCTGCGTAAATTCCGCCATGTACGTTCCGCTGATCCTGTGGGCCTACCGGGGAAAATGGTCCGGGCAAAATCAGAGTGCGAGAATTCTTTTTCTTTAATCTTATCAAGTATTAGCTCAAGAAATGCTTTTTCAAATGCAATATGTTCAGGCACAGCGCCACTCCACATGATTATGATTGGTATCAATGTTTGAGTGCAACATAATAGGATTCGGCCTCCTAGGTAAAGGGGGAAGCCATATCCGTTTATTTCTTGACTACATAGGATATGATCGCCTATCAAGAAGCATGACAAAGACAATAACACGACACCATGAATTTCTCAGACAAGAGTTCGGGTCTTATTCCGGTTCTGCAAGATTCTTGAAGGTTGACCCCCGTGTGTACCGGAACCAGCGTAGTTCTGGGGTCATGTCCACCAGCTCACGCCGCGCCATTGTTTTGGCGGCCAAGTATGTGCAGCTCCGTAGGACTCTGAAAATCTTGCGTGATGAATTCGGGGTATCAGCGGCTGATATCCGCAAGGCGTGTCGTATGGCTAAATTTCATAATTAGGAAGGGTTAAAAAATGAATACTGAAATGGTTGATCCAAGAGACCTGATAAACATTACAGCATACGAGGCTTTTCGGCTGGCCCTGAAGGTGAGCGGCAAGACTGAAGCGGAAGTAAGAGAAGAGATGGGCTATTCCGAGTCACACTGTCACCGCGTTTTTTCCGTAGAAGAATACTACACCAGCTATGAAAAAATTCCCAAGCTATGCAAATTTCTGGACAACAATATCATAATTCTATGGCTGATTGTTCAAGCGGATAAAGACATGCACCAGCCAATTTATCATGAAATGGATTGCCCTGAATTATTGAAGGAAGCAGCGGAACTCCTCAAGGAAACTAGCGATGTGGGCAAAGAAGTGGGCGCAACAATAGAAGACAATGAAATCAAGCTCACTGAGATTCGCAGGGTTATCAGGGAAGTCTGCGAAGTCGTAGCAAAGGGGATCTGCATGCTGGGCAAGCTGCGCATGCATGAACGTTTTCTCTCTCTGAAAGTTAAAAAATCTAAAGCGTAAAGCATCTCAAAATAAACCTTCTCCTAAACCAAGCCTGTCGGAATAGGGTTAACCGGCTTACTTCTGTGGTCCTCCCGCACCCCCACCTCCCCTAACAACTGCGCACGGCGCGGAATCTCCGAGGGAGGGCCGCAGAAAATTAAAATTATGATTGAACGAATTTCTTACAAAGAGTTTTCAGAGTCTGGGTTGTTTCAAGTTGTAAATACGGTTCTCCATTTGTTTGGCCACGCCCTTTGCTACGACAAAGAAACAGACTCATTTTATCCAGCAAGATGTAAATTCAGGGGCTTTTCTGAGGAAATGAATTCAAAGATGTATGACCGGATTCAAAAGACCTTTCTGCGTGAAAAGTATCAGGATCCAATATGAAAAAAGAAAGAGTCCCAACTCATGAATTTCAGGAATCCGGCGCATTGCTCATAGCAAATAGGGGGCTTCAAATTTTTGGTTATGAGCTGGTTTACGAAGGTGCAAGCGACACATTTTATCCGGTTAGAGTTCCAAAGCAGCCGCTACCAAAGAACTGTGAAGCAACTCTAAAAGTAGCGTCTGGGATGATAAATAAACTCGGAAAGATCGTTGATAAGTTAAAGTAGAAAATTGGTTTTAAGAGAAATTGAAAACGCCCTGACCAGTGGCTGGAAAGGGCGTTTTTTTATGAAGGGTGAAAAATGAGAAGATTCGTATTGAAAAGAAATGAGTTCCCAGAGCTACCGCAACATATCCAGATTAAGCGGCTTCAGGATAAAAAAATCTTCTTTCTTGAATCCTGCTTCAGTAAAAGCGGAATTAAGATCCGGATGTTCGGAAAGGGTAGCGATTCCCTTTTTCTTTTGGGCGAAATTTTCACCCAGCGCGGAGCCAAGCCCTTTCAGTTCGGAGAGTTCCAACGCTTCAAGCAAATCCTTTGCAGGTTTGTCTTTGCAGCACTCAGCAGCACCGAACCAAGCAAGACGTTGGCAGGCTTGATGTATGGTTTTATTTTCAGAAGAGCGAAAGGCGGTTTCACCTTTTTCAGTGAGCTTTTGAAAAGTGCTGAATGCGCTGAAAGCGTTTTTATCACCAAAAAGGAAGTGGAGTCTTTTTTCGTCTTCTTCAGTCAGATCCGCGTTGAAGTATTCTTTAGCGAGAGTGGAAAGCGTGGCCTTCGGGAACGGGAAACCTTTTTTCTTTTTATAGAGGGCTTGCAGGTCTTCTTCTGGGTATTCTCCTTCAAGGCCATATTCACAAATTGCAGCAATGAGGTGTTTGCAAAGTCTGATAGGAGAGTTTTGCGGCTGCTGCGCTCTGCGTGTTTTCCAGTCCATACAGGTGCAGGAAATGGTTTTAAGGTTAACCGTCTGGTTGCTGCTTCCGCAGTTGGCCACTTCGATAATATAGCTGTCAGTCATAATAAGAATCTCCTTATAGAATTAGTGGGTCATTCTTATAACGAATATTCACAGGCTAGGATAGCCTATCCTACTCACTTGACAATATTTCCCGTTTCAGGGCATTCTGAGCTTCCTAATTCTACAACGGTGTGCTCCAGCCTTACCGGAGATTTTTTATTGCGCATTAGCGCACCCCGTAATGAATCTGACAGGATAGGTGCAGTTTATTTTCTGTACTTCCATCCTGATAGACAGAGCGGCCAGAATCCCCTTTCCGTGAGGACTGGGGGCACTGTTGTAGGTGTTAGGAATTCTGGCTGCTCTTTTTTTGGGTCTACGAGCTGCCGAAACCTAAATCTACAACGGAGGCTATCATGGCCAGACAAGACCTTACCGCCGATCAGGCAATCCATTTCCTTCAAGATTCCTGCTGCGCATTGCAGACACTTCAAAAACTACCCGACAGCGAAGTCGCCCCCGGGGCCAAGATTCTTTGGCCTTTATTAAAGAGGCGGTGTGTTCCAGTGCGGTTGTTTTGGATAATGCAATTGATATTGAAAATGGAGGGGAAGAGTAATGGAAAGGTTCTCAGTAAAATTTCTTAATGATGATGCGGAAGACGGAATCTACACCTGCCCGAGTATGGCTGTAGCTGTCGGGCTGTTTGCGGAAGAAGAAGCGGAAGTTGGAATGGTTCAATCTCAGGACGAATTTGACGACATGCCGCCCATTGAGGTGACGGATTCCAAGGGGGATAAAAAGTTGTTTCGGGTAACTGTGCGGACTGAGACTTCTTATATTCCTAGTGAGGTGGCGCATGTTTAAGCTTGATCCTGAACTTCATGAGGCAATGGTGGAACTGGCCAGCTTATGCATAGAAATCAACCAGCGGGTATCTGACAATATTTTTTACTGCTATTCGGGGAAATCAAAACACTTAGACGTAGACACTACTCCCCCAAATAAGGTTAGCCCCAGAAGGCAGATTCTTGATGTCTTTATTGATCACAATCCTAAAAAATCACTGGTTGAAATTAGATCTGCAATTGCAAAATTGAATCAGCTTTATCCTGAAGTTCCTGCGCGCAGGGTCTTTCCTCTGAAGTTAAAAAAAAGAAAGCACGTACTGGTAATCCATCCCCGGCGTATTGGCAGGACTGCTGCACTGGCTAAACTTGCGGAGGTGCAAAATGGCTAGACCTCTCTTTATCCCACTGAAAAAAGAATACTTCGAGCAGTACAAGAACGGCACAAAAAAATATGAATTGCGTAAACCGGAAAGACAGTTCCAGCTTAAATATCTTACTCCCGGCCGGGATGTAACCCTTTCTTGTGGTTACTCCGGGGATCGCCTTTATACCAAGATTGGAGGCGCAGAACTCTGGCACAGCGGGGATCTGGGCAAAGCTGATCGCAAAGCTTGCCTTGATTGCTTCGGCCAGCACGGTGAAGTCGTGAAAATTAATTTTGACTTTGACGAGGTGCCCAGTGACCAAGAATAATCCAAACTCCCCCGCGATTAATATCGCCGAGCTCGTCGAAGCGCTCCGCACGGATCCGCAGTTTCAGTTCCGGGAAACCGGAAACATGTTTATCCAGGGCAAATGCCCATCGTGCGGAAAAAAGGAATGCTTTGTTTCCAAAGAAAAGCCGTGGGTTGTGAAGTGCAACCGGCTGAATAATTGCGGATACGAGGAGGCAACACGGGAACTATTCCCGGAAATCTTCACCAACTTCTCCAAACGCTTCCCGGCCACGGAGCAGGAACCGAACCGGACCGCTAATGCATATATGGGTATGGATCGCGGCTTTGATATCTCGCTGATTCGTGGCTGGTATGAACAGGGTTCGCTTCAGCTGCCCGGCATAAATGAATTCTGCAACACGGTCCGTTTCTATATTGATCCGGAACGAACCCGCTACTGGGAAAGGCTGATTGATAAAACCAAAAAGGACGGCCGTAAGGCTCATTTTGGCGGCCGCAGGAAACAAAATAAATCACTTTATAAGGGGGACGCATGGGCACCCCCCGGTCAAGAACTGAAAGAAGGGGATAAGGTGTTTTGGGTGGAAGGTATTTTCCATTCAATTGCTCTTTATCATTATGACTACAAAACAATTGCAGCCTTCAGCAGCAACCACTTTCCTGAAACATTTATAGAAGAGCATAAGGGCAAAGGCATAATCTGGGTTCTTGCTCTTGATGGTGACCATGCCGGCAGGAAGTATATTCCCAAACATGCCCAAAAGCTTCGTGCCATGGGGGAAAAAGTTGAAGTGTATCTTCCTCCGGCAGACATGGACTGGGACGATCTTCACCGCGCTAAAAAGATCAACGCTAAGTTTATGGCCGAATGCCGTTACCTCGGTAAACTCTTCATGGCCGAAACGGTTGAAGAGTATGCTTATCACCAGTACTGCCGCAGAACTTCCAAACGTTTCGTTATCGGCTTCAGGTCCAGAACGTACAGCGTAAGCGTGGATATATCCCAACTGATCGAAGATTTGCAGGGTGACGAAATAACCGAGGAAACCAGCCTTCCGATTTTCTTGGCCAATTGTGATGTGATGGAAATTTGCAATCGGGATCCGCAGTGCATGTACCGTGAAGTTGACGAAATTCTGGACGAACAATGGTACGTGTTCAAGATCAACACCCCGAAGGGTGAGCCGGAAGTGGTCCGCCTTGAAGGTACGCACATTGCTTCCGCTGATGCCTTTCATAAGGCCCTGCTGAACAGAACCGGCGGCGGGATCTTCAACGGCTCCCCGGCCGACATGCGTATTTTGACAGGGCGCTGGCTCCGGAATCAGCTTCCGGTTGTCCGGTCCGTGCCTTACATTGGATATGATAGCGCGGCCGAAGCGTATATTTATCCTACCGTGGCCTATCATAAAGGCCGTGAAATTCCTCTCAATGAAGATAAGTTCTTTGATCTGGGTAAACAGTTTATCCGTCCCGGTCTGAAGTCAATCAAGATTTCCGGTGATGGAGAATTCGATCCTAAGTGGTTTGATCAGTACCTGCAGGCGTTCCACTGGCAGGGAGTTGCTTTGCTGTCTTTCTGGCTTGGCTCACTGTTCGTGCAGCAGATCCGCAAGGAACAAATGTCCTTTCCCTTCTTTGAGTACACCGGGGATCCGGGCGCTGGTAAATCAACCACACTTGAATTCCTGTGGAAGCTGGTTGGCCGTCTTTATGAGGGCTTTGACGTTATGAAGGCCACCACGGCTGGACGGCGCAGGGCGTTTAACCAGATCTCAAACCTGCCCGTTGTTATCATTGAATCAGACCGTGATTCCGGGATCAGCAACGGCAAGCAGGTGCAGTTTAACTTTGACGATTGCAAGCCATTCTTTAACGGCCGTGGAACGGGTACGCTGGGCGTGGCCAGACGCAATAACGAAGTCGAGGAATCATTGTTTCAGGCTTCGCTTATTATCTCCCAGAATGCCGAGGTGGACGGCTCTGAAGCATTGCTGCAGCGCATAGTTCATTGCCATGCAGATAAATCCCACCACGGCCCCGGCTCCCGTGAAATAGCGCGTTTCTTCGAAAGGCAAACAGTAGAAGAAGTTTCCGGCTTTCTGGCTGCAGCCCTGAAAAATGAAAAGAAGATCTTGAAAAAATACTTCGAAGCCTTCGAGCGCATCGAGGGCGAGTTTTCAAAAGTTTTGAAAAACGAACGTATAGCGAAGAATCACGCACAGGTTGCCGCTTGTGGCCACGCGCTTCAGGTTCTGTTTCCATCCTTTGATAATGCCAAGGTTCAGCAGCTGCAGAACTACCTGCGTCACCGCGCGGTACTGCGTGAGGATCGTATTGCCGCAGATCATCCAATGATAGAACAGTTCTGGGAAACCTTTAGGTATCTGGACACTGAAGCATGCCCTTCACCAGAGTACAGGTTAAACCACAGTGCTGATCAGGGGCAGATAGCCGTTAACCTGAACCACTTCACCCAGCGTTGCAGGGAAAGAGGGCAGGAACTGCCGGATATGAAGGCCCTGAAGAAGCTGCTGCCGCAGTCTAAAAAGTATGAGCTGATGGATAAGGGCAGGCCCATGACCAGCAGTATTACCGGCAAGACCACCCGTTGCTGGGTATTTAAGGATAAAAACTAATCATAACCTATTGTTAGGAGTACTTTACGCGTGCGTACGCGTACGCGCGTGTAAATGATAGATTTACCCTCGGTAGGGGGCTTCGGAAAAGTGTAATAAATGTAATTTGAAATAATATAATTAAGTAACTACTAGTAATAGCAGGGGATAATTGAAAGAAAAAATGTAATGAAAAATGTAATTTTATGTAATTTTCATTACACTTTTTGCTTACATTTTCCAAAATCACAACAGGCTGAAATAGTTGATCATTACATTTTGCATTACATTTTATTACATTTTTTTGTAATCGGAATTGGCAAGTTATATCAGTGGTTTAAGGTGTGAAAAATATGTCCATTACACTTATTACACTTTTCCGAAGCCCCCACCCCCATAGGATTTAGGAGAGCATCATGGCAGTACGCAAATACCTGAAGGTTGAAGGCAGACTTCAGCAGATTGTTTTTGAAGATCTCAAGTGCATCAAATTGGAAAACGGGCAGACAGTCCCCATTAATCTGGTGGGCCAGTATGAATATATTGAAATGGATCAGGAGCCGGAACGGCGGCATAGTAAACGGCAGCAGCAGTATAGTTTAATTTAAAAAAATGCGCATAATGCGCATTTAGTTGTTGACCGTAATGCGCACTGTGCGTATAAAAGATTCATGGGCAGCAAGGAAATAATCAAGAAGCTCAAAAAGGCAGGGTTTAAAGAGGTTCATTCAAAAGGAAGCCACCTGAAAATGAAACATCCAGACGGAAGGATAACAATAGTTCCCCACCCGAAAAAAGGATTACCTCTCGGAACCATCAAGGCAATTGAGAAACAAAGTAAAGTAACTCTAACATAGGGGGGCGAAAGCCCCTCTCAAAGAGGTTATATATATGTATTATCCAGTTATCGTGCATAAAGACGAAAACAGCGACTACGGCGGAATAGTCTATGATTTTAAAGGCTGTTTTACCGCTGGGGCAACTGTAGATGAATTAGTGGCCAACGTGCAGGAAGCAATAGAATGCCATACGGAAGGAGAAGAATTTGACGTTCCCACCCCTTCGGATCTG